>NZ_JARWKW010000003.1:0-432694 GCF_047445855.1 Rhizobium sp. BR 250
TGGCGTAATTCTGCCGGGCCTGCGTGAGGGATAGATCGGCATTCGGCCCACCTCGCACCTGGTCAGCATATGGGTCATCTTGTCCATCGTCTTCCCAAAAGCAGACTGGGCAGATTTCGTAACCTGCTCGCTCATGAAGGGTGAGGCACCTGCAGCAAGGGCACCGGTAGCTGACCGTTTCGCGGTATGGTTCGTGAATTATCGGATAGTCGAGGTATTCAATTTCGGCCTGAACGGCTGCACTCAGGTCTGCCCAATTGTCATGAGCGGCCTGCATATTCATCCAGATTGCGGCGCCATCGCCAAAAAAAGCACCGAGTTTTTCGGCAATTTCGGGAGTGATTGCCGCCTCTTCTTTCAGTATGCTTTCCAGTTCGGTTGCGGATATGCTGATGAGCTGAGATAGCTCAGAAATTGTTTTACCCGTTTCTGGCAAAACATCTGCCAGAAGTGCGCCGGGATGGGATGGGCGACGGGTCAAATTACACCTATCTCTCGCTGAGTGTAGTGCCGATTGCATCCAGCGCATCTTGCGCATGAACGCCAAGCCTAAAGAGCGCGGGGTCACCAAGGATCACGGGGTTTTGCATAAGAAATGTCTTGAGAGTTTCCGCGAGAATCTCTGTGGCCTGTTGTGCTTGGTAGTGGTTTGCTGAGTTCAGGGCGCAATCGCTCGCTTGTATCGGACCGTTGAAATCTTCGTATGTTTCCAACGCTTCTAGCCGCTTTTTTTCGGGACTATCCATCTTGGTAATTTTCATTCTACTCTCTAGTCGTTGCTGGGCTAGCTCGTGAGAAAGAGCTCATTGCTCTTTTTCCACAATCGGCTCGTCAAAATCAGCCATCAAAAGCTCATGTTCTTCTTTGAGGCCCTTGGTCAATTCCATGGATTCCGTAAGAATTTTATCGAAATCTTCGTCTGCTTTGACGTTATTGGCAATCCCCGTCAGCATCCTTAGCAATAGTGTTGACGACATCGCTGTTGCTAGCGTCTTAATGAGCGCATGGGAGACCTTCCGTTCAAGAAGGCTGGCACTGCCCTTCTCTGCAATCTCTCTTGCGGCCGGTATGCCCTTAATCGCCTCATTCAATATGGCAGCATGGGAAGATAGTACTTCCTTCCGGTGATCGTCAAAGGTCAGACCCACATGGCACAGCCTACGGATAGCTTCCCCTCTGGACCTGATTCTATTCTTGAACGACCAGTCATCTAACGCCTGCACTTCCGACTCTGTCATCATTATCGGAATGCGCTGGTCTTTAAGCTCTTTTTTCTTTGACATATCAACACCCTCGAAATTTTGTACAAGTTGCACAACTTTCTGGTTGACGCAATTAAAATCCTCATCTTAATAAGTTGTGCAACTTGCGTAACTTTGATGATTGGATTCGTAAGATCATGAAGGAAAAGAAATCGGAAAGAGTTCCGGTCATGCTTGAACCCGGACTGCTCAAACAGATCGATGAATACAGCTTTGAAAACCGTATCCGGACACGAGCGGCAACGATTCGGAAACTGATTCTCGAAGGGATGAATGTTTCAACGGAAAAAGCCGACGCACCTCGAGCCTCGTAAACTCGTGCGCCGGCTTTTTTAAACCCAACGAAAGGTTATGTCATGAAACCTACACTGCAGAATGCTGCTAACGCAAGTGTCGCAAGCGAGGGTTCGCTTTACACGATGGCGAATGATATCTGCCATTTGTCTTACAATCTCACCTGCATGCTGGAAATACTGCAGGAAAAGGCGGACCTTGTCCTTTTTCCCGGAACAACCGCAGAGGGGATCATAGACGGTCCTGTTGCGCAGAATTTCAACCTTATTCGGCCTGAAGAAAAGCGCTCCATCGCCTTCGTGCTGGGTGACTGCCTGAAACGTGCTGAAGAGTTGGATATGGCGGTGGATAAAATGTCCGTGGTGACGGTGCAGTTGGACCGTCCACCGACAAACAAAACTGTGAGCGTGGCTAGTGAAGAATTGGAAAGCGTTATTGCCACATGGCGGGCTGCTCACGAAAAGTGGCGCGAGCGGCTTAGCATAGGGGATGAAGGCGATGGGCCGGAATCCAAATCTGAGGATGTTGCTGCCGAAGCTCTGCTTTCTTTCCAATGCCGCACCCATGCGGATGTCCAGCGTAAGGTATCACTTTTTGCAGGGAGCGATCATTTGGCATCGCTCGGCTTCAGCTATAGCGATTTGTTCCTTCCCAGTCTGATTGTTGCAGAAAGCCAGCCAAACTGAACGCTCTGAGGGGCGGCAGATTTTGCCGCTTTTCCGCTTTGTCATCTGGAAAGAGCGAACTATGAAAAACGAAAAAGACACGCATCTTGGCGTGAAAGAGATTGCCGTTGAACTCGGTTGTTCAACAAAGACCGTTCGGCGCTATCACGCCCTTGGTGTGATCCCCAGCTACCAGCCGCTAGGCAAATTTAGCGCCATCAAAATGACCCGCGTAGACCTGCGCAACTTCATCAACAGGAAGAAGAGGGAACGGCGCTGATGACGAACGCGATGCTCAATATTCGCGTCATCCAGCCCCGAATGCTTTCCCTGAAAATGGCTGCGGATTACCTCGGTATTCCGCAGAAGCGCTTTCCGGTCACCTGCCCCGTGACGCCCATTGCCATGCCGGGCGATGTGAAGCTGTACGATGTGCGTGATCTGGATAAGTGGCTTGATGAACTCAAGGGCGGCGCAGATGCCGCCGATGATGACATTATCGGCAAGCTGGGCGGTACGCGCTTATGACCAAGACGCGCGAAAAACGGGTAAACAAATACGCCGGTTGGAAAATCCAGCGCGACAAGAAGCCTCCGTTTCGTTGGCGTGCTTATCATCGTGCGACCGGACACAAAGTCGATTGCCAGAAATTCGAGGTCTATAGCCTCGCCTTCGACATGGAAGTGCACCGTATCAACAAGCTGTATGAGGTGAAGGCAGCAAAGCCGGGAACGCTCGGCATGCTCATCAAAAAGTATCGCGCTAGCCCGAAGTTTCAGAAGCGAGCGCCGCGCACTCAGTCCGATTACCAGAAGGTTTTCGACTGGCTCCAGCCGATTGAGGACCAGCCCCTTGATTGGTTCACGCGGGGCCGTGTCGCTAAAATTCGCGATCAGGCCGAACAGCAGCATAAGTTTCGCTTCGCAAACTACGTCCGTTCCGTCCTGTCCATCATCTTCGCTTGGGGCATGGAGTACGAGTACGTGAAGGAAAACCCGGTTGAACACGTCAGCCTAGCGGAGCGCCCGAAAGACCTTCCCGATGCAAACCGGCCTTGGACGGATGCGGAGCGTGAGGCCGTCTTGGCAGCGCTGCCGCCTCATATGCTCCTGCCGTTCAGCCTCATGATGTTCTACGGCCTTGATCCGCAGGACGCTTTGGCGCTGCCGAAGACAGCTATTTCAAGCGCGGGAATCGACACCCGCCGCAATAAGACCGGCCAGCCGGTTTACCTCCCGTTGTTTGCGCCAGTCAGAGAGGCGCTGGACGCTTCCCCAGTCCACAGCGCCATTACTCTCTGCGCCAGCAGCCGGGGCCAGCCGTGGACGTACAACGGTTTCAGCACGAATTGGGACCGGATCAAGAAGAAGCTCGAAGAGGCTAGCACCATTCAGCCTGGACTAACCCTCAAGGGGCTTCGTCACACAGTCGGGACGATCCTTGCCGAAATGGGACGCGACAACGCGACTATCGCCCTCGTCTTGGGTCACGCGACCGAAGCCATGGCGAAGCACTATTCCCGCCGTGCCGACAGGTCGAAACAGGCACAGAGTGCGGTGGCCGATTTCGAGGCCGAACTGAACAAACGGAAAACCAAGTCTGTCAAACTTTGAGAAAAAGTTTGTCAAACTGATGCAGAACAGAAAGCGGCAGATGATGGAAAAAGATAGACATAGTAAGGGCTTAGAATGGTGCCCGGAGGCGGATTTGAACCACCGACACGCGGATTTTCAATCCGCTGCTCTACCAACTGAGCTATCCGGGCACTGCAGGTCCTTGAAGAACCTCCGCTTTTGGCGGTCAGGGCTGTTTGGCGCCCCGAAAGTGAGCGGGGTTATAACATCTTGTTCGGACATGGCAAGCGCCATCGCGAAGTTTTTTGACAGTTTTTTCACGGTGCCTGTGGATGGCTGAAATGTGTGCCCTGCAAAGGCCGGATTGCAAGGGAAAATCCGCTATCGGGCATCCGCCGCACCTCACGTATCCGCCCGCAGCCGGGTTCGGGCAAGGCCGATCCGGCCGAACTAGCGCCCGCGTCGGTGGCGGCTATGCCCCTTCGCTGCGCCGGATGGCGAGGCCAAGCGCGAACGGCACCACGGCCACCAGCGCCGCCATCATAGGCGAGGACGCGAAGATGCGGCTTGCGAGCGATGTGACGGCAACGGAGCGCACCACGGTCATCAGGCGGGAATTCTCGCGGTCGCGTTCATGCTGCGGCTGTGCGGGCCTGTGGCCGGAATGCCGGGCAGCCTCCAGCCGTTTGACATCGCGGCGAATCCTGTCGACCTCTTTGCGAAGTTCATCCAGTTCGGCGCGCAGCTTCGGGTCGATGGCATCGGCAGCACGCGTTCTCTTTGCTGCGGGTTTTTCCGCCTTTGCTTCCGCAGTCCTTGCCTCAGCCTCTTCGTCCAGTTCGGCCAGATGGTCATCGAGGTCCGAGGGCTTGTCGAAACCGTGGGATCGCAGTGGTGCTTTCATCGCTGTCTCCTGAGGCGTGCTGATTGCGTGGCGGCAGGCGTTTTGCCCGGTCACGCTTTTCAACGCCTCAGCCCGGCAAAGGATGCACGAAAAGCGATGGCATCCGCATAATAAAACAGGCCCCGAAGGGCCTGTTCCATGGTCCGCCTTGGTGTCTTATGCCGCTTTCGCGGCGCTGGCATAGGGGTCGAAACGACCGTAGAAGGTCTCGCCCTTTGCGGCCATGTCCTTCAGCAGCGGTGTAGGCTTGAAGCGTGGGCCGTAGGCTTCGCTGAGCTTCTCGGCCAGCGCGACGAAGTTCTTCACGCCCATGCCGTCAATGTAGGACAGCGCACCGCCGGTATAGGGCGCGAAGCCGAAACCGAGGATGGAGCCGACATCCGCCTCGCGTGGATCGGTAACGATGCCTTCTTCCACCGTACGGGCGGCTTCCAGCGCCACGGTGACGAGGAAGCGCTGTTTCAGCACCTCCATATCCACGTCCTCAGGCTTCTGCTGGGGATAGAGATCCTTCAGGCCGGGCCAGAGGGATTTCTTGGCGGGCTTTGGCGGGTAATCGTAAAAGCCCTTGGCGTTCTTGCGACCAAAACGGCCCTCGCCTTCCACCAGCTTCTTCACCAGCTCCATATGGCGCGGATCGACAGCCTTTTCGCCGAGATCGGCGACGGTGGCTTTCAGGATCTTGTAGGAAAGATCGATCGCCACCTCGTCATTCAGCGCCAGCGGGCCAACCGGCATGCCGGCGAATTTCGCGGCATTTTCGATCATCGCGGCGGGCACGCCTTCGATCAGCATGTCGTAGCTTTCCGCCATGTAACGTAGCACGCAGCGATTGACGAAGAAGCCGCGCGTATCGTTGACGACGATCGGCGTCTTCTTGATCTTCGCGACATAATCCAGCGCGACGGCGAGTGCCTTGTCGCCGGTTTCCTTGCCGAGGATCACTTCCGTCAGCATCATCTTCTCGACCGGCGAGAAGAAGTGGATGCCGATGAAATCGGTCGGACGCTTGGAGTTCTTCGCCAGCCCGGTGATGGGCAAAGTGGAGGTGTTGGAGGCGAAGATCGCCCCTTCCGGCAGCACGGCTTCCACGGCCTCGATGACCGCCTTCTTCACGTCGCGGTCCTCGAAGACCGCTTCGATGACGAGATCGGCATCGGCGAGCGCCTTGTAATCCGCCGTCGGGGTGACGAGGTCGAGCAAGGCCTTGCCCTCATCCTGCGTCAGCCTGCCCTTGCCGATGGCGGCCTTGACGCTTTCCTCGCAATGGCCCTTGCCCTTGTCGGCCGCTTCCTGATCGCGATCCACCAGCGTGACGGGGATGCCAGCTGCGGCGGTGACATAAGCGACGGCAGCACCCATGAAGCCCGCGCCAACGACGCCGACCTTCCTGAACTCCGTCTTCGGCTGGCCGGCCGGGCGGCGCGCGCCCTTGCCCAGTTCCTGCATGGAAATGAACAGTGAGCGGATCATGCCGAAGGCTTCCTTCGAGCGAAGGATTTCGGTGAAATAACGCTGCTCCACCTTCAGCGCCGTATCGAAGGGCAATTGCAGGCCTTCATAGACGCATTTGAGGATGGCAAGTGCAGCCGGATAGTTGCCGGCGCTTTCACGGCGCAGGATGGCGGGGGCGGCCGGCCAGAGCTGGGCTGCGGCCGGCGTCCAGATGCCGCCACCGGGGGCCTTGAAGCCCTTTTCATCCCAGGGCGCGACCGGCTTCAGGCCGTCCTTGATCATCTGCTTTGCGGTCGCGACCAGCTGATCCGGCTCCACCACCTGATGCACCAGCCCCATGGCCTTGGCACGCGCGCCAGTCAGCGACTGGCCGGTGGTCATCATCTGCAAGGCGGATTGAGCATCCGTCAGGCGCGACACGCGCTGGGTGCCGCCGGCGCCAGGGAAGATGCCGACCTTGACTTCCGGCAGGGCGATCTTGAGGCTCTTGGCGCTGGAGGCCACGCGGCCGTGGCAGGCGAGCGAAAGCTCAAACGCACCGCCCATGCAGGTGCCGTTGATCGCCGAGACCCAAGGCTTGCCATTGGTCTCGATCTTACGGAACAGGCCCGTCATGCGGCCGACCAGTTCGAACAGCTTTGCCGCCGCCTGATCCGGGTTCTTCGCCTTCTCGTCATTGTAGAAGGAGAACATCGACTTGATCATCGAAAGATCGGCGCCGCCGGAAAACGTGCTCTTGCCGGAAGTGAAGACGACGCCCTTGACGGCGCTATCAGCGACAGTCGCGTCAACAATGGCGTTCAGCTCGTCCATCACCCCTGACGTGAAGACGTTCATGGATTTTTCCGGCATGTCCCAGGTGACAAGCGCAATGCCGTCTGCATCCGTCTCGATGGTGAAATTGGTGTAAGTGCTCATTTGGGATTCCTCTTCCCTGAATTTCGCGACGCGGCGAACTCTACCTTTACGTCATGGTCGGGCTTGACCCGACCATCCAGCACCTCTGGCATGGATCCTCGGGTCAAGCCCGAGGATGACGGAAGCGGGAGTGTTGCCGCTGCCTTAAACGCGCTCGATAACCGTCGCCGTGCCCATGCCCGCGCCGATGCAGAGCGTGACGAGCGCGGTGTTGAGATCGCGCCGCTCCAGCTCGTCCAGCACCGTGCCGAGGATCATCGCGCCGGTTGCACCGAGCGGATGGCCCATGGCGATGGCGCCGCCATTGACGTTCATCTTGCCATGGTCGATGTCGAAGGCCTGCATGTAACGCAGCACGACGGCCGCAAAGGCCTCGTTGAGTTCGAAAAGATCGATATCGGCAATCGACATTCCGGTCTTTTTCAGAAGCTTTTCGGTGACGTCCACCGGGCCGGTCAGCATCAGCGCCGGATCGGAGCCGATATTGGCGAAAGCCCTGATACGAGCACGCGGTTTGACACCCATCGCCTCGCCGCCAGCCCTGGAGCCGACCAGCACGGCGGCAGCACCATCAACGATGCCGGAGGAGTTGCCGGCATGGTGCACGTAGTTGATCCGCTCCACTTCCGGATGTGCCATGATGCCGACAGCTTCGAAGCCGCCCATTTCGCCCGGCATCTGGAAGGAGGGGTTGAGAGAAGCCAGCGCCTGCATGTCCGTGCCGGGACGCATATGTTCGTCGCGGTCCAGGATGGTCAGGCCGTTCTGGTCCTTCACCGGAACGACTGATTTGTTGAAATAGCCCTTGTCCCAGGCATGCGCCGCGCGCTTCTGGCTTTCGACGGCATAGGCGTCCACATCGTCGCGGGAGAAACCATATTTGGTGGCGATGAGATCGGCCGACACGCCCTGCGGCATGAAGAAGGCCGGGAAGTTGACCGAGGGGTCCATGTACCAGGCGCCACCCGACATGCCCATGCCGACGCGCGACATGCTTTCCACGCCGCCGGCGATGACGATATCGTCCGAACCGGCCTTGACCTTGCCGGCCGCGAAGTTGATGGCATCGAGACCCGAGGCGCAGAAACGCGAGATCTGCATGCCCGGCGCCCTGTTGGAATAACCGGCCTCGAAGGCGGCCGCCTTCGGGATCACCGCGCCGGCATCCATGACAGGATCGACGCAGCCCATGATGATGTCATCGACAGCAGAGGTGTCGAGCCCGTTGCGGTCGCGGATGGCTTCCAGCGTCTTGGCGGCAAGGCGAACGGAAGGCACCTCATGCAGGCTGCCATCCTTCTTGCCGCGTCCGCGCGGGGTGCGGACATGGTCGTAGATAAATACGTCGGTCATAAACTCTCTCCCTGTGGCGCTATGAACGCCAGATGTCTCAGAATGCTTCCGCAGCCAGTTCCATCATGGTGTCCGCGCCGGTTTCGATGCGGGCCTTGCGCAGCGCCGTTTCCGGCATGATGCGCTCCATATAAAACTTCGCCGTGACAAGCTTGGTCTTGAGGTAATCCTCGTCCGAAGCGCTGCCTGCCGCAAGCGCCTCACTCGCGGCTTTCGCCATGCGCGCCTGCATGTAACCCAGCACCACGATGCCAAAGAGGTGCATGTAGTCGGTCGAGCCGGCGCCGGCATTGTCGGGCTTGGCCATGGCGTTCTGCATGAACCACATGGTTGCGGCCTGCAGGTCGTTCAAGCCCTTCTTCAAGCCCTTGGTGTAAAGGCTGAGCTTTTCGTCGGCACGGTTCTCCTCGCAGAAATCGCCGATTTCCTTGAACAGCGCCATGACGGCGCGGCCGCCATTCATGCCGAGCTTGCGGCCGACCAGATCGAGCGCCTGAATGCCGTTCGCACCTTCATAGATCATGGTGATACGCGCATCGCGGACATATTGGCTCATGCCATGTTCCTCGATGTAGCCATGGCCGCCGAAGACCTGCTGCGCCATCACGGCATGGTCGAAGCCCTTGTCGGTCAAGACACCTTTCAGGATCGGCGTGACGAGGCCGAGCAGGTCATCCGCCGCCTGCCGCTGTTTCTCGTCAGCGGCACGGTGGGCGATATCGGATTGCAGCGCGGTCCACAGAAGGAAGGCGCGGCCGGCCTCATTGTAGGCCTTGATGGTCATCAGCGTGCGGCGGATATCGGGGTGCACGATGATCGGATCGGCCTTCTTGTCCGGGAACTTGGCACCGGACAGCGAGCGGCCCTGAATACGCTCGCGGGCATATTCGACGGCGTTCTGATAGGCGATCTCGCCTACCGAAAGCCCCTGCAGGCCGACACCGAGGCGGGCCTCGTTCATCATCACGAACATGGCCGAGAGGCCCTTGTTCTCCGCGCCGAGCAGATAACCCGTCGCCTCATCGTAGTTCATGACGCAGGTGGCATTGCCATGAATACCCATCTTGTGTTCGATGGCACCACAGGTAACGCCGTTGCGTTCACCGGGGGTGCCGTCTTCCTTGACGAGGAATTTCGGCACGATGAACAGCGAAATGCCCTTGGTGCCTTCAGGCGCGCCCTCGATGCGGGCGATCACCAGATGGACGATATTTTCCGTCATGGAATGTTCACCGGCGGAGATGAAGATTTTCTGTCCGGAAATTTTGTAGCTGCCGTCAGCCTGCGGCACCGCCTTGGTGCGCAGAAGGCCGAGATCGGTACCACAATGGGGTTCGGTAAGGTTCATGGTGCCGGACCAGGTGCCTCCCACCATCTTCGGCAGGTAGGTGTCCTTCTGCGCCTGCGTGCCGTGCACGAGAATGGCGGCAATCGCACCCTGCGTCAGGCCGGGATACATCATCAGCGACAGGTTCGCAGAAGACATATATTCGCCGATAGCGGCATGCAGCGTATAGGGCAGCCCCTGCCCGCCGAATTCCGGCGGAACGGCAAGGCCGATCCAGCCGCCTTCGCAATAGGCGTCATACGCATCCTTGAAACCATCGGGAACGGAGACGGAGCCGTCATCGGCGCGCTTGCAGCCCTCTTGGTCGCCGGAAAGGTTGAGCGGGAAAAGCCGCTCTTCGGCAAGCTTCGCTGCCTCGCCGGTGATGGCCTCGATCATATCGGGGGTTGCATCTTCGAAGCCGGGCAGGTTGTTATACCGCTCCAGGCCGAGAACGTCGTTCAGGATAAAAAGCGTGTCTTTGACTGGGGCCTTGTAAACAGGCATTACCGATGTTCCTCCGCATCGTGGGCGCCGGAGCCAATCCGGCCGATATGGCATGACAATATTTGACGTGCGCGTAAACGTCAAACAAATTTCCGCGGAATATCGCCCTCCCTTTTTGGCAAAACCAATGCCCGGCCCGGCGCCAACTCGGTCCCCGCCATAAAAGTTAAAAAATTCCGACCATAGTTAACCACTTCTTTACCACGTTTCGTGAATTCTCCCGACAAGAGGTAACTGCTTCGTACTCCGGCGCATTTTCCTCAATGGGGGCAAATGGCGGCTCTGGAATTGCTGCATGTTGCGGCGACGGCGTGTCCAGACAGGCAACGTCGCGACAGATAACCGGGCACGGCGGGCGGAAGCGAAGCGAGCGAAAAGATGAACGGATTGCGATCGAAAACCCAACAGCCAAGCGACAGATCGTCTCTTGATGCTCTCAATCGCACCATTGAAGGCCTTGAAGCCCGTATCGAAGGGCTGATGAGCCAGAAGTTTCCGCGCGACCCGCGGGCCGCAAGCACCCAGCCGGAAGCGAAAAGCGAGGCCTATGCCGCGCCGCGTGAACCCCGCGCCGCCGTCACGCCGCCGCAGCTCGACCCCGTCAACGAAATCCGTCAGCGCCAGCGCCTGCTCGAAGCAAGTTTCCAGCGCCCGCAGGAACCCGCCACCCGACCGGAACGGACGATTACCCGGCCGCTCGCGCCGGAATATCGCCAGAGAGAGCCTCAGCAGGCCGCCGCTCCCGCGCCGCGTGCCCGCGCCATTCCGCCCTATCAGGAACAGCAGCGCAATGACGCAGCCCTGCAGGAGATCGCGCAGGCGCTCGTCAATCTGCGTCATGAGCTGAAGCACGACATTGCCGAGGGCGTTGCCCGCGAAGCGCAGGGCCTGCGCGCCGAAATACGCAATATCCGCGCGGTGGCGGAAGACCAGCAATTCATCGGCGACCTGCGCGATGACATCGCACGGCTTGCCGGCAGCATCGACCAGCTCGGCAATCTGGCATCTCCTGACGCCTATGGGCTGCGCAACGAATTCGAGGACCTGCGCCTCACCATCGACCAACTTGCGCGCGAAGACAGCGTGCACCGGATCGAAAGCCGCTGGAACAATGTGGAAGACACGCTGCGCGGTTTCGACGCGGCCTCCTTGCAGGATGAGATCGTTTCGCTCGCCTATCGTCTCGATGACATCAAGACGCAGCTCGGCGGCATGAGCAACAATCCCGCCGTGCGCGTGCTCGAGGAAAAGCTCATCACCATTGCCAGCGCCGTGGAGCAGCTCGGCAAGCATATGCAGCCCAACGAAGCCGCCTTTACCGAGCAGTTTTCCGGCCTCGACCAGCGGCTGGACGAAATCAGCCGTGCCATTGCCGCAACCGGCACGCGCGCCAATGCACAGGCAACGGATAATGCGCTGGCGCAGCGGCTAGAAAACCGGCTGAACGGCCTTGCCGAACAGCTCGGCGACATCAATCGCCTCGCTGCCGCCAAGCCGGAACCGGCGCTCGATCTCACCACCCGCCTCGAAGCGCTCTCCGGCAAGATCGATGAGCTCAGCACCGCCCGCGACGCCGCCCAGTTGCACGACCGGCTGGACCAGCTGTCATTGCTGCTGGAGCGCTCGCAGCGCCCCACCCAGCAGGCGGAGCTGACGTCCTTCCTCAGCGATATCTCCCGCAAGATCGATGCGCTGGATCACGGTGCCGTCAATGACGGTCTGGCCGAACGGCTCGACCTGCTCTCCCGGCGGATCGAAGACCTCGATTATCGTTACAGCCAGCCGCAATCGGCTTCGGGCCTGAGTGAAAGCGCCTTTTCCCGTCTGGAAGAGCGGCTCGGCACTATCGCCGCCCGTCTGGACGAAACCGCCCATGCCGCACCAGCCGACAGCCATGCGCTGGCAAGCCTCGAAAACCAGATCGCCCATCTGTCCACGCTGATCAGCCAGCCGGTGCAGATGCAGGCAGCCGGCATGTCGCCGGAACTCGACGCGCGCATGGCGGCGATCGAAGACTATATGGCGTCGAACGACGAATATATCATCGAAGCGGCGCGGCAGGCAGCCGAGGCCGTTCTCGACGCCTATACCCGTAATAATCTCTCGGCCGGCGCAAACCTCGCCGACATGACGATGCTGACCGATCTTGCGACCGATCTGCGCAGCCTCGAAGCCTTGAGCCGCAACACCGAAGAGCGCACGCACCGCACCTTCGAGGCGCTGCATGAGACGCTGGTGCAGATTGCCGGCCGTCTGGACAATCTCGACAGCGCGCCTGCCTACCGCCAGGACGCTTCCCGCAACGTCGCGCAGCACACGGTTGCCGCCAGCCGTGAAGACGTGACCATGCCGGCCGCCGTTTTCCCGGAAGAAGGCTATATCGCCGAAGAGCAGGCCATTCTCGATGATGTCAGCGAAAACGACGCGACCGCGATCGTACCGCCGGCTGCTGCCAAGCCAGCAAAGGCGGAAAAAAAGAGCCTGCTCGCCGGCCTGACGAAACGTTTCAAGACAAGCACGGCGAAGCCCGCAAAGGCCAAGGAAGAACCCGTATCGGCCTCCTCCGCCCGCACGCAGGTGGAACCCGCCCCTTCGCTCGATCCGATCGATGTTCTGCCGGCTGGCCAGGAGAACGAACTTCTGGAGCCTGGTTCGGGTGCACCCGATATCAAGAAAATCCTCGAACGCGTGCGCGCCAGCCAGGTCGCCGCCACCGGCAAGGCCGCGGATGCGGAAGGACGGACGGATTTCATCGCCGCCGCCCGCCGCGCCGCCCAGGCCGCCGCCATGGAAACATCGCCGGAGAAGCTGGACACCGGCAAGAAGAGCCGCAAGGCCGATACGTCGGCGCTTTCGCGCTATCGTCGCCCGCTGCTGCTCGGTATCGGCGCCATTCTTCTGGCGATGATGGCCATGCCGCTCGTCAAGACGCTGATCGGCGGCGCGGAAGCCCCCGCGCCGGTCATCGAGCACAAGATGGAGAATGGCCCGGTTTCCGCTCTTCCCGAAACCGGCAACAAGGCCGTGACCGTTCCGTCCGATCTTGCCATCGAGCCGGAACAGGCCGCATCGGCAGACAGCATTGAAAACGCCGCGCCGGCGCAAAACACCATCGACAACCGCACCATCGGCGGTGCGCCGCTGCCGGATGAGCCACCGGTTGCCGATGTTCCCGCCGTGGACCCCGCAAAGTCCGACACGGTCGCGCAGACTGAACTGCCGAAACCGGCTGCGGTTGCCACCACGACTATTCCTGCGCAGGACGCCATTGCGGTTCCCGCCGGTATCGAACCCGCATCGCTTGCCGAAGCGGCCGCCAAGGGCGACACCCAGGCGCTGTTCGAGATCGCGGCACGCTACACTGACGGCCGCGGTGTTACCGCCGACCGTGCGGAAGCGGCAAAGTGGTACAAGCTGGCGGCCGATCGTGGCCTTGCCCCCGCGCAATATCGTCTCGCCAACCTTTATGAGAAGGCGAACGGCGTTGAGCGCAACCTTACGGAAGCGAAGCGCTATTACACGCTGGCTGCCGAGCAGGGCAATGCCGGCGCCATGCACAATCTCGCGGTCCTGCTCGCCTCCGACGCGGCCGGCCAGCCGGATTTCACCGCCGCCGCCCAATGGTTCATCAAGGCATCCGAACTCGGCGTTCGTGACAGCCAGTTCAACCTCGCCATCCTCTACGCCCGCGGCAGCGGCGTGAAGCAGGACATCGAGGAATCCTACAAGTGGTTCGCCATCGCCGCCAAGGATGGCGATGCGGACGCCGCCCAGAAGCGCGACGAGGTTGCGGGAGCAATGAACCCGCAGCAGCTTCAGAGCGCCAAGGCCAAGGTGGACAGCTGGAAGGTCAAGTCGCTTTCGGAAGACGCCAACAGCGTCAATCCGCCTGAGGAATGGGCCGGCAAGGAGGGCGTGAAGACCGCCTCCGTGGATATGGAAAAGGCGATCCGCAACATTCAGGCGATCCTGAACAAGAACGGTTTCGATGCCGGCCAGCCGGATGGCAAGCTTGGCAAGAACACTGTTACGGCCATCAAGGACTTCCAGAAGTCCGTGGGCCAGACGCCGGACGGGCGCATCACCAACGAGCTGGTGACCGCGCTGCTCTCCCGCAACAAATAAGCCTTGAAGAACCGGTGAAGCGGCCCCCTGGCCGCTTTTGCCCTACCCGCCGCAGGAATGTGGCTGGTTGCCGACACACGGCCGCTATCTTTCCAAATTATCAACGTATTTACCGTTGAATGTTGACAGGTCAGGCCCTCGCGGGCATGACGGATGAAGGCCGGGGATATCCGGTCTTTTCAGACAGAAAGTGTAAATCGCGGCGCGGCCCCCTCACCCGGACAGGCCCTGTCGCCCGGAACCATTTGCCCGAGGTCCGAGCCGTGACTGTCTATCTGCCGATCGCAGAACTGTCGGTGAATATTTTCATCATTCTCGGCATGGGCGCGGCCGTCGGTTTTCTGTCTGGCATGTTCGGTGTGGGCGGTGGCTTTCTGATCACCCCGCTTTTGATCTTCTACAATATTCCGCCCGTAGTCGCCGTGGCAACCGGCGCGAACCAGGTGGTTGCCTCCTCCGTTTCCGGCTCGATCACGCATTTCCGGCGCGGCACGCTGGACGTCAAGCTGGGCAGCGTGCTGCTTGTCGGCGGTCTGGTCGGGGCGACGGTCGGCGTGTGGATATTCTCCTTCCTGCGCAGCATCGGCCAGCTCGATCTCATCGTTTCACTGCTCTATGTCATCCTGCTCGGCACCGTTGGCGGGCTGATGCTGAAGGAGAGCATTTCGGCGCTGCGCCGCGCCGCACGCAATGAAACGGTGACGCTGCGCCGGCCGGGTCACCACAACTGGGTGCATCGTCTGCCGCTGAAAATGCGGTTCAAGAAATCGAAGATCTATCTCAGCATCATCCCCATCGTCGCCCTCGGCTTCGGCATTGGCATCCTCACCTCGATCATGGGTGTCGGCGGCGGCTTCATCATGGTGCCGGCGATGATCTATCTGCTGCGCATCCCCACCAGCGTGGTTGTCGGCACCTCGCTGTTCCAGATCATCTTCGTGACCGCCTATACGACCGTCGTTCAGGCCGCGACCAACTATTCCGTCGATGTGGTGCTGGCCTTCATCCTGATGGTGGCGGGCGTCATCGGTGCGCAATATGGCGTGCGCGTCGGACAGAAACTGCGCGGCGAACAGCTGCGCGCGCTGCTTGCCCTTCTCGTCCTCGCCGTCGCGCTTCGCCTTGCCGTATCGCTGGTGGTGCGGCCGGAGGACCTGTTTTCCGTGGCCGTAGGGGGGCTCGGCTATTGACCTTCCGCCCGCTGCTTGCCGCGCTTCTTCTGCTGCCCTTCCTTGCCCTTGGCGAAACAGCCTCGGCGCAGACACCGCCGCTTGCCCTGCCGCCCGGTCCGCAACAACGGCCATTGCAGGAAAACATTGAAATCGGCGCATCGACGACCGAAATTCCCATCGCATCTGATTTTCGCGGGGCGGATTTCACCCTCTTCGGCGCGCTCAACAATACCGATCAGCTACTGCTGGCCATCGGGCAGTATGATATCGTCGTGACGCTGGAAGGGCCAAGCGACTATATGACCGTGCGCAAGAAAGAGCGTGTGGCAGGCATCTGGATCAATACCAGCGCCATCACCTTCACGCCGCTGCCGGAATCCTATTCCATGGCCAGCACGCGCAATATCAGCGACATAGCCTCCCCCGGAACACTGCGCGCCATGGGGCTCGGCGTTGACCATCTTTCGCTCAAGAGCGCGGTTTTCTCCGGCGTGCCCGACAATGTCTTCGATTTTCAGGAAGCCTATCGTCGGCTCAAGCTCTCAAGCGGCATCTATCGCAATGATACAACCGGGGTGCGGCTGGAACGCACCGGCCTGTTCTGGGCGACGCTTCGCCTGCCCGCCAACGTGCCGAACGGCGTGCACACCGCCCGCGCCTATCTCTTCAAGAGCGGCAAATTCATCGCCCAGCGCGAATTGAAACTGCGCGTCGTCAAGACCGGCATGGAGCAGGCGATCACCGATGCGGCGCATCAGACACCGCTTGCCTATGGCGCGCTCTGCGTTCTGCTCGCCGTTGTGACCGGCTGGGGCGCCAGCATCATCTTCCGCAAGGACTGATCGTTTTCATCCCGCAAAATCGGGCGCAGGCCGTCCTTCCCGCCAAAGATAGCATTCGCTTCCGTCATCGCTTTGCGGTAAAATTCAAGGCGTTACAATCACGCACGCAGGTTATGGCGGTAGGTGCGATTGTAACCGGGATGAAAAGGAGAAATGTCATGTTCAAGCACATTCTCATTCCCACCGATGGCTCGCCGCTGGCGCAGATCGCAATCGACCAAGGGTTCGCTCTCGCCAAGGAGGCAGGCGCAAAAGTGACCGTCGTGACGGTATCGGAACCCTTTCACGTAATTGCCAGCGATGTCGAGGACATTGCCGCCATTGCCGAAGAAGAATTCCACCGCTGCGAGGAAGCGGAACATCTGCTGCGGGATACGCAGGCGCAGGCAACGTCCATGGGGCTGGATTGCGAAGCGCTGCTGGCGCGGGCGGGAAGGCCCGACGAGGCGATCATCGAAGCCGCCAACAGGAGCGGTTGCGATCTCATCGCCATGGCCTCACACCGGCGCCGGAGCTTCGTGGAAATGCTGCTCGGCAGCGTCACGGCCAAGGTGTTGAAGAATTCGAAGATACCGGTGCTGGTCTACCGGCAATAGAGCATTTCCAGTAAAAGTGCGTCGCGGTTTTACGTCCGGACAATGCGTAAAACGAAGAGACAACAGCGTCGACGCGCTCAGCCGAGCAGATTTGCAAACCGCACCGAATAGATGCGGTCCCTCCCCATCAGATGCGCGACGAGAGCGGCATGATCGAACAGGCCACGCATGGCCTTATGCCGCAGATCCAGGCCTCCGCTCATCACTCCGAATGCCGGCATCAAGAGGCGCGAACCATCCGTGGCGAAACAGGGGCGCCGCACCGTCTTTTCGCGCCGCCGCACGGTGGCGGAGGGATGGAGATGCCCGGCGATTTCCCCGGCGGCATCGCCCAGCTTCGGCTCGTGGCGGAAAACGAGATTGCCATAAAACATTTCATCCACCGACGAGCCCGGCAGATCGACCGTACCGTCGGGATCATGGTTGCCGTTGATCCATATCCATTCGCGGCCACGGGCCATCTCGCGGATGAGTTCACGCAGCGGCAGCGGCAGGTGCTCGGAGCCGACGCGATCGTGGAAATTGTCGCCGAGGCTGACGACGATCTTCGGGTCATAACGGCTGATGAGGGAGGAGAGAATCTTGAGGGTGGCGATGGTGTCGTAGGGCGGCAGCATGCGCCCGCGCCGGGCAAAGGCCGCGCCCTTTTCCAGATGCAGATCGGAGACGACGAGCAGTGACAGGTCCGGCAGGTAGAGCCCGCCCAAAGGATCGCACCAGCCGGCAACGCCATTGATGGCGGTTTCGCTGCCAAGGCATTCGAAGCCATTTGAAAATCGGTCGCTCAATGTCAGCCGGCTCAGCACTTTTGTGATCGTTCCTTCATTGCGTATCTCAGGACATGGCCTCGGCGATCAGCTCGTCGGCAGCTTCGGCCAGCACATCGTCCATCGCCTCGCCCGCCACCGTCTCGCGGCCGATTTCCAGCATCACCGGAACGGCAAGCGGCGAGACATGCTCAAGCGCGCGGTGGGTGGTGTGGCCCTTGATTCGTTTCAGCATATCGCCAAGACGGCCAATGTCCAAAAGTCCCGCCGCCGCGTCGCGCCGCGTGGCCTCAAGCAGAATATGGTCCGGCTCATGGCTGCGAAGAACGTCATAAATAAGATCGGCGGAGACCGTGACCTGCCGGCCGGTCTTTTCCTTGCCGGGATGACGGCGTTCGATCAGCCCGGAAATGACGGCGCAGTTGCGGAAGGTGCGTTTCAGCATGAAGGATTCGTCGAGCCACGCTTCCAGATCGTCGCCCAGCATGTCCTCATCGAGAAGGTCGGCCAGCGACAGGCGTCGGGATTTCAGCCGCATGCCGATATCCTCCATGGCCCAGATGGCGAGTGAATAATCGGTGGCGACGAAACCCATCGGCTTGGCGCCCGCCCGTTCCAGCCGCCGCGTCAAAAGCATACCGAGCGTCTGGTGCGCCAGCCGTCCCTCGAAGGGATACATGACCATGAAGAAGCGTTTACGGAAGGGAAAGGTCTCGACCAGCAGCTCTTCACGCTTGGGAATGATCGACTTTTCCTTCTGGATCGCCAGCCAGTCGCGGACCTGATCCGGCAGCGCATGCCAGCGGGCAGGATCGGAAAGCATCGAGCGCACCTGATCCGCGAGGTAGGTGGACAGCGGAAACTTGCCGCCGGCATAGGAGGGTATCTTCGGGTCCATGGAGAAGGCCTGCGACACCAGACATTCATTCTCTCTGATGCCTTCGAACCGCAGTACCTTGCCGGCGAATAGAAACGTATCACCCTGCACCAGCTGCTCGAGGAAATATTCCTCGACCTTGCCGAGCGACATGCCGCCACGCCCGACCGTGCCCTTGGCATTACGCTTGACCATGCGGACATTCAGTTCCGCCGCCTCGACGATGGTGCCGAGGTTGAGGCGATATTGCTGCGCGACCGCGGGATTGGAGACACGCCAGCGGCCATCCTTCATCTGGCGGATGCGGGCATAACGTTCATAGGTGCGCAGCGCATAACCGCCTGTCGCGGTAAAATCTACCACCCGGTCGAAAGTGGCGCGCGGCAGGTCGGCATAGGGCGAGGCGCTCGTTACTTCACGATAAAGCTCATCCGCATCGAAGGGTTCGGCACAGGCCATGCCAAGCACATGCTGGGCGAGAACATCGAGCGCGCCTTCGGCAATCGGCGGGGTATCCTGCGCGCCGATGTAATTGGCATCCAGCGCTGCCCGACACTCCATCACCTCGAACCGGTTGGCGGGAACGAGGATCGCCTTTGACGGCTCGTCCATGCGGTGGTTGGCGCGACCGATGCGCTGTGCAAGGCGGCTTGCGCCCTTCGGCGCGCCGACATGCGCAACCAGATCGACATCGCCCCAGTCTATGCCGAGATCGAGCGTGGAGGTGGCGACGACGGCGCGTAGCCGGTTTTCGGCCATGGCCGCCTCGACCCGGCGGCGTTGGGCCGTGTCCAGTGAGCCATGATGCAGCGCGATCGGCAAATTGTCGTCATTGATGGTCCAGAGTTCCTGAAAGATCAGCTCCGCCTGGGAGCGGGTGTTGACGAAGATCAGCGTTGTCTGATGCTCCTTCAACGCCACGTATAAATCCTTCATGGCGTAACGCGCCGAATGGCCGGACCATGGAATTCGTTCTTCCGTATGCAGGATGGAAATATCCGGCTTTGCCCCGCCTTCGACCGTGATAAGCCCGGCGGCCGGCTCGCCCTGCCCCTGCGGCGCCAGATAACGGCGTAGATCCATCGGCTCCGCCACCGTGGCCGAAAGGCCGATGAAGCGCACGTGCGGAGCGTGCCGGCGCACCCGGGCAAGCGCCAGCGACAGCAGATGGCCGCGCTTGGAGGTGACGAGCGAATGCAATTCGTCGAGCACCACATATTTCAGGTCGCGGAAAAACCGTTCGGCCTCCCTGTTGGCGAGCAGCAAGGAAACCTGCTCCGGCGTCGTCAGGAGAATATCCGGCGGCTTGATCTTCTGTCGCTGGCGTTTGCCCTGCGGCGTATCGCCTGTCCGGGTTTCGATGGAAATCGGCAGGCCCATTTCGGAAACGGGTCTGGTGAGATTGCGTTCGATATCCACCGCCAGCGCCTTCAAAGGCGAGATATAGAGCGTGTGCAAGCCGACAAAACCGGAACCGGGCGGAACCTTGCCGCGTTCGGCAAGATCGGTAAGCGAGGCCATGAAACCGCCCAACGTCTTGCCGGCGCCCGTCGGCGCAATCAGCAGCATGTTCTCACCGCCGCGCACCCGGGCCATCAGCTCCAGCTGATGGGCGCGCGGAGACCATCCCTTTTCTGCAAACCATTTCTGGAATGGAAGGGGCAGGGTGCCGACATGCGTGCCGGAAGTTGGGGATTCGGCGTGTTTCACCCCTGCAAGGTAGTGAAAAACCTGCGAAAAAGAAGAGCGTAACGCCTCCGCTTGACAGGAAAACAGAATCGTGGATAAATAATATCCACGATAGTCAGGCAATAGCGTGGGAAAGACCGATGAAACTCGGAGACGGCGTTGAACAGGCCATTCACAGCGTGGGCATGCTGGCGGGGCTTTCCGAAGGTGGTGTGCTGTCGGCAGCAGCGCTCGCGGAATTCCACGGCGTTTCCACGAGCTATCTTCTGAAGCACCTGCAGTCGCTGTCCAATGCCGGGATTGTCGCCACCGTGCCGGGGCCGAAGGGCGGTTACCGTCTGGCCCGGGCGACCGACAGGATCACCCTGCTTGATATCGTGCTGGCTGTGGAAGGGCCGCAGCCTGCCTTCCGCTGCGCCGAAATCCGCCAGCGCGGGCCGAACCCCTTGCCGGGGCGTTATTTCACCAAGCCCTGCGGCATCAATGCCGCGATGCTGAAGGCGGAAAAGGCCTATCGCGCCGAACTTGCCAAAGCCACCATCGCCGACATTCTGAGCGATCTTGCCGCCAACGACGATGGCGGAATTGCCGCGCGCGGCTGCGCCTTTCTGGAGATGAACGAGCGCAAGACGACGGCGCGCTAAAGACCGCAGAACGACCTATCGAAACACCGGAAAGCAGGACAGCTTTCCGGAGCGACCACCCGTGACTTGAAACAGACCTGACCGAAGGAGAAACCCATGAAAACCCGTCTCAACTATGCCAAGGCATCCCCCGAAGCCTTCAAGGCCGTTATGGCGCTTGAAAACTATGTTCAGGGCAGCGGCCTTGAGCGCCGCTTCATTCACCTCATCAAGCTGCGCGCCTCGATCATCAACGGCTGCGCTTTCTGCGTGGACATGCATGTGAAAGAAAGCCGTCATGACGGGCTTTCTGAACAGTGGATCAACCTGATGAGTGTGTGGCGCGAATCCCCCGTTTATACCGAGCAGGAACGGGCGCTGCTCGGCTGGGTGGATGCGGTGACGAAAATTGCCGAAACCGGCGCGCCGGATGACGCCTTCGAGACCCTGAAGGCGCATTTTTCCGAGGAAGACATCGTGAAGATCACGGTTGCGATCGGCACGATCAACACCTGGAACCGCATCGCCGTTGGTTTCCGTTCGCAGCATCCGGTCGAAGCCGCCGCAAAGGCAGCCTGAACCAGCTTGACCACATCGAACGACCGCTACATGGCGATGTAGCGGTCGTTTCTATGATTGACGGCGAGCGTGAGGTTCATGACCAGCGCGCCGAGAATGGAGCAGAGGATAATGAAAGGCGTCGCGACGAAGAAGGAGCAGGCCAGCACCATGCCATCAAAGGCAAGCTGCACGAGGCCGGCGCGCCAGCCGAAACGATCCTGAAGATAAAGCGCCAATATGCCGAAGCCGCCGAGGCTGGTGCGATGGCGAAACAGCGCCAGCATGCCGGCGGCGACCGTCAATCCGCCGAAGAGTGCAGCGGCAATCGGATTGATGCTCTCAAAAGCGAAAAAGCCCGGCATATATTCCGACAGCAGCGCCGTCATGGCGATGGCGCAGAAGGTCTTCACCGTAAAGGCAAGGCCGAGACGGCGGAAGGCGAGATAATAAAACGGCAGGTTGGTGAGAAAAAACACCGCGCCGAAGCTGAAGCCAGTGGCGTAATGCGCCAGAAACGCGAGCCCCACCACACCGCCGGTGAGAAGGCCTGCTGCGGAAAACAGCGTGACACCGAGTGAAATCAGCATGCTGCCCGCCAGAATGGCCTGCGCATCTTCCAGTAGCGAATGGCGATCTGGCGCGGACGTCCAAAGGTTCAATCGCCTGCGCGCAGTGGTGTCGTCCATGCATTTTCCCCTGACTTTCGATCTGCCCAGCTATTGCGCCGAAGCCCGACGAATTTCAAGCGCTCAAACTTAACGCAGGACGATGTATCTGTCCGAGCGGTGGTTGATGGCGAGGAACATGTTGAGGACAAAAGCGCCGACAATCGAATAGACGACCGTGGCGGGATCGATGACGAGGAAGGCACAGAGCATGACAAAGGCGTCGAAAGCCAGCTGGATAAGGCCGGCGCGAATGCCGAAACGATCCTGAATATAGATGGCGAGAATACCGATGCCGCCAAGGCTGGCGCGGTGGCGATAAAGCGCCAGCAACCCATAACCCAGAAGCAGACCACCGAGCAGCGCCGCCCAGAGCGGATTGATGCTGTCGATGACCATCCAGCGCGCCTCCACTTCCGTCAGCACTGACACGAGGCCGATGGCGATGAAGGTCTTGAAGGAAAAGGCGAGACCGAGGCGACGGAACGACAGATAATAGAAGGGCAGATTGACGAGGAAGAACAGCAGGCCAAAGCTGATGCCGAAGGCATAATGAAGGAGAAAGGCGACACCGGCCGTGCCGCCGGTCAAAAGGCCGACCTTGTTCAGAAGATAAAAGCCGAGCGCCGAGACGATGGCACCGGTGACGATGCCCTGTACGTCTTCCACCGGCGCATGCCTGGCCGGATCGGAACTCCACATGCCGTAAACGCTTCTCGTTGTGCTCACGCTTTTTCCCTCAGGTTTCCGGCATATTTTGCACTGCAAAAAACAGCCGATCAAGATGGATACGTAAGCAAGCCTGACCTATCGTGAAAAAGGCAAGAAACGGAATGTTCAGGCTTTGGCGCGGGCAAGAAAGAGAATGCCGGAAAGGGGTTTTCCGGCATCCTTGCGAATGGTGGTTTTGCGGATTTCGATGGGAGAAAAGCCCGTCCGCTCAAGAAGATCGATCACGTAGCTTTTGGAGTGTGCGTAACGAAGGGATTCCCGCAACACGAAACCTTCCTCGTCCCCCGCATCCTCCACCGAAAAGGCAAAGAAGCCTGATGGCGCGAGCAGGGCAGAAACAAGCGGCATGACGGTTTCAAGGCTGCCGAGATACATCATCACATCGGCAGCGGCGACGAGATCGGCACGGTGTTCCGCCAGCGCCGGGGTGAACAGTCCCGAGGCCTCCGCCTCCAGCGAAAGATCGGCCTGGCCGAGATGGTCGTAGAGACCCTTTTCGTCGGCCTTGGCCAGCATGTTCTGGGAGATATCGAAACCCTCGAGCCGTTTTGCCAGAGAGCGGATTTCGATGCCAAGGAGACCGGTGCCGCAGCCAATATCGACGATGGTGTCGAAGGCGCCGCCTGTAGCCGCCTTGGCGATCAGCTCCGCCAGCTTTTGCGGCACGCT
Organism: Rhizobium sp. BR 250; assembly: GCF_047445855.1. Classification (NCBI taxonomy): domain Bacteria; kingdom Pseudomonadati; phylum Pseudomonadota; class Alphaproteobacteria; order Hyphomicrobiales; family Rhizobiaceae; genus Rhizobium; species Rhizobium sp. BR 250. The sequence goes on from NZ_JARWKW010000003.1 coordinate 23,578, forward strand.
GTAATCCAGCTTCTCGACAAGCGAGGTTTCGAAACGATCGGCATAATCGTCGAACAACCCTTCCACGTAGCGGCTCGGCGGCTGTTCCGGTGTTTCCGCGGCGCCGAGAACCGCGAGCTTCAGTTCGGCTGCAAACAGTCCTTCCGCATCCAGCTCGGCGACTTTCTCGTAAGCCGTCACTGCCTTTGCGGTCTCCCCCGCCTTTTCGTGGTATTCTCCGAAGCGAAACCAGCCCGCCGTCCACCGTGGCGCAAGTTCAAGCGCCTGCTCCATGAGTTCGGCGGCGGCGGGATAGTCACCGCCTTCCGCCAACATGCGGGCATAGTCCGCCCGGCGGTCGGCAATGACGTCACCGGAAGAAAACTGGTTTGGGGCCATTCATGATTTCCTGAGAAGATGCTGGCTGTCATTTATCAAGCCATAAAAAAACTCAAGTCCTATTTCATGGCCCCTGCGTGGAATTGGCGAATATGGCGCGATATAGTGCGTGAAAACTTGCATCACGGCGGTGCGCCCCATATGTCAGGACAAAACAGGAGACTTGCTGATGGCCGGTGAGGTCAATAAAATGCTGGGTGATACGGTGGCCCGCACCGTGGTGAAGCTGCTCGTCGTTTCATTGCTCGTCGGCTTTCTGATGGCGATCTTCGGGCTGACGCCGTGGAACATCATCTATGGCGCACGCGATTTCATCGTCGATCTGTGGCGCAGCGGTTTCCATGCGCTGGGCGCCATCGGTGACTATCTGATCCTGGGCGCCACGATCGTCATTCCCGTTTTCATCATCCTGCGCCTCCTGAGCTATCGCCGCTGACATGACCGACACTTCACTTCAGACGCTTACCCGGCGCGGCTTCGTGCTGATTTCCGCCGGTTCCGTCCTTTCCGCCTGCGTTTCCATGCCCACCAACAAGGGTCTGCCTTCAGGCACCCGAGACGAGACGACAGCGGCGCTTCCGATGGTCAACGATCTGCGCCGCTCAAAGGGGCTTTCGCCGCTTTCCATCAATGGGGCGGCAAGCGGTGCCGCCGCCTATCAGGCCGGCCGCATGGTCAAGGCGCAGAAGATGGCGCATCTGATAGGTTTGACCGATAGTTTCCTCATCCGCATGAAGGACGGCAATGTGCCGCTTCCGGCAGCGGAAAACGTGGCGGCCGGGCAGGACAGCGTGGAGCGTGTCGTCAAGGCCTGGATCGGCTCGCAGCACCATCTCGAAAACATGCTCGGGCCTTATAACGGCCTTGGCGTCGCTGTCGCCTATGATGCCGCCAGCCGCAACCGGCCCTATTGGGCGATGGTGCTCTGCGCCTGAGATAGAAGGGGTGGGAAACCACCCGCCTCCCTCATTCCTGTGACGAGCACGGGATGAGGATAGAGAGCCCTGACGGGCACGCTGCCTAGACCTCCGGGTCGCACTCAGCCGAGCGCGCGATCCGCCCAGCGGTCCACTGTACTGTCACGCAGGTCACGGATGGAGTCGGCACCCTCGCGGGCGACCAGCTTCGACAGGCCCTTGACGATGGCCGATGGCAGGCCGGGGCCTTCATAGACCATGCAGGAATAAAGCTGCACGAGATCGGCCCCTGCCCTCACCTTTTCCAAAGCCGTTTCCGCAGATGAAACGCCACCAACGCCGATGATCGGCAAATTGGCGCCGACGCGACGGCGCATCTTGGCGAGAACCGTGGTGGAAAGCTCGAAGAGCGGCTTGCCCGACAGCCCGCCGGCCTCACCTTTGTGCGGACCGGGCCGCAGACCCTCGCGCGAAAGCGTGGTGTTGGAGACGATCAGACCATCGAGATCGTGGGCGAGCGCTTCTTCGGCAACATCGTCCAGCCCTTCTTCCGTCAGATCGGGCGCGATCTTGAGGAAGACGGGGATGCGTTTGCCGAGGCGCTCCGCTTCCGCCTTGCGGCGTTCCAGCACGGCCGACAGGAGTGCGGCAAGGCTTTCACGTGCCTGCAGGTCACGGAGGCCGGGCGTGTTGGGCGATGAAATATTGACGGTGAAATAGGATGCGACCGAATAAAACGCCTCGATGCCCTGCACATAATCGGCGATGCGGTCTTCGCTATCCTTGTTGGCGCCGATATTGACGCCGACGATGCCACGCAGACGCGCCTGCTTAAGGCGCTCCAGCGCCGCGGCATGGCCTTCATTGTTGAAACCGAGGCGATTGATGACGCCCTCATCCTCAACCAGGCGGAAGATGCGCGGCTTGGGATTGCCGGATTGCGCCCGCGGCGTGACGGTGCCGATTTCGGTAAAGCCGAAACCGAGCCTCAGAAGCGGGCCCGGCACTTCCGCATTCTTGTCATACCCCGCCGCCATGCCGAGCGGATTGGGGAAGACAAGGCCCGCCACCGTCTGCTGCAGGCGCGGATCGTGCGGCACCATGCAGGTGGGCAGGAAACCGCTTTTCAGCGCCGCGACGGAGAGCCCATGCGCCTTTTCCGGATCGATGAGAAACAGGCCCTTGCGGCCAACAGAGGAAAATAATCCGTTCATCACAAAATCTCCGGAAACTGGTGCTGGCCATCATGATCGAGTGAGAGCGGCGTTTCCCAAAGCACGGCGCTTAAGGGAAGCGGGGCGTAGAGATGCGGAAAAAGATCGCCGCCCCTGGATGGTTCATAGACCAGCTTGTCGCCAAGCGCTGCGCCGTCGACGGCGATCAGAAGCAGATCGACCTGGCCGGAAAAATGCCGCGCGGCGGTCTCTGCCACCTGTTTTGCCGTCGAGAAATGAATGAAACCGTCGGTCAGATCGATGGCCGCGCCTTCGAAGACACCTTTTGCCCTGGCGGCACTCCACAACGTCTCCGGCACGATTTTATAGATGATCGCGGGCGTTTCCTGCATGGCGTTCTCCAAGGCTTTCCAGCGCTTTCCTGTCCGGGCGGTTTGCCGCAAAGCTTGAAGATTGTCCACAGTTTCCACGGCATTTTTATTGCGGAAGCCCTGAAAGGCCGCCTGTCCACAAGCTTTTCCTTGTAATGCCGGAGCGATTGGCGCAACCTTCGGCGGAGGAGCCGGCCGTGTTTCGACCACCGGCAAGGGAGTGAGCCAATCGCTGAAAAAGAACCGCATAACGCCCTTGGGAGGGGGCCAGAATGTCGGAACTTGTCATTATCATCGCAGATGACCACCCGCTTTTTCGCGGTGCCCTGAAACAGGCCGTATCCGGTCTCGACGGGCAACAGACCATCATCGAGGCCGGGGATTTCGAGGCTGCCCGACGTGCAGCCGCAGCGCGCAACGACGCCGATCTCATGCTTCTCGATCTCGCCATGCCGGGGGTCAGCGGATTTTCAGGCCTGATGGCGCTGAGAGCGGAATTTTCCAGCCTGCCGATCGTCATCGTTTCGGCCACGGATGATGCCACCACCGTGCGCCGGTCGATCGAACTCGGCGCTTCCGGTTTCGTCTCGAAATCATCGGGCATTGACGATATTCGCGACGGCATTCGTGCGGTTATGGAAGGTGATGTCTGGATACCGGCGGGTCACCATGGCGAGAAGGAGCAGGATCCCGACGTGGCCGACCTCATCGGCCGGCTCAGAACGCTGACACCGCAGCAGAGCCGGGTGCTCGGCATGCTGGCCGAAGGGCTGCTGAACAAGCAGATCGCCTATGAACTCAATGTTTCCGAGGCCACCATCAAGGCACATGTCTCGGCTATCCTGCTGAAGCTCAAGGTCGACAGCCGCACGCAGGCGGTCATCCAGCTCGCCAAGATAAATACATCGGCCATGGTGGCTTAGGGCAAGGATTTTATTCCTTTCATTCCTTTACTCCTGACCGGATTTGGGCTAGATTGCGGTCAGTAAACGACAGGAGCTTTCCGCTATCGGCTCCATTTGCGGGCTTTCTATCATGCTGTCACACGAGACGATCTGGAGCGCCATCGATACGCTTGCCGAACGCCATCAGCTGACGCCTTCGGCATTGGCGAAGCGCGCCGGCCTCGATCCCACCTCGTTCAATAAATCGAAACGCTTCGGGCCGGATGGCCGCAAACGTTGGCCCTCGACGGAATCCGTCTCCAAGGTGCTGGAGGCGACGGGAGCCAGTGTCGACCAGTTTTTCGGTTATGCTTTCAGCAGGGCGCAGACGATGCAACCTTCCGGTGTGGACAATGCCATTCCCCTGCTTGGTTTTGCGCAGGCCGGTTCCGGCGGCTTTTTCGATGATGGCGGTTTTCCGGCGGGTCAAGGCTGGGATGTGGTGGAGTTTCCCTCTTCTCCCGAACGCAAGCAGGGCGTCTACGCGCTGGAAGTGCAGGGCGAGAGCATGATGCCGCTTTACCGCGATGGTGACATCCTCATCGTGGAGCCCGGTGCGCAGGTGCGGCGCGGTGACCGCGTGGTGTTGAAAAGCCGCGATGGCGAAGTGATGGCCAAGGTACTGGCGCGGCAAAGCCCCAAAAACATCGAGCTTCTTTCGCTCAACCCCGAACATCCCAATCGCAGCTTCGACATGGCCGATGTGGAATGGATCGCCCGCATCATCTGGGCCAGCCAGTAGCCCGCAATCGCGGGCATGGGTTTCCCGGCATCGCTCGGGCAAGGCGCGCCGAGACCATTGCTTTAAAGGCCGAATGTCCTTGCGGCGGCATCGACCGTCATGATCTTCGCACCGCCAGACACCGCTTTGCGGACGAGGCCCTCAAATCGGCCTTCCGGGCAACCGTAGAAGCTTGGTGTCTGCGAAACATCATGGGTGAAGATGATGAGCCAGCCGCCCTTTTGCAAAACATCCTCAAGCCAGTGGTCGGCGGCGTCGAGGTAGTTTTGATCCGCACGCAACTCGACGGCCGCAAGATTATACGGATCGACGCTGCCGCGATTGATGCCCGGCATGATGCCGCGCGCGGTTCTGAACCGGCGCCGCAAGAGCGGCTGCATGAGCGGTGAGGCCATGCCGAAGGGAACGGAGAAATTCCGCCCGTGACGGCTTCCATCAAAGGATCCCAGCACGCTGTCATTACGATCGAGATCCGCCTCAAGCCCCCGTCGTGAAAAACTCGAGAGTTTGCGATGGGAAAAGGTGTGGCAGGCAAGCTCATGACCGGCCGCCGCCAGTTCCGAGCAACCTTTCGCGGAAATCATCTCCTGCTGTTCATCATATTTGTCGATGAACACGCCGGCGATGTAAAACGTCCCGCAAACGCCCTCCTTTTCCAGAATGCGCGCACCCTCTGTCCAGGCGGTTGCCGGCACATCGTCGAATGTGAAGGACACGATCGGTTCGGACGTTTCGATCCGCGCCTGCGGTCCCGGAAAATACCGCACCAGCCGGTTATTGATCCGGTCTGCAAAAGTCCCGATTTTTTGTGTCATACAAAGCCCCCCGGCCTGTCTGCAAATTACTGCCCCTGTTCAAGTATGTCGTAGGCCTGATGCCTCAAACAATAGACTGCGATCAGCAGAGAAGACCAAATAGGCCCGGTTCCGGTAAAGAAATTACTCTCAAGACACGAAGAAAGCAGCGCATACACCCAAATTCGTGCAAAAAGTCGGGTCAGCCCCGGATCCGTGCCCTTGACCACCGCCGTACGGAAATCATTTGCCGGTATGATGACCAACCACAGAACGGTAAGAATGAAGGCCGGCAAGCCGCCATTCAGCAGGCTTTCGACATAGCCATTATGGGCATGGAAAGCGGTGACCGCCCAGGTGCCGGCAATATCGGCCTGCGACAGCAAACGGTCGCTCGTCCAGAAAGCCTGAAACCCCTGCCCGAAGATCGGCGATTGCGCGAAGGTGTCGAAGGATAGGCGCCATATGTCCGTCCGCCCGGTGAAGGTGGAATCGATGCCTAGGCTTTCGACAAAATTCTGTATGCTCGGAAAATAGGTGGAGCCAACCGCGACGATGTTGAGGAAGGCCAGAAGACCGCCGATCATCAGCAAGGTGCGGTGGGCATGCCGTTCCATGATCCAGACCAGCGCCAGGGTGACGGGCAAAAGCATGGCCGCCGTTTTTCCGTTAGTCTTCCAGAGAAAGAACCCGGCCAGCAGCGTAATCGCAATGCCGCCCAGCACCGACCAGGCGTTGCGCAGGTAAAGCCCGATCATGAAAAGAATGATCATGGCCGGAGCGGCTGCGTTCTTGTGATTGAAGATGCCACGCCAATCGCCGGCGAGCGCCTTCTCATCAAGGTCGTAGGGCTGGTGGATCGAGCGCGAACTCAGGAAGATCACGCCGAGATAGCAAAGCGCCAGCAAAATGAGGGCGAAGATGGCCATCATCCGGTCGAACTGCCGCCGGTCGCGCGGCATGACGACCAGAACGCTGGTGATGAAACATAAAAGTGCGGTGAAGATCAGGCGTTGCAGCGACGTGCCGGGTTCAGCACCCAGCACCGAGCAGATGACCAGCCAGAAAAACAGCAGGAGAATGGGCAAGCGGGGCCGCAGGAGAAGGCCAGTCAGCCGGTGGCGCAGCGCAAAAACCCCCAGCATGCCCGCAATCATCAGCCCGGTCAGCTGGTTTGCTGCTGCGTGAGGCACGGGGGGAGCGGCAAGATTTTCGAAGGGGGCTACGGAAATCCAGATATAGAGCATGGTGACGACGAAAAAAATCGCGTCGCGACGGCCACCCGACAGGGAGATGGCGCTGCTCTCGGAAGCAATGGACCGCGTATCAGCCAAACGCGGCATGGTCGCGTGCACCGGAACTGGACAATCGGATCATGGGCCTGCCTTGTGACGAACAACGAAACCCTTCTAAAACAGGGCCATGTCCAAATAACCATAAACAGTCATTATCATCATTATTGTGCAATTGCTTTAACCCTCTCTTACCTCAAGAAGGCTAAGACAGGAGAAACTGTCATTCATTCGGGTTATCGGTGTCGGATTATTGCCCGGTCGCCGGCCTTTCAGTTCGTCACATTTCAAAACAGGACAGTTCCTTTTTGAATTCGCCCGGTAATGCCGGAAAAAATGGAGAATGAGGTGTCGTTCAATACGCCGCGGCTCGGCCATCTAGTCAGATTGGGATTGACCTATATGGCATCCGGCGGGGCGCTCCTCATGTCAAGCGCCGCCCAGCTTCTGACCTTTGCACTGCTTGCCCGCCATCTCGGTGTCGAACAATTCGCGCTTTACGCCTCCATTACCGCCGTCACCAATCTCGGCGTCCAGATCTGCGGCATCGGTTCGCAGGAATCGCTGATCCGCCGTGTTGCGCAGGATCGCAGCATGTTTCCCGTCATGCTCGGCCACAGCTATCTCCTGAGTGCTGCGACCGGCGTGGTACTGACGATCATCGGCATGGTGACGATCCCGGTGTTTTTCCCGACCTCGGAAACATTGCTGCACACGCTGATCACCACTTTCCTGATCCTGTTCACCAACCTCGTTCTCCTGAAGGTCATCTCGCTTTCCACGCAGAGCTTCATCGCCCATTCCGACTTCGGCTCGGCCAACAAGCTGGAAGTGATGTTCGCTGTCGCCCGCACCATTGCCGCCGTGGTGGCCTGCCTCATCTTCAAGGTGGAAACGGTTGAGGCCTGGGCGCTGTGGAACCTTGCCGCCCACACCATTGCGGCCATGGTTTCCGTCAAGGCGATCGCGAGACTCGGCAGGCCGGTATTCCGGATCGTCCGTGAGGAAATCCGCATCGGCATCCTGTTTTCCACCCAGTTCCTGTTCAAGGCCGTGCGCGGCAATGCCGATATTCTGGTTCTCGGCGCCATTGCCAGCGCCGAGGTGCTGGGCAGCTATTCCATCGCCCGGCGCATTCTCGATAGTTCCTATCTCTCCGTCGAGGCCCTCAACCGGCTGATCTATCCGGGCTCGGCCTCCGCTGCCCTGCAGGGCATTACCAAGACCATAGAGCGTGCCTATAACGTACTGAAGGCGGCGCTTTTCATCGCAACGGGCAGCGCGCTCGTCATTTTCATCATCGCACCCTTCCTGCCGCTTTTGTTCGGCGACGAATATGTCTCGCTGCCCATCATCACCCGCGTGCTTTGCTGGGCCGTCCTGCCCATGGCCGTTGCGGCCACCGCGCTCGAGGCGCTCGGCGCTTCCGGGCGGCAGGATATTCGCGCCAAGATTTGGAACAGCGGCAATCTCATCGGCTCCGTCGTCGTCGCCTTCTTCACCTGGTCCTTCAGCATTTCGGGAACGATCGGCAGCTATTTCATGGTGGAAACCGCCATCGCCGCCGCCGTGTGGATTGCGCTTCTGCGCCTGCGACGCAACGAAGAGGTTTTCGCGCCAGCCAAATAAAGGCCGGTGTCAGGGCCGGTCCGGACAGGCCGGCTCCCTCTAATAGAGCCCATAGGGGAAATAACGCCGGTAGATTTCTTCCAGCCGGCCGTTTCGCGAAAGGGCGGCCAGCGCCTGATCGAAAGCCGGCACCAGTACGTTATCCGGATCGACCGTCATGATGGACAGGCCTTCGCCGAGAAACCGGTCAGACATGTAAGGACCACCGAAGAGCGCGCAGCAGCCTTCGGACGCACTTCCCGAAACCCAGAAAGACAGGCGCAGACCGTCGGCGAAGATCGCGTCCACCTTGCCTGCCTTCAACGCCTCATACATGGGTTCGTAGCCATCGAAACTCTCGGCCGTGGCTTTTGGAAAAAACGCTTTCAGCATCTGTTCGTGCCGGGAGCTGCCAACCACACCCACCTTCTTTCCCGAAAGCGCATCCGCCCCGGAGCCGGTGAATTTTGACGTCTTGTTCACGGCAAGACGGGCGGGCAGCAGCAGATAGGGCCGCGAGAAGGTAAAGCTCTTGCGCAGATCGGCAGTGGTGGCGAGGCCGGAAATCACTGCTTCGCCCTCTCCCATTTCAAGAGCCGCTTCCAGCTCGTCAAACGGCAGCGCCTGCACCTGGCATTTGCTTTCCACCTTCAGCTGGGCGCAGATTTCCCGCACCAGATCGACATGAAAACCCGCAAGCCGGCCTTCCTGATCGGTAAAATTGAAAGGCGGGAAATCAACCGACATCAGAAACCTGATGCGGGGAACGGAGGAAAGATCGCCACCCGGAAACCGCTCCTGCGCGTCGAACAACACCGGCATGCGATTTCCATCCGACAGGCCTTCCGCATGGGCTTCACTAAAATAACCAACAAATTGCAAAGCGAAAGCTAAAGTAAATACAAGACCTATATTCCGCGTTACATTCGTTATTCTCATCTATACTATCCGTGAAAGGAAGTGGGGCGTCGCCATGAGGGCGGCGGCGATGCATGGATTATTTTAGGCACTATACACGAGAATCATTTCGCACGACGCCGGCCGGACGAAAAATTGCATTTTCGGGCACCGACGAAAATCCACTCTGGAGTGCCCCCGAACAGGATGAGGCGAGGCAGACCCGTTTTCTCTTCTCACTGGGATTCGGCAAACCCTATGTCGACGCCTTCAGGCAGCGGGCGCTGGAAAACGGCTCGACCGTGGAAGACGAATTGCTGGCAAGCGGCCTCGTCACGACGGAAGCCTATTACGGTGCTTTCGCCAGATTTCTGCGCTTGCCATTCACCCCGGCAATCGGCCCGGAACGGGTGGCGGATCTGAATGATCTGGACACTCAACTCACCGAACCGAGGTTTTTGCGGCTGACGCCACTGAACGGTAAAACAGTGCTGCTGATCGTGCCGGAACTTGCCCGGATGGAATTGCTGAAAAACATGCTGGAACAATATCCGCATCTTTCAGACGAACTTGCCGTGACCACACCGCAGGCCATGCGCAGCGCAATCTGGAAAGCGGGCGAGGCGCGCCGTTCGGCGGAAACCCGGCAGCGGCTTTTCAACACTGCGCCACAACATTCCGCCAGGATCACGCTGCACGGCCAGCAGGGTTTTGTGGGCGGCGTTCTCGCCACCCTGCTCATCCTGTCGCTGCTGTTTTACACGCAGGCGGCATTGCTCTATCTCCACGTCACCCTGACGATGCTTTACCTCTGCACCCTGCTTTTCCGGCTGCTTGCACTCCTGCATAGCCCTGCCGAAAACGACGCGGCAACCGTCTTGCCTCTCCCGCAGGAGAGCGAATTGCCGATCTATACCGTTCTGGTGGCGCTTTACCGCGAAGAGGCTGTCATCGGGCAGCTCATCGGGGCATTGGAGCGCCTGGACTGGCCCCGATCCCGGCTCGACATCAAGCTGATATGCGAGGCCGACGACGGTGCAACCATCGAGGCGATCGAGCGGATAAATCCTGGCCCGCATATGGAGCTCGTCAGGGTGCCTTCCTCCCTGCCGCGCACCAAACCAAAGGCCCTGACCTATGCTCTCTCCGGCGCGCGCGGCACCTTCGTTGTCGTCTATGACGCGGAAGACCGGCCACACCCGCAGCAATTGCGCGAAGCCCATGCCGCCTTCCGGGATCAGCCGGACGATGTCGCCTGCCTGCAGGCGCCGCTTATCATCACCAATGCCTCCTCCTCCTGGCTCAGCGCCTGTTTCGCGTTGGAATATTCGGGTCTCTTCCGCTGCATGTTACCCGCCCTCGCCGCCCGTGGACTACCGCTGCCGCTTGGCGGTACCTCCAATCATTTCCGCACCGCCGCGTTGCGGCGGGTCGGTGCCTGGGACCCCTACAATGTGACGGAAGATGCCGATCTGGGCCTCAGGCTGCACCGGCTCGGTTATCGCTGCGGCGTCATCCGGCGGCAGACGCTGGAGGATGCGCCGACTGCGCTGCCCGTCTGGCTGAACCAGCGCACGCGCTGGTACAAAGGCTGGCTGCAAAGCTGGCTGGTGATGACCCGTGCGCCTTTTGCGACCGCGCGCCACATGGGGTGGATTGCCTATATGGTCTTTCAGCTGCTGATCGGCGGCATGCTTCTGTCGTCGCTGGCCCATCCCTTGCTCTTCGTTGCCCTGGCTTTCATGGCCATGGCCATCCGGGAAAATGGCGCGGATATGCTGCTCTCTTCGCAGGGCCTTCTGTTTGCCGTCGATGTGCTGAATATTGCCGGAAGCTACACGATCTTCGTGCTGATGGGGCGGAGCAGAATGATCGGTTATGAAAGGCGACGGGTCGGAAGGCGCTGGCTGGCCATACCCTTATATTGGCTGATGCTGTCCGTCGCGGCCTGGCGCGCGGTGGTGGAGCTCAAAACCAGCCCCTTCGTCTGGAACAAGACGCCACATGTGCCGTCTGCCAGGAACAGCGCCTGACCCGGCACACGATAGCAACCAGGCGGTCCCGATACCTCTTGCGGCCGGCCTCGCGAGCCTCTTTGCAACTTGCGGCGCACGGGACGACCATTTGCAGGGCGCTTCAGACCTTGCATGCCGCAACCATCGACATATGCATATCCAAACGCCTTGCCGAACGAAGCTCCTCCTCCGGCAAGGTCCGTCATTCCATGATCAAGCGACCGAACGGCTTTATCTGGCGACGAGCTTGTTCTTGATCAGGCCGACGATGATCTGGACGATCAGACCACCGACACCGCCGCCAACGAGCTGACCGGCAATAGCGCCGATATCCACACCGCCTGCTGCCGCATCTCCGGCCGCCCCAAGCAGCGATCCAAGCACGGTTCCGCCACCGACGCCACCAATGGCGCCGGCAATCAGGTTACCGAGCGAACCAAGATCGGAATCCTTCACTATCTTTCCGCCGGCCGTGCCGCCAACCGCACCACCGACGATCTGGGCCAATATCGAAGCAAGATCCATGTCATCCTCCTCAGTCGTTTCCCCGACCATTCGGGAAAACAAAGCCTCTTATTCAGGTCTGCGCAGGCTGGACAGAACCGGCATGGCCGGTCTTTTCTTCCTCGCCGAAAATTTTCCAGACCACAGCGCCAATGGCGCCGCCAAGGATCGGAGCGAGCCAGAACAGCCAGAGCTGCTGCAGCGCCCACCCGCCCACGAACAAGGCCTGCCCCGTCGAGCGGGCCGGATTGACCGATGTGTTGGTGACCGGAATGGAAATCAGATGAATAAGGGTAAGGGCAAGACCGATGGCGATCGGCGCGAAGCCGGCCGGAACCCTGCCATGCGTCGACCCCAGAATGACGATCAGGAAAAACGCCGTCAGGATGACCTCGATCAGCAGCGCCGATACGAGCGAATATCCACCCGGAGAATGTTCGCCATAACCATTGGCGGCAAAACCGCCGAGTTCAGCCCCCGCCTTGCCGGTGAGGATGACATAAAGCGCCGCAGCCGCGACGACCGCGCCCAGAACCTGCGCCACAATATAGGGCACGAGGCTCGCTGCCGGGAATTTGCCGGCAACGGTGAGACCGACGGAAACCGCCGGATTGAAATGACCGCCTGAAATGCCGCCAACCGCATAGGCCATGGTCAGAACCGTCAGGCCAAAAGCGAAAGCGACACCAAGGAAACCAATGCCGAGTTCAGGAAAAGCAGCGGCAAAAACCGCACTGCCGCAGCCCCCGAACACGAGCCAGAAAGTACCCAGAAATTCCGAAAGAAGCTTGCGACTCATAACACCCATCCCACAATGCTACGTCTGCATCAACTATTACGTGCAATTTAATCGTAGTCAAGCAAAATTGCATATTTACGCGGCTGCCAAGAGCGAATCCGTCCCGATATGGCGCGGCTTTCCTCGGCCTCTGTTCGCTCGTCGGCGCCCTGAAACGTTTCGAGAATATATCGCAAACCGAGATCGGCAGAACTTAACAACTTCAGGTTCAGGCAAGCCCGATTGCGTACTCAACCTTTACAAATTGGTGGACTTGAGTCGATGCGCTTCGGGGCTTGGGCAAGGAAATCATCCGTTGGCTGTTGAGAGGTTGGACTTAACCTTTAGGATTTTTCAGACATGACGTCGATTATTTCTTCCCTGAATGTCAATCAGATCAAATATCTTTCGACAGCGGCGGTCGCAGCCTGGACGACCGAAGACGTGGCATCGCTTTCCACGGCTCAGATCAGATCCCTCTCCTCGGCTCAGCTTGCAGCATTGGATACAGAGGATGTCAAAGTTCTCGATTCCCGACAGTTGAGCGCCATTTCGCAAGGCGCCATAGTTGGTTTGACGCTGGATCAACTGAACATCCTCGATCAATACGCCATCACCAGTCTCAATACGGGGCAGATTTCCGCACTCACCGCCACGCAGCTTGATGCCCTGACCACAGATCAGGTCGAGGCTTTGACCTCATCCCAGGTGGGTGCCCTCAACGCGACCCAACTTGCCGCTCTGAGCGCGCAGGATATCGCAACCTTCTCGACCGCAGACATTGCAGCGATCAAGGCTAAAGCCATGCCAGGCTTGAGCACGGAAGCGATAACGGAGCTTACGCCAGATCAGATCGCTACCCTCAGCACGAGCGCAATAGCAAGTCTGACGACCACTCAAATCGCGGCCTTGAGACCGGATCAGGTCGAAGCCCTGTCTCCGATACAGGTCAAGGTGTTGAATTCGATGCAACTCGCGGCCTTGAGTGCGGAGGACATAGCAACCTTCTCCACCGCCGATATCGCGGCAATTACGGGCAGAGCCGTATTGGGCCTGAGCACGGAGGTGATCGCGGGGCTTAGCTCAGATCAGACTGCTGCCCTGAACACGGGCGCGGTTGCGACCCTGACGACCAGCCAGATCGAAGTCTTGAGCCCCGATCAGATCGCCGCGTTGACGACGGCTCAGATTGCCGCACTCAAAACGACGCAGATCGCGGCCTTGAGCACGCGCCAGATCGAAGCCCTCTCGCCGGCGCAGGTGACGTCGCTGAGTGCGACGCAACTTGCGGCCCTTGGCGCCGAAGATATAGCGACATTCTCCACCGCCGATATCGCCGCAATTACGGCTAAAGCGATACTCCGCTTGAGCACTGCGGCGATCGCCGCGCTCAGCTCAGATCAGATCGCTGTATTGACGACCGCCCAGTTGAGTGCCCTCGGCGCAGCACAGTTCCAGGCCTTCGCTGACCAGATAGACACCCTGTCGACTGCTCAGATTGCCGCCCTGAGTATCAGCGCGATCGCAAGCCTGACAGTCGATCAGATCGAAGCCTTGAGCACCGATCAGGCCGAGGCTCTGTCCTCGGCACAAGTGAGAGCACTGACTTCGACACAACTCGCGGCCTTGAGTGTGGAGGACCTGGCGACATTCTCGACCGCCGATATAGCAGCAATCACAAATAAAGCCGTGCCGGGCTTGAGCACGGATGTCATTGCGGCACTTACAAATGGCCAGATCGCGGCCCTCAGCACCAATGCGATAACAGGCCTGACGACCGATCAGATTGAAGCCCTGAGCGGTAACCAGGTCGGCCTTCTCTCCGCCGCGCAGCTTAAGACATTGAGTGCGGCACAAGTTGCAGCCCTGGACAACGATATTACGGCTCTGTCAACCAGCCAAACCGCCATGTTAAGCGTAGCGGGCATCAAGGGTCTGACCACCGATCAGATTGCAGCCTTGAACGCCGGTCAGTTTTCGGCCTTGACCACCGTCCAGATCGGGATTCTCAGCTCGGGACAGATTGCGGCAATGAGCACGGACACCATAGCGTCGCTTTCCGCAATCCAGATTGCGGCAATCAGCGCCTCCAGCGTCTCGGGACTTTCGAGCAACCAGATCAGCGCTTTGAGCACTGATCAGATTTCGCGCCTGTCGACCAAGCAGATAGCAAGCTTGAGCTCGGCGCAAATTGCCGCCCTGAGCACAGATGACATAGCGGCTCTGTCAAAAGCCCAGATCGCCTCCCTGAGCGCCGCGGGCATTGCGGGACTGAGCTCCCGGCAACTGGCGGCTTTCAGCGCCAGTCAGGCAGAAGCGCTGACGAGCGCACAGGTCCTCAATCTCGACGCCACGCAGGTTTCGGCGCTGGGACCGGACGGTCTGGCGAAATTCACACTTAGGGAGATTGCCGCCATCAGTTCGAAGGCTATCCCGGGATTGTCGGCAGAGACCATAGCCTCCCTGACGACAGCTCAGATTGCGGCCCTGAATATGGAAAGCATCAATGCGCTGAGCACCGCGCAGATCGCCGCTTTGAGTACCGCCCAGGTAGCAGCGTTGACCAATGCACAGGTCAGCGCTCTCAGCGCAAAACAGATCGCGGCCCTGAGCGCGGACGACATTGCAACCTTCTCGACCAAGGACATTGCGGCGATCAGTTCCAGTGCGATCCAGGGTTTGTCCGCTGAGACAATAGCCTCCATGGCAGCAAGTCAGATATCGGCTCTGAACACGCAAAGCATCAGTGTCCTGAGTACTGCACAGATCGCCGCCTTGAGTACCGCTCAGGTCGAGGCCTTAACCACCGCCCAGGTGGGCGCTCTTAGCGCAAAACAGATCGCGGCACTCAGCGCGGACGACATTGCAACCTTCTCCACCAAGGACATTGCGGCGATCAGCCCCAGCACGATCCAGGGCCTATCGACAGCAACGATCGCTTCGCTAACAGCAGCCCAGATCGCAGCGCTGAGTAAGTCTGCCATTGCTGGACTGAGCACCGGACAGGTCGCCGCCCTCACCAGCGGTCAGATGGAGGCCCTCACCAGTGTCCAGATCAGTGCCCTCACCTCTAGGCAGATCGGAGTGCTGAGCACGGATGACATCGCCTCGCTCTCGGCAACCCAGATCGCCGCGCTCAGTGCTGCGGGCATGTCAGGTCTGACCACCGATCAGATTGCGGCCCTCACCAGCGATCAGGTCGAGGCTCTGACCAGCGCCCAGATCGGTGCGCTCAGCTCGAAACAGATTGCAATTTTCGATACCGGTGAGTTGAGTACCTTCACCACCGCCGAGCTGGCTGCAATCAGTTCGAATGCGATCCCGGGCCTGTCGACAGCTACAATCGCCTCGCTGACGACTGCGCAGATTGCAGCACTAAGCGCGACAGCGGTATCGGGCATGACCAATGATCAGATCGCAGCACTCGAGCCCGATCAAATGGCCGCCCTGACCAACACCCAGGTCAGCGCCCTCACCTCCAAACAGATCACGGCGCTGAGCACGGACGACATCGCCTCGCTCTCGTCGACCCAGATCGCCGCCCTCGGCACTGCGGGCATAACGGGCCTGACGGTGGATCAGATCGCGGCCCTCAACATCGATCAGGTGGAAGCTCTGACAAGTGCCCAGATCGGCGCTCTCAGCTCGAAACAGATTGCCGCCCTTGGCCCCGATGCTCTAAGCACGTTCACAACCGCTGAGCTGACCGCAATTAGCTCGAATGCAATCCCGGGCTTGTCGACAGCAGCGATTGCCTCGCTGACGACGGGTCAGATCGCGGCCTTGGGAACGGCTGCAATAGCAAGCCTGACCGCAGGCCAGATTGACGCACTTAGTACCGATCAGGTGGATGCCCTGAGCAGCGCCCAGGTCGGCGCCCTCACCTCCAAACAGATTGCGGCGCTGAGCACAGCAGATATAGGCTTGCTCTCAGCAACCCAGATTGCTGCCCTCGGGACGGCAGGCATAGCTGGCCTGACCACCGATCAGATCGCAGCCCTCAGCACCCATCAGGTGAGCGCTCTGACAAGCGCCCAGATTGGCGCGCTCAACTCAACACAGCTGGCGGCGCTGAGCACCGATGATCTGAACACCTTCACCACCACGGAACTGGCTGCAATCGGCATGAATGCGATCGCGGGCTTGTCGGCAGAGACTATCGCGTCGCTGACGGCGGCGCAGACCGCGGCACTCAGCACCGCAGCAATAGCGGGCCTGAGCACCGGACAGGTCGACGCCTTGACCAGCGGTCAAGTGGGTGCCCTGACCAACGCCCAAGTCGGCGCGCTTACCGCCAGACAGATTGCGGCACTGAATACCGCCGACATCGCCTCGTTTTCAACAAGCCAGATCGCCGCTCTGGACGCCAAGGCTGTGGCAGGCCTTGGCAGCGCACAGACCAGCGCAATGAGTGTTGGGCAGGTCGAAGCATTCTCCGCCGGTCACATAGCATCATTGAGTTCGGATGCGCTTAAGGGCCTGTCTGCGGCCATGCTGGACACCTTCTCGCCGGAGGAGCTCGCCGCAATCGGCCCGAGCGCGATAAAGGGATTGTCTACGACCTTCATCGCCACCCTTTCGTCCTCCGAGGTTGCAGCCTTGAGTACAGCGGGCGTCGCCGGATTGACCGGTGACCAGATCAGCGCTCTCGGCAAGGACCAGATCCAGGCGCTCTCCACCGGCCAGATCGCCGCACTGAGTTCGTCCGCGCTTTCCGGGCTGACGATAGAGGGTCTGAAAACATTCTCGACCGAAGAACTCGCCGCGATCAGTTCGACGGCGATCAGGGGCCTGTCCGCCACCGTTGTAGCGTCCCTGTCGTCTGAGGAGATAGCCGCTTTGACGACAAGCCAGGTCGCTTCGCTGGGTTACGGCCAGGTGGCAGCAATGGGTTCTGCGCAAATCGGCGCGCTGTCAATTTCACAGGTCGCTGCCCTTAAATCAATGCAGGCAGCGGCGCTTGGCGGAGACGACCTCGCCGCATTTTCCGCCGAGCAGATCATCAGCTTGAGTTCAAACGCGATCTCCGGACTGAGCACCAGTGCGCTCGCCGCCTTGACGGCCTCCCAGGCGGCCGCCTTCACTCCAGGCCAGATCGCCGCCATGACGCCGACGCAGGTGGCGGCACTGAATAGCGACGAACTGGCAGACAGCCCCGCCCAGAGTATCGCGCCCTCCACTTCAACCGATGAGCCGAGCGTCGCTGCAGCCATTTTGTCCTATCTGGACGTCTGATTTTCGCGCATGAGACGCGCGGTGGAGACTGTTATTCTTGTTGGAAGATCACTGCGCGTGGATCGAGATCTCGTTAAGCGCCTAGCCAATCAAGGAATGGGGCCATCCGCTATACCTGCTTCGAGCGGTCGCTCGAAGCAGGTATAGCGGCCCCACAGATAATGGTGGCATGCACGTTGGGTCAAAAAGAGAAGAACCAAGTCGATAGATGGAATAGACGGTTATAGGCCGAATATCCGCTGGCAGGTCGATTCCGTGCCTGAAAGCAGGCTGCCGCCATCTGTGGCGATGCCCATATCGTGCCGTGCATTGATCGCTGTTACCGTCCTGCTTTTATCTCGACGGTGATCGCACAACTTTTCTCCGCGTCCTGCGCCGGAGCTCCCGTCAGGTCCTTCTCCACCCCGCCGTTGCAATAGCGTGCCGAAACACTTGACCGAAGGTGGCGAGAGTTGCCCGCAAATTTCCGGCGCGGCCTCCCTCGCTCGCGTTTTTCGATGTCCGAAAAACGCTGAATTTCACTATTTGCACGCGCCAGGTGAAAACGCTGAAAAATCAGCGCCTATTGGACGTCATTGTTCCTGTTGGAAAGGTCACTGGAGCGGGTGAAGGGAATCGAACCCTCGTATTCAGCTTGGGAAGCTGCTGCTCTACCATTGAGCTACACCCGCGCGCGGACTAAGACATCGGATAGTTCCGAGCGGGTGTCAAGCACCCGCCGGGTTCATTGTTCGGCGCGAAAATGCTTGGAGAGCTTCAGCCCCTGGGCCTGATAATTGGAGCCGAGGCCAGTGCCATAGAGACCCTCCGGTTTCTCAAACATGTGCTCGTAAACCAGACGGCCGACGATCTGGCCGTGTTCGAGGATGAAGGGCACTTCGTGGCTGCGGACCTCAAGCACGGCGCGGCTGCCTGTGCCGCCGGCCTGCGCGTGGCCGAAGCCGGGATCGAAGAAGCCGGCATAGTGCACGCGGAATTCGCCCACCAGCGGATCGAAAGGGGTCATTTCGGCGGCATAAAGCGGCGGCACATGCACGGCTTCGCGTGAAACGAGGATATAGAACTCATCGGGATCGAGGATCAGTTCCGCACGGCCGCGGGCGAAGAGCGGCTCCCAGAAATCGAGGACGTCGTGCTGGGCCTTCTTGTCGACATCCACCACCGCCGTGTGATGTTTGCCGCGATAGCCGATCAGCCCGTTCTCACCGAAACCCTTGAGGTCGATCGACAGCGCAATGCCGCCGCCCGTCACGTTCGGGTTTTCACTCGCCACCAGCGTTTCTGTCTCGTGCAGCTTCAGCAGTTCACTTTCATTGAGAAGTGCGTGGCCGATGCGGAAGCGGATCTGTGACAGGCGGGAGCCGCGACGCACGACGATGGGGAAAGTGCGCGGGCTGATTTCCAGATAAAGCGGGCCCGTATAACCAGCCGGGATCTTGTCGAATTCCTGTGCATTGTCGGTCATCACGCGGGTGAAGATGTCGAGACGGCCGGTCGAGCTTTTCGGATTGGCCGAGGCCGACATGTCCGCCGGCAGATCAAGGCTTTCCATCAGGGGAACGATATAGACACAACCGGTTTCCAGCACCGCGCCCTGGCTGAGATCGACCTCGTGCAGGCTGAGACGATTGAGCTTGTTGATGACACGGGTTCCGGGGCCGGGCATGAAGCTTGCGCGGACGCGATAGGCCTTCGAGCCAAGCCTGAGATCGAGGCTGGCGGGCTGCACCTGGTCGACATCGAGATCGGCCTCGCTTTTCAGCTTGCCGCCCGCAAACAGCGCCCGGATTGCGCCATCCGCCAAAATGCCCGTGGTTCTCGTCATGGTCATCATTCCTTTTTACGGCGACAAAACCAAAAGGAAAGCATTGACGCAAGCCGGTAACGGCAGTATGGCAAGCTTATCCCGTGGTGATTTGGCCGGTCGGCTTGCAGCCACGTTAAACAAGTGGCTAAAAAGACCGGGTGCTAGGAACCGGTCTGCTTTTGCGGCCGGTTTTTTTGTTTTGAAGGTGATCACATGAGCAATAAATGGCGCCCGGCAACCCAGCTCGTTCACGGCGGTACGCTACGCTCACCCTATGGTGAAACGTCGGAAGCGATCTATCTGACCCAGGGTTTCGTTTACGAGAACTCCGAAGCCGCCGAAGCGCGTTTCAAGGGTGAAACGGACGGCTTCATCTACGCCCGCTACGCCAGCCCCACCAATGACATGTTCGAAAAGCGCATGTGCCTGCTGGAAGGCGCCGAAGACGCCCGCGCACTTGCGTCGGGCATGGCCGCCGTCACCGCCGCCATCATGTGCCAGTTGCGCGCCGGCGACCATATCGTCGCTGCACGCGCCCTTTTTGGCTCCTGCCGCTGGGTGGTTGAAACACTTGCGCCGAAATATGGCATCGAATGCACGCTGATCGACGGACGTGATCTCGGCAATTGGGAAAAGGCAATCCAGCCGAACACCAAGCTGTTCTTCCTCGAAAGCCCGACCAATCCGACGCTCGAAGTCGTGGATATTGCCGGTGTGGCGAAGCTCGCCAACCAGATCGGCGCCAAGGTGGTGGTCGACAACGTCTTCGCGACGCCGCTCTTCCAGAAGCCGCTCGAACTCGGCGCCCATATCGTCGTTTATTCGGCCACCAAGCACATTGACGGCCAGGGCCGCTGCCTCGGCGGCGTGATCCTTTCCGACAAGAAGTGGATCGAAGAAGAGCTGCAGGATTATTTCCGCCATACGGGCCCGGCCATGTCGCCCTTCAACGCCTGGACGCTTCTGAAGGGCATCGAGACCCTGCCGTTGCGCGTGAAACAGCAGACGGCCAATGCCTCGAAGATCGCCGATTTCCTCGCCGATAACGGCAAGGTCGCCAAGGTCATCTATCCCGGCCGCGCCGATCACCCGCAGGCTGATATCATCGCCCGGCAGATGTCCGGCGGCTCCACCCTGGTGGCCTTCGAACTGAAGGGCGGCAAGGAAGCGGCCTTCAAGCTGCAGAACGCGCTTGAGATCGTGAAGATTTCCAACAATCTCGGCGATGCCAAGAGCCTCATCACCCATCCCGGCACGACGACGCACAAGAACCTCTCCGACGAGGCGCGTGCCGAACTCGGCATTTCCGGCGGCACGCTCCGCCTTTCCTGCGGCATCGAGGATACCGACGATCTGCTGGAAGATCTGGCAAAGGGTCTTGCGGCCGTTTCCGGCTGAAAATTCAATCCGCAAATCGCCATGGCCTGACCGCGTGTCGGGCCATGGTTTGCCCAAGCGGCCGGAAAAGCCCGCATCAGGCAACCAATATTTACCTTTATCGTTATCCCTAACGGTGGAAAACAGCGCAACAGGAGACGCCCCCTGCCCGTCAAGTCATTCATTTTCTTGACGATAGCCAGAGCCTATAGTGTAGGATGCGGCGGCAGGCATAATATCGAGGTGTGGCGCGTATGTATCGTGCTCTGACAAGGGATATCGAGGTAACGGTCGATCCGTATTATCTCGAGGAACAATCCGACCCGGATGACGATCGTTACGTCTGGGGCTACAAAGTCGTGATCGCGAACAATTCCGATGTCCCGGTGAAACTCGTGAACCGTTATTGGCATATTACCGATCAGAACGGACAGGTGGACGAGGTCTACGGGCCGGGCGTCGTGGGCGAACAGCCGCAGCTCAAACCCGGCGACAGCTATGAATACTCTTCCGGCTGCCCGCTGGATACGCCGTCAGGCCTGATGTTTGGCCATTATGAAATGGAAACGGAAAATGGCGAGGTGTTCAACGTCACCATACCCGCCTTTTCGCTGGATTCACCCGGCCTGATGCGCGTTCTGAACTGACGACATCCACCCGCCAAAGGAAAAGCCGCGCCTCTTAGAGCGCGGCTTTCGATTCAGGCATTCTCAAAAGATTCAGGCGTTCTCGAATTCGCTGACATCATAGCGATAGGTGGTGGAGCAGAACTCGCAGGTTACGGCAATGGCGCCGTCTTCCTCGCTCGCCTTGATCTCCTCGGCGGTGAAGCCGGAGAGCACACCTTTGATCTTGTCCCGCGAGCAGCTGCAGCGGTCGAAAATGGCCTGCGGATCATAGATGCGCACGCCGCTTTCATGGAAAAGCCTGTAGAGCAGGCGTTCCACCGGCACCTGCGGATCGGTCAGTTCGTCAGTATCCACCGTGTTCAGCAGGGTTACGGCTTCAGTCCAGGCATCGTCCTCCTGCACCTCGTGGCCGCCCTCGTCACCATCGCCACCGTGCAGGTCGCGCATGCGCAACCGCTCGGGGGCCTGTGGCAGGAACTGCGCGATCAAGCCACCTGCACGCCAGCCGTGGCGCGGCTTGCCTTCACCGTCGCGGTCGAAGAACTCGGCGACGCCAAGGCGCACGCGGGTGGGAAGCTGTTCCGACTGGCGGAAATAGACCCCGGCAATGTCTTCCAGCGAAGAGCCATCCAGCGGCACGATGCCCTGATAGGGCTGCATGCCCATACCCTGATCGATGGTGAAGGCGAGAATACCGTTGCCCAGCAATTGCTCCGGCGAGGTTGCACCGGCCGCAACCGCTTCCGCCAGCCGCTCCTCATCAAAACGGGCATAAGCGCGCATGCTGTCCGGCGCGGAGAAATCGGCAACCAGCAGGTCAACCGGGCCGTCGCCCTTGGTCTGGACGGTCAGCTTGCCGGAAAACTTCAGCGAGGTGCCGATCAGCGCCGTCAGAACCGTCGCTTCCGCCAGAAGGCGGGCAACCGCAGCGGGATAATCGTGCCGTTCGAGGATGGCGTTCAGCAGCGGCCCGACCTGTACGGCGCGGCCGCGCACATCCAGACCTTCGACCTGAAAGGGCACAACCTTGTCGTCGCCAGCAAAATCGAGATCGTCCAGTTCAACCGTTACATCTGCCATGTGATACTCCTTGGCGCAGCCGTGGCGCCGCTACCGTCCAAAAGTCCGGCTTTTAAATGTGGTTTTTTCGCTTGTCGCACAGAGACCCGGGAAGCGAAACCGCTTCCGGAGAAAAACGTGCAAATCGTGATGACGGCCCGCCAGCAAACCGACGAGCCTTTTCGAAGTCCCACAGATGGTAATCGGTGCGTATAAGTTCAAGCACCCGGCCCGACGATGATCAAGACCGGGTGAATTCCTCAGATCACGCCCATGCACCAGGCGATGACGGACTTCTGTGCGTGGAGACGGTTTTCCGCCTCATCGAAGACCACCGATTGCGGGCCGTCGATCACGGCATCCGTCACTTCTTCACCGCGATGCGCCGGCAGGCAGTGCATGAACAATGCGTCCTTTTCCGCCTTGGCCATCAGCGCCTCATTGACCTGATAGGGCTGGAAGATGTTGTGGCCACGCGCCTTGTGCTCCTGGTTCATGGACACCCAGGTATCGGTGACAACGCAATCCGCACCCGCAACCGCCTTTTCCGCGTCATGATACAGCGCGATCTCGCCGCCATTGTTGCGAGCCCAGTTCAGGAACTTGTCATGCGGTTCGGATCCCATCGGCACCGCCATCGTCATGCGGTAACCGAAGCGTGCCGAGCCCTCGACAAAGGAGTGCAGCACGTTGTTGCCGTCACCCGTCCAGGCGATGGTCTTGCCTTTGACCGGACCGCGATGTTCTTCGAACGTCATGATATCCGCCATGATCTGGCAGGGATGGGTATCATCCGTCAGGCCATTGATGACCGGAACCGTTGCGTGTTCGGCAAGCTCGAGCAGGCGTGAATGGTCCGTGGTGCGGATCATGATGGCATCCACGTAACGCGACAGCACCTTCGCGGTATCGCCGATCGTTTCCGCACGACCGAGCTGCATTTCCGTACCAGAGAGAAAAAGGGTCTCGCCGCCCAGCTGGCGCATGCCGACATCGAAGGAAACGCGGGTGCGGGTGGAGGGCTTTTCAAAGATCATTGCCAGCATCTTGCCGGCAAGCGGCTTTTCCGCCGTTCCGGCCTTCGTGGCGACCTTGCGTGCGCGCGCATCGTCAAGAATTGCCCGCAGATCCTGCGAGCCGACGGCCGACAGGTCGAGAAAATGTTTAGGTGAAGCCATTTCAAACTGTCCCATGCTCGCGAGCCTCCGGGAAGAGGCCCGCCCTTTATTGTTTCCTCAGGCGATTTTCGCCTGCTTCGCGGTCAGGGATGCGGCTGCCGCTTCCACGCGTGCCAGACCTTCGCGGGCCTCTTCCGCCGTGGTGACGAGCGGCGGCAGCAGGCGGATGACGTTGTCTCCCGCCGGTACGCCGAGCAGATGTTCCGCACGCATGGCCTGCAGCAATTCGCCCGAGGGAACCCGGGCCTTGATGCCGAGAAGCAAGCCTTCGCCGCGAATTTCCTCGATCACATCCGGATAACGATCCTTCAGCGAGGCAAGACCCTGGCGGAAGACCAGCGCGACATCACGGACCTTTTCGAGAAAGCCTTCGGAGAGAACGACGTCGAGAACAGCATTGCCGACCGCCATGGCCAGCGGATTGCCGCCATAGGTGGTGCCATGCACGCCGGCCGTCATGCCGGAAGCGGCATCCGCCGTGGCAAGGCAGGCACCGAGCGGGAAACCGCCACCGATACCCTTGGCAACCGCCATGATGTCAGGCGCAACACCGGTCTGCTCATAGGCGAAGAGTTTGCCCGTGCGGCCGACGCCGGTCTGGACCTCATCGAAAATCAGCAGCATGCCATGCTCGTCGCAAAGCGAACGCAGCAGCTGGAGGAATTCCTTGCTGGGCGCGCGGATACCGCCCTCACCCTGAATGGGCTCGATCAGAAGTGCGGCCGTCTCCTGCGTGATGGCGGCCTTCAGCGCGTCGACATCGCCGAACGGCACCTGGTCGAAGCCTTCGACCTTGGGACCGAAACCTTCGAGATATTTCTGCTGGCCACCGGCGGCGATCGTCGCCAGCGTGCGGCCATGGAAGGCGCCTTCGAAGGTGACGATGCGAAACTTTTCCGGGTGACCCTTGGAATAATGATAACGGCGCGCGGTCTTGATCGCGCATTCCAGCGCTTCCGCGCCGGAATTGGTGAAGAAGACCTTGTCCGCGAATGTCGCTTCCGTCAGGCGCTTTGCGAGTTTTTCCTGTCCGGGCACTTCATAAAGGTTGGAGACGTGCCAGACCTTTTCGGCCTGGGTCTTGATCGCTTCCACGAGGTGCGGATGGGCGTGGCCCAGCGAATTGACCGCGACGCCGGCCGCAAAATCCAGATATCGCTCGCCGCTTTCCGTGAACAGCCAGACACCCTCGCCTCGCTCGAAGCGCAGGGGGGCTCTTGCAAACGTATCGAACAATGGCGCGGCGGCTTCGGCCATGGCTGTATCACTCCTTGCGCGGATGCGCTGTCAGACGGTTGTCAATAGGCTGGCGAGGTTATCCCCCGCCTGAAAATCAAAAATGCCGCCTTGCGGCGGCACCGGCACTATTGTCACTTCGCCTGCCGATGTCAACAAAAGTCCGCATTTCCCGGGCGTCTCAAGCACTAGTAGACGGTGGCGAATGAGCCCCAAGGTGTTGCCTTTCAGACTCAACTCGCCAGCAAGTTGGGGAAAACCGGAAAATCGATTCCAGATGATTCCCCCGACTCTTGCCACGGAGTCGGGCTGGCACTAGGTTAATCGCTAATTACTAGACTGCATTGCGGCGGAACTAGTCACCGAAAATCTGGCGGAAACCACGCTTGCGGCACGCCCGCGGGGCGGAGAGGGATTCTGCCGAAAATACACGCGAAAAGCGGAGAAGCGGCATGAACTGGACAGACGAGCGAGTCGAGAAACTCAAGAAATTGTGGTCCGAGGGGCTTAGCGCCAGCCAGATAGCAGCACAGCTGGGCGGTGTCAGCCGTAATGCCGTGATCGGCAAGGTCCACCGTCTCAATCTGCCGGGACGCGTCAAGGCCGGCGGCCCTGTCACTTCGGCGCGTTCCGCGCCCAAGCGCACGGCCGCCCCTGCTCCCCGCGCGACAAATTTCGCGACCCGCGTCAACGCGACGCCCGCACGGGTCTTGAGCCGCTCCAACGCGGCAACGGCACTGCATGAGGAAATCGATATCGAGACCGCCGAAGTTCTCGACTATGTTCCCTCCAGAAACGTCGTAACGCCGATTTCCCGTCGCCTGACACTGACGGAACTGACGGAACGCACCTGCAAGTGGCCGGTCGGCGATCCGCTCAAGGACGATTTTCATTTTTGCGGTTGTGAAGCACTGGAATCTTCACCCTATTGCAAGTTCCATGCAAAGCTCGCCTACCAGCCGGTGAGCGAGCGTCGCAAAGCTTGAGTGTTGCGGCACGCATTTGACACTCAAAAACTACGGGCCTTCGGGCCCGTTTTTTTATGACATAAAGTCAGAGGTTCTTTGCGGTCTCGGAATCAACCCAAGGGCAGATATCCCGCACCTCGCCTTCCTGAAAACCGGGCATGTTCCACTGTCGGCCGGTTTGAATTTCTGGACAGGGTACACGACTTTGGTCCTTGCGGAGTTTCAGCCATATCGCGACGTGGCGTGCCCAAACAAAGCGTAACGTCGTCCTTGCGATGAGGGATTGCACCAGACACTCCGGCGTCATCCTTGGGCGTGTCGCGAGGATCCGCAACCTTTGATTTTTTGACGCGCATATCCTCCGGGAGGCGTTCGCCATCAACTGCAGGCGGTCTAGAAACCGGATGGCAGCGGTGTGATCCGACAATCCGGATTTACACCGCATTTAAAGCCCCCTGAGTACGATGCCCGCTTTTGAAAAGATCCATAGTCAAAAAGCCCGAAACCGTTTCCGGTTTCGGGCTTCTAAATTTTCGGTTGCACTATCGGCCTTGGCGAAACTGTGCCGTTTGGTCTGGCTCAGGCTTCCATCGAATATCCGGCACCACGCACGGTGCGGATGACATCCTGCATATGCGAAAAATTGAGCGCCTTGCGCAGGCGTCCGACATGAACGTCGACAGTGCGCTCGTCGACATAGATATCGTGGCCCCAGACGCCATCCAGCAACTGCGAACGGGAAAACACCCGGCCCGGAGAGGTCATCAGGAACTCCAGCAGGCGGAACTCCGTCGGGCCGAGGCGCACTTCGCGGCTTTTGCGGTGAACGCGATGGGTCTCGCGATCCAGCTCGATATCACCGCATTTCAGCACCGAGGACAGAACCTCGGGACGCGCCCGGCGCAGCATGGCCTTGACGCGGGCCATGAGTTCCGGCGTCGAGAACGGCTTGACGACATAATCGTCAGCGCCGGTGGCGAGGCCGCGAACCCTCTCGCTTTCCTCGCCGCGCGCGGTCAGCATGATGATGGGCAGGCGTTCGGTTTCCGGCCGCATTCTCAAACGCCGGCACAGCTCGATGCCGGAAACACCGGGCAACATCCAATCCAGAATGAGAAGGTCCGGAATACGCTCCTGCAGCCGGATTTCCGCCTCGTCGCCACGGGGTATCGTGTCGACGTCATATCCCTCAGCCTCGAGATTGTAACGAAGCAGGACGCTCAACGCCTCCTCGTCTTCCACAACTGCAATCTTGGGCACCATATGCTAACTCCGCAAGCCTTCGCCTGTCTGTTACTCGGTCACCGAACCGAGCGTGTTGGAACTGTCGTCCTTCGGACGCTCGCCCTCCGGCTGGCTGCCGGTGGTCATGTAATAGATCGTCTCGGCGATATTGGTGGCGTGGTCGCCGATACGCTCGATGTTCTTGGCGCAGAAGAGAAGATGCGTGCAGGTGGTGATGTTGCGCGGATCTTCCATCATGTAGGTCAGAAGCTCACGGAAGAGCGACGTATACATGGCGTCGATTTCCTCGTCGCGCTCGCGGATGGCATTGGCCTTCTCGGCGGAGCGGGTGGAATAGACGTCAAGCACTTCCTTGAGCTGTACCAGCGCTAGTTCCGACAGGTGCTCGATGCCGCGGGCGAGCTTGCGCGGCACGCCGGTTCCGGCAACCGCGATCACGCGCTTGGCGGTGTTCTTGCCAAGATCGCCAACGCGCTCCAGATCAGCTGCGATACGCAGGGTGCCGATGATCTCGCGAAGGTCGGCCGCCATCGGCTGGCGTCTGGCGATGGTGACGATGGCCTTGTCGCCGATCTCGCGCTCGGAATGATCGAGGATCGCGTCGTCGGAAATGACCTTCTGGGCAAGTGCGGCATCGGAATTGACGAGCGCACGCACGGCGTCGGCGCACATCTGTTCCGCAAGACCGCCCATTTCGGCGATGCGACGTGTGAGGAATTTCAATTCGTCGTCATAGGCCGACAGAATATGCGAATGGGTCGTTGTCTGTGTCATGGTCTAGTCCTCCGGCTTGGCCTTCATGCGCGTGCCCGGAAGCGGGCACGGCAGAGGCACCAGTCTTGTTCGGTTTCGAGAAAGCGCTGGCCAGGATCAGCCGAAGCGGCCCATGATGTAATCCTGCGTGCGCTGGTCGTCCGGATTGGTGAACATCTTGTCGGTTTCGTTTTCTTCGACAAGATGACCAAGGTGGAACATGGCCGTGCGCTGGGAAACACGTGCCGCCTGCTGCATGGAGTGCGTGACGATGACGATCGTGTAATTCGTCCGCAGTTCGTGGATCAGTTCCTCGACCTTTGCAGTCGCGATCGGGTCAAGCGCTGAACAGGGTTCGTCCATCAGGATCACTTCCGGGCTGACGGCAACCGCGCGTGCGATGCACAGACGCTGCTGCTGGCCACCGGAAAGACCCGTGCCGGATTCGTGCAGACGATCCTTCACCTCGTTCCAGAGACCCGCCTTCTGCAGGCTCTGTTCGACGATCTGGTCCATATCCGCCTTGTTGCGGGCAAGCCCGTGGATGCGCGGACCGTAGGAAATGTTTTCGTAGATCGACTTCGGGAAGGGGTTCGGCTTCTGGAACACCATGCCGACGCGGGCACGCAATTCCACGACGTCAATCTGCTGATCGTAGATATCGTCGGTGTCGAGCGTGATCTTGCCGGTGACCCGGCAGCCGTCGATCGTATCGTTCATACGGTTCAGGGTACGCAGGAAGGTGGACTTGCCGCAGCCGGACGGGCCGATCAGCGCGGTCACCGTATTTTCCCGAACGTTGAGGTTCACGTCGTAAAGCGCGCGCTTTTCGCCGTAATAAACCGAAACGTCCTTGCCAATCATCTTGTATGAAACTTCATTCATTTTCTTGTCCAGCGCCTTTTCAACTGCTGCTTCCGACAACATGTTCATTGCTCAATCTCCCTCTACCAGCGCCGCTCGAAGCGGCGACGCAACAGGATTGCGCCAACATTCATGACGATGAGGAACAAAAGCAGGATGATGATAGCGCCGGATGTCCTTTCGACAAAGGCGCGTTCGGCTTCGTTCGCCCACATGTAAATCTGCACCGGCAGGGCCGTGGACGGATCCATCGGCGTTGTCGGGTAATTCGCGACGAATGCCACCATGCCGA
Source organism: Rhizobium sp. BR 250 (assembly GCF_047445855.1). Classification (NCBI taxonomy): domain Bacteria; kingdom Pseudomonadati; phylum Pseudomonadota; class Alphaproteobacteria; order Hyphomicrobiales; family Rhizobiaceae; genus Rhizobium; species Rhizobium sp. BR 250. Next base: position 52,636 of record NZ_JARWKW010000003.1, read on the forward strand.
TCAGGAGCAGCGGCGCCGTTTCGCCCAGTGCGTGGGCGAGGCCGATGATGGTGCCGGTCAGGATGCCAGGCATGGCGAGCGGCAGCACATGGTGGAAGATCGTCTGCATCTTGGAAGCGCCGAGACCGAGTGCGGCGGCGCGGATCGACGGCGGCACGGCCTTCAATGCGGCACGGGTCGCGATGATGATCGTCGGCAGCGTCATCAGCGTCAGGACAAGACCGCCGACCAGCGAAGCCGAGCGCGGAAAGCCCATGAAGTTGATGAAGACCGAGAGACCGAGCAGACCGTAAACGATCGAGGGAACGGCCGCGAGATTGTTGATATTCACCTCGATGAGATCCGTCAGACGGTTCTTCGGGGCAAATTCCTCAAGATAGATGGAGGCTGCAACACCGATCGGCAAGGACAGCACCAGGACGATCATCATCATATAGAAGGAGCCGATGAGCGCCACGCCGACACCCGCCGCTTCCGGACGGCTCGATGCGCCGTTAACAAAGATGCCGGTGTTGAAATGTTTGCCGAGCTGGCCGCTTTCGGCCAGCTGGTTCATCCAGCCGAGCTGCTGGTTCGAGATGCGGCGGTTCGCTTCATCCGCAGTCAGATCGACCTGGCCCTTGAAGGCACTGTCGACATCACCCGACGCCAGAAGCGTAACGGTGCGCGTGGTGCCGATGACGGCGGGATCGGCGACGACGATGTCACGCAGCTGCGTGCGCACGCTGTCCGAGATCATGACGTTGACGGCGCGAAGGCCGGCGCGGTCGGTCGGCGCAACGCCGAGAACCTTGGCAACCGCATCGCGGGCGATGACGGGGTAATTGGCCGTCATCAGCTTTGCGGGATTTGTGGCACGCTCATTCTTCGGATCGATGATCTGTTCCGAAAACTCGACCGGAACGGTGATCATCGTCTGCTGGAAGGCGGTGTGGCCCTTGGATACGACCGACCAGAGCAGCAGGAAGAGGAAGATGAGGCCGAAAGAAATCGCTGCCATTCCGTAGGCACGGAAGCGACGTTCGGCGGCATAGCGGCGCTTGATACCGATATCACGGCGCGTGGCCTTGTTCACGGCGCTGGCGCCGGCTGCGGGAGAGACGATGTCGGTCATTCATATTGCTCCCGGTATTTGCGCACGATGTAAAGCGCGTAGATATTCAGGCAAAGCGTGATGGCGAAAAGCGTGATGCCGAGCGCGAAAGCGACCAGCGTCTGCGGCGAGGTGAATTCAAGGTCGCCGGTAAGCTGGCTGACGATCTTGACCGTGACGGTGGTCATGGGCTCGAAAGGATTGAGCTGCAGGCGCGCCGCGACACCCGCCGCGAGAACCACGATCATGGTCTCGCCTATGGCGCGCGAGGCCGTCATCAGTACGGCGCCGACGATGCCGGGAAGAGCGGCGGGAACGATGACCTTCTTGATGGTTTCGGACCGGGTGGCGCCGAGGCCGAGCGAGCCGTCGCGCAGCGAGCGCGGCACGGCGGTGATGATGTCATCCGACAGCGACGAGACATAGGGGATCAGCATGATGCCCATGACGAAGCCAGCGGTGATGACGCTCTGCGCCTGGATGAAATTGGCGTAGTCACCCGTCGCCAGGCCGTTGATCTGCGCGGAGATGTCTCTGAGGAAAGGACCGACCGTCGTCAGCGCGAAGAAGCCGTAGACGATGGTGGGGATGCCTGCGAGCACTTCGAGCAGCGGCTTTGCCACCGCGCGAAAGCGCGGCGAGGCATATTCCGACATGTAGATCGCCGAGAACAGGCCGACGGGAACTGCGACCAGCATGGCGACGAGGCCGATATAGAGCGTGCCGGCGAGCAGCGGGATCAGGCCGAACTGACCGGAGGAGTCCGTCGCACCGGCTGCCGCAAACCGCGGATCCCACACGGTTCCGAAGAAGAACTGGTGCGCAGGGACCATGGTGAAGAACTGGATCGCCTCCGTCAGCATCGAGAGCACGATGCCGATGGTGGTGAGGATGGCGATGGACGAGGCGACGAGCAGCGCCGCGAGAATGACCTTCTCCACCTGGTTGCGCGCCCTGAAGCGCGGGGCGATCGCCCGCAGCGCATAGGCAGCACCGCCAAGCGCGACCAGAAGCACCGTCGCAATCATCGCGATGCGGCTGGTGGAAGTCATGGCGTTGAGCGCTTTGGCGGCATCGACCATGAACCGCTCGGGATCACCGGCGATCGCGACACCCTTTGATGCCAGAAGCGGCCGGACCGCAGCCGTGTCCGCCTCAACCTGCGCGGTTTCCTCCGGCGTCAGCCGCTGAAGGCCGCGGGCGATGGAGGTCACCATGCCATAGGTCAGGCTCTGCTGTGCCTCGGATTGCGCCCGGATATCCTCCGGGAAATTGCCGCGCACCGCAGAGGTGACGAGCAACGGGCTGACGACCAGCCAGGCACAGAGGATGAACGCCGCGGGCAAGACAGCCCAGACGACCGCGTAAGAGCCGTGATAACCGGCACGGGAATGCATGCTGGAGGGGCGACCACCAGACAGGACAACAGCGCGGCGACTGCCGAGCAGATAGCTGCCGATGCCGATGAGCGCCAGTATCAGCAAAAGGATCGATGTGTTCATTAGAGTTCCCTCGGCGTGCCTCAAGAGCACGGTGCGATATCGGGCAAATCAAAAAGTCATCAAAACGAGACCGCTGGACCATCCGGAGATGCTTGCCGCCTGACTGTAATAAAGTCTGGCAAGCGTCAAGGTTGATACATCCTATCCATCTGTAATCCATTAATAATCATGTGGATGGCGATGGATGGGAACTGTCAACCGGAGACAATCGCCGAGGCGGAATGGCACCGAAGCGGAACGAGGGGTGCGGCAGGCCGCACCCCTCTTTCTTTATTACATCGAAGCGCCGGCAGCGAACTTGGCGCGGATTTCTTCACGCTCTTTGTCCGGAGCGGCAACGAGGCCGTAGTTTGCGAGCGGGGAGTCGGGGCCGATCATTTCGTCAGAAACGAAGAACTCGACATATTCCTTGAGGCCCGGGATAACGCCCAGGTGAGCCTTCTTCACGTAGAAGAACAGCGGGCGGGAAACCGGGTACTTGCCGCTGGCAACGGTTTCCGTGGACGGAACGACGCCGGAAACAGTCGCAACCTTCAGGCGGTCAGCGTTGTTTTCATAGAAAGCGAGGCCGAAAACGCCGAGGCCGGTCTTGTTGGCGTCGATACGGGCCAGCGTTTCGGTGTAGTCGCCGTCGATGTCGACTGCAGCGCCGTCCTTACGGACTGCAACGCACTTGGCAGCAGCCTGCTTGGCATCGGTGATCAGCTTCTTGATGGCGTCGGTGGCGCCAGCTTCCTTGCAGCCGTCAGCCATGATCTTCTCTTCGAAGACTTCGCGCGTGCCGTGCTTGGAACCCGGGATGTAAGCAGCGATCGCTACGTCCGGCAGTTCCTTGTTGATTTCGGACCACTTCTTGTAAGGGTTGGCAACGAGCTTGTCGTCCTTAACGATTTCAGCGGCGAGAGCGAGGTAAAGGTCCTTCGGCTCAAGCTTGATGTCCTTGTTGGAGGAGTCCATTGCAAAGACGATACCGTCGTAACCGATCTTCACTTCCTGAACGTCGGCAACGCCAGCAGCCTTACAAGCAGCCAGTTCGTCGCTCTTGATCTTGCGCGAAGCGTTGGCAACGTCGATCGTGCCTTCACCGACGCCGGAGCAGAATGCCTTCAGACCACCGCCCGTGCCGCCGGATTCAACGACCGGAGCCTTGAAGTTCGGGAAGGTCTCGGCAAAGGTTTCGGCAACGATCTTGGCGTAGGGCAGAACCGTGGAGGAACCAGCAACCTGGATCTGGTCGCGAGCAGCGGCGGCGCCAGCGAAGGCGACAGAAGCCACCAGGGCTGCTGCGGAAAATTTAGCGAAGTTCATTTGTCTCTCCCGTCGTGGGCTTTGTTGTGGACGCAGCCGATAGCGACACTCGCTCTTAGCTTGCGCTCGGCGACCTTTTCTTAACCACCGTAGCCACATCCTTTTATGTCACTTCAGTGAAAGATTTGTGACAACCTAAATTATTGATTTAATTTATAAAGTTTTGTGATATTAAAAGCCGCAACGTCCTTTATGTCAAAATCTGACGGTGAAGTCCGTGCCATTGCCCAGTTCCGATTTAATAATGAGGCGGGCGCGGTGGCGGGTGAGGATGTGCTTGACGATGGCAAGCCCCAGCCCCGTTCCCTTTTTCGAGCGGCTGTCGGCGACGCTGACGCGATAAAAACGCTCGGTCAGGCGCGGCACGTGTTCGGCGGGAATGCCCGGTCCCTTGTCGATGACGCTGACCTCAACCGGCTTGCCGGGTTCGGCCCGCAGCCAGACATCCACGACCTTGCCTTCCTGGCCATATTTACAAGCATTTTCAACGAGATTCTGGAAGACCTGCACCAGCTCGTCGCGATCCCCCTGCACTTCCGCCGGGCGGTCGGGCAGATGCAGCGTGATGGTCACATCCAGCTCGTCGGCAAGCGGCAGCAGCGCATCGCGCACATGGCCGATGACGGGCACAAGATCGACCTTCTGGTCCGGCGCGATGTTTGCCCGCAATTCCAGCCGCGAAAGGGACATGAGATCGTCCACCAGCCTGCTCATGCGGGTTGCCTGGTCCAGCATGATGGCAAGGAAGCGCTCCTGCGCCTTTGGGTCGCTGCGCGCCGGCCCCTGCATGGTTTCGATGAAACCGCGCAGGGAGGCGAGCGGCGTGCGCAATTCGTGGCTCGCATTGGCGACGAAGTCGCTGCGCATACGGTCGATGCGGCGAAGCTCCGAGACGTCACGGAACGACAGGATGTAGAATGGCGGGCCTGCCCCCTCGCCCACATCCGCACGGGCGATGCGAACGATGAAGACCCGTTCGGAGGGAAAACGCTCCGAATGTTCGACCTGGTTGGGCTGGCCGGTGGTGATGGTTTCGCGGATGACATCCAGCAGGCCGGGCGAGCGCAGCCTTGCAGAAATATGCGCGCCGGCGGGCAGCTGGCCGAAAGCGCGTTCGGCCGCACCGTTCTGGAACAGGACGCTGGCATTCTTGTCGAGGATGAAAACGGGCGTGTCCAGCACTGCGAGGCCTGCCCTCACACCGGAAACAACGCTTTCACTCGGCGCTTCCGGCTCGTCCGTTTCCTCGCCCCTATTTCCGTTCTTTTCGGAAACCGTGGCTGGCCGGTCCCGAACGGTGAGAATGGCAATGATGGCGCAGAACCACAGGGCGGCGGGCATATAGGGCGTGTTGAGCTCCGCAACCGCCACGACGGCAAGCATGCTGACGATGAGAAGGGGCAACCAGTTCCGCCCGAGCTTTCTTCCCAGGAGCCTTAGTCCACCATCGCCTTCCGTGACTGCCATTTCAGCCTGCTTTCCATTCTCTGTCTGACAGCGCATCGAAATCTCATAGGCCAGCTTTATGACAGAGATTCATCATCGCGCATTTTCCACAACGTATATGCGCAAAATCGCAGCCGCAATCGTCACCGCCGCCACAGCCCCGCCAACCGGTCCTCTTTCACTTGAATTCCGGCAATGGATGTGAACTCATTGGCGGCGAGTTGCCTTTACACAACAACAGCCGGAGGAAACCATGGCCGAAGAAACGAAGAAGCGGACGGTCGAAATCACCATTGGCGGCAAGCTGCGCAGCTTCGATATCGACGATCCGGTTCTTCCCGACTGGGTGGAGGAAAAGAAACTTTCTGCCGGCGATTTTCCCTACGACAAGAAGATGAAGCGGGAGGATTACGACGCCACCCTGGAGGCGCTGCAGGTGGAGCTGGTCAAGGTGCAGTTCTGGCTGCAGGCCACCGGCAAAAAGGTCATGGCGGTTTTCGAGGGCCGCGATGCGGCGGGCAAGGGCGGCGCGATCTTCGCGACCCGGGCCTATCTCAACCCCCGCTATGCCCGCGTGGTGGCGCTGACCAAACCAACGGAAACCGAGCGCGGCCAATTGTATTTCCAGCGCTATATCTCGCATTTTCCGACCGCCGGCGAATTCGTCCTCTTCGACCGTTCCTGGTATAACCGCGCCGGCGTGGAGCCCGTCATGGGTTTCTGCACCCCGGATGAACACAGGCGCTTCCTCAAGGAAACCCCGCGTCTGGAAAAGATGCTGGTCCATGAAGACATCCATCTTTTCAAGTTCTGGCTCGACATCGGCCGCGAAACGCAGATCGACCGTTTCCATGACCGCCGCCACAGCCCGCTGAAATGCTGGAAGCTTTCGGACATGGATATTGCCGCGCTGACGAAATGGGACGACTACACGCAAAAACGCGACGAGATGCTGGAAAAGACCCACACCGATGCCGCCCCCTGGACGGTGGTGCGCGCCAATGACAAGCGCCGGGCGCGGGTGAACCTCATTCGCCATATTCTCCTGGCGCTCGATTATGAGGGCAAGGACAAGGAGGCAATCGGTAAAATCGACGACAAGATTGTCGGATCGGGACCGAATTTTCTCAAATAGAAGCGGAAACCACGACGGGCGCCCTATTCGAGGCGCCTGTCCCTTCCCTTACTGGCCCGGCAGGATGCGCACGGAATAAAGATTGATCGGGCGGCCGCTGCCGTCGATATCGCTGTTGATGAAAATCTTGCCCGGCGCATTCGGCGACAGCGAACGCTCGAATGTTGCGTTGAGCAGCATGTCGGCACGCTCGGCCGTGGCGGTGAAGCGGTGGCGGGCGCAATCACCCAGCGTAGCGAAATTACAGGAGACGGATACCTGCGTCTGGCGATCGCTGGAGGATTGCAGCGTGATCGAGATGGTCGAGGACTTGCCTGCCATATCGCGCATCACCTCCACCGGAACCTCGACGCTGACGGCGCCATCCTGTGCCACGCTTCTCGAAGTCACCCGTATTGCCTTGCCGGCGGGCGTGGCGATGTTTTCGACATTGGCGCGCGGGCCGGCCGAAACGCCGGAACTGCCCCGCTCGGCATTGAAGACCTCGACCCAGTCATCGGAAAAGCCCCGGCCTGCCGAAAGGCTCGGCGCGGGCTCCGTGCCGTTGAAATCCTCCGCCTGCACCTGCGCCGGCGGATTGGGCACGCTGGTATCGCGCTGTTCCGGCGACAGCAGCAGGCCGGAAGAATAAACCCACCAGGCGCCGAAACCGATAAAGGCCAGAAGCGTCACATAGATGAAAAGCCGGGCAAACAGGCCACGGCGCTTGCGGCGGCCAACCGCGCCTTCCGGACGGAAAGCAAGCGACACATCGGCCGCGCTGGAGCCCCGCTTCGGCGGCTTTCCATTGCGCCGCGTCGCATTCAGCGGCTCCGGAGCAGCGGCAGCGGCACCCGGCCGCACCTCGCGCGTTTCCCCGCGCAGTTCCGGCTCGACGGCCATATTGTCGTGATGGGGGGCCTGCGAAACCGGATCAACCGAGTGATCGTCCTGCGCCGGACTTTCCGGCACAGGCGGGCGCAATTGCTGCTCCACCCTGTCCAGGAGACGGTTGCGCTCTTCATTTTCGATGAGATGGATCAGGCTTTCGAGCCGCTGGCGCTGCTGGGAGACGACCTGCGGATCGTCTATGCCCTGCTTGCGCAGGCCCGCTTCCAGTGCCTGACGGGAGGATTGGTAAATGCGTGCACGAACTTCGGCGTTCGATCTGTCCGATTTTTCCAGAGCATTTCTGATTGCCGTTTCCAGTCCGCTCACGACCGATCCTTGTTCTGTTGCGCTGTGCAAAAATATGCCGCGCTGCGCCATGTCTTCACGATTCGGTAACGGCTATGCCGCCCCTCCGCAAGCGTCGTTTATGATAAAGACCGGATTGCCTTGAGGAAAATCGATCCATTGTGGCGTTACGAACGCAGGTTCGAGAGGTCTGCGCCATGCTGTTTTCGCTTTCAATCCGTCGCCGAACGCGATATTGACTTACGTGCGCGTAAACGTAATTCGTGGGAGGAGACATGCTACCGTCCGTGCTGAAAGACAATCTGCGTCTTCCGGTCATAGCATCACCGCTATTCATCATTTCGCATCCGCAACTGACGCTGGCGCAGTGCAAGGCCGGCGTCATCGGCGCTTTTCCGGCGTTGAACGCGCGGCCTGAAAGCCAGCTCGACGAATGGCTGGCGATGATCACCGAGGAACTGGCCGCGCATAATCGCGCCAATCCCGACCGCCCGGCGGCACCCTTCGCGGTCAACCAGATCGTGCACATGTCCAACCGGCGACTGGAGCACGATCTCGGCCTTTGCGTGAAATACAAGGTGCCGGTGGTGATTTCTTCGCTGGGTGCGGTGCCGGAAGTCAATGCCACCGTGCATTCCTATGGCGGCATCGTGCTGCACGACATCATCAACGATCGCCATGCCCGCTCCGCCATCCGCAAGGGTGCGGATGGGCTGATCGCGGTGGCGGCCGGCGCCGGCGGACATGCGGGCACGCTTTCACCCTTCGCCCTTGTTCAGGAAATCCGCGAATGGTTCGACGGCCCGCTGCTTCTGGCCGGCGCCATCGCCAATGGCGGCTCCATCCTCGCGGCGCAGGCGATGGGTGCGGATATGGCCTATATCGGCTCCCCCTTCATCGCCACCGAAGAGGCACGCGCCTCCGAAGGCTATAAACAGGCGATCGTCGACGCACAGGCGAAGGACATCGTTTATTCGAACTACTTCACCGGCGTGCACGGCAACTATCTGAAAAGCTCTATCCTCGCCTCCGGCATGGACCCCGACAAGCTGCCCGAAGCCGACCCTTCAAAAATGGATTTTGAAACCGCCACCGGCGGTGCCAAGGCGTGGAAGGACATATGGGGCGCTGGCCAAGGCATCGGCGCCGTCAAGGCGGTGGAACCGGTGGCGACACTGGTCGATCGGCTGGCGAGCGAATATGAAGCGGCAAGAAACCGCATCTGCGCAAAAGCCTGACGCCACCTGTAAACAACGGACAGGCAAAGCTTTTTGCGGAAATTTCAAAAGCCATGCATTCAAGGCTTGAAATCCGTCGGCATTGCCTGTATCAGCCCGCCATGAAGCTGATCCGCAACAAACGGATCATGCTCGGGCCGCTTTAGCTCAGTTGGTAGAGCACGTCATTCGTAATGACGGGGTCACGTGTTCGAGTCACGTAAGCGGCACCATTTTCAAACAAAGAAATCCAAATCAAAGCGCTGGCTCCTGAACCTAGTTTCTCTGATGCCTTCGCTGAAGCGAGAGGGCTGACACGATCCGGGTTTCTTGCACGTGCGGCTAAACACGAGATGTCGAACGCAAGCGGCAAATGATGCCCAGCTGAATGTAGGCCTTATCCGCATTTCGATCTTCGGCCCCAATGGCGGCTGGCTAGAACTGCATGAATGGATTGGATTTAAATTAGGACAACTTCAGAAGTTCTGCCACATCTGCGTTTAGAGCCGAAGCGATCTGCTCCACGGTTTCAAGTGTGGCATTTATCTGCCCTGCTTCAACCCGGCTTATATAGGCCTGATCGGCTTCAATGCGCATCGCAAGTTCTTCCTGCGAAATGCCCAGCGCAACCCGCTTTTCCTTTACAGCCAATCCGAAGCGTTTCTTGATCTCCATGAACGGCACAAGGCCGTTGCGTGAAAAATTTCTCCATGTATTTTAATACATATTTGATTTCGAACCACCTGCCACCTATGGCGCAAGATCATGAATGATTGCAATTTTTGGGCGGATTTGCTGGATACATTCCAATCCTCACCGGACTGGATCAAGGCGCTATGGCTATTGATTCCTCCCTGCTTCCTGCTGGCCTTGATAAAAATCCTGACGCGTTATCGCCTCGTCAGCAAGCAGATCAAGGCGAGGCTTGTCGAGGAAATCATTTTGCCTATCGACCGTCAGTCCGATGGCCATATGCAGATTGCCAACCCTCGGCCAGAGATAACCCGAAGGTCACCAGGGCTACTGCTTGATGAAACGTCCACCAGTTCCCGCGATCACCAAAACCTTTGAAACCAAACCGCCCACCACACGTTCTCCGGCAGATCATAAGCAACCGGAAAGCCCTTCATCGTGGACGTCATTCGTATTCTCATCGCCATCATCCTTCCACCCGTCGGCGTGTTTCTTCAGGTCGGGCTTGGCCTGCATTTCTGGCTGAATATTCTTTTGACGCTGTGCGGTTATGTTCCCGGCATTATTCACGCCATCTGGGTGATCCTGCGCAGGTGAAATCCTGCCTGCGGCGATGGGACGCCCGCTACATTTCAGTACGTGATTAAATTCTCAATAGCGGCTGGAACCTCACCTTCTCCTTCACGTTATGGTGATGACAACTGCCAAGGAGAATATCATGAACCAGATCATCTACATCGTCGGCCTCGTCGTCATCGTCCTGGCGATCCTGTCGTTTTTCGGCTTCCGCTGATCCCCGTTGTCAATTCGCCGGCTTGCGCATATCCTAGGCAGCAGTGACACACGACTGCGTTCATGGGTTGCTTCGCTTGTCGGGTGTATTTCGGGATCGCGTTGCTCTGGGAGGTGCACGATGAAGAACGAGAGATGGACAGAACCTGTCGAGGTCAATCTTGAGGCGAATGGCAAGAGTGTCATCGCCGGCCCCTTCGAAGCGCTGACACTATTGACCGAAGGCTGGCCCCAAATTGGCGGATTGAGCTTCGTGAGAGCCAGAAGCGCGTGCCGCGCCGCCCTGGACGGACGCAAATCGCCGGAAGAAGCGCGCAAGTGCTTTACCGATGCGGTTTCCGAGATACAGAAAAACCCGCACTGACAGGCCCAGACGAAAACGGCTCCCGCAAGGGAGCCGTTTCTTTATGGGGTGCACTTCCGCTGGCAAACAGGCGGTGGCGCCTTTTTGAAGCTTACATCCAGTATGGCGATACGCCGTAATAGTCATAGACCTTGCGGTCCTTTGCATAGAGCAGGTCGTCATCGTCAAGATTGGTGAAGTGCGGCGCGTTTTCAATCTGTTCCTTGGTCAGATCGATACGATAACCATCCACTTCCTCGTCATAGTGAAGCTTCTCCCAGGGAAGCGGGTAATAGTCATCACCGATGCCGAGGAAGCCACCAAAGCTCAGCACGGCATAAGCGACCCGCCCGCCGCGTTTTTCCAGAATGATGCGCTGGATCGAACCGATATGCTTGCCGTCAGCGCCATAAACGCGGGTGCCTTCCACCTTGTCGCTGGCGATAAGGTTCGGCGTGTCCTTGACATAGGGGTCCTGTCCGGTGTGGGGTTCCTGATACGACATCTTGTTTCCTCCTTGATTTTCCGCGTTGGTGTCACGTCTGGTAAACCCCGGCACCGGCAAATCGTTCCGAGAGCTTCCCGGCGCTGCGACCGGAATTCCCCTGAAGAAGGACGGAATGAAAAGGCGTCTACTGGCGGATTTTTTGCCAGACGGACGGGGAAACGCCGACCATCTTGCGGAAAACGCGGGAGAAATGCGCCTGATCGGAAAAACCGGCGGCGATGGCGATATCCGTCAGCGCCATGTCGGGCCTCATCATCAGTTCCTTGACGTGATCGATGCGCGCCTGCATCTGCCACTGATGCGGCGGCACACCGGTAGACGCCTTGAAGGCGTGGCTGAAATGGGATTGCGAAAGGTTGGTGAGTTCCGCCAGTTCCTCCAGCCGGATCGACCGCAGGCAATGTTCACGGATATAATCGGTCGCCGCCCTTAATTGCCAGGCGGCAAGTTTGCTGCGCTTCCTGACCGGCTCCCGTTTCACCTTGAGGAAATCCGTCAAGAGCGCGAGCACGAGGCTTTCGCCATAGAGATCGTGCAGCGGATCGGGATTATCGCATTCGGCAGCGATCAGCCGCGCCAGCGCCAGCAGGCGTTCATCCTCGAACATCAGATGCGGATCGAGAAGAGCGTGCGGATCGAAGCCTTGCACCAGCCGTGCACCCAGCAATCCCGCATCGAAATGCAGATCGAGATGGCGCACGAAGGAGACATTGCTGAGTTCGGCATGCACATCCAGATCGGCGGGTACGAAGGAAATCCGGTTCGCCCTGGACGATCCGTAAGTGTCGCGGCGGCAGCGGTTCATCATGAACCGGCCGTCATCCGTCCCGTCCATATCGAGCAGGAAAACGAAACGCGGATCCTTGCCGACATAACGGCCACCCGCCTTCGGCGCGCAGCGCACATCCCAGAGATCGGCGACGATGCCGTTCCACACCCTCGAGCGCGGACCGCCGATAACGGCAAAGCCCTCGATCTCATTTTCCATCCGCACGCGGAAAGCCATGGCCTCTTGATCCCGCAAGGCGCCATGGCGCCACTATAAACATGATAAATCTATTCATGTTTATAGTGGCAAACTATATTTCCCGCAACTGCCGGCCATAGGCCCGCTATCACCACTTCTTGGAAAGCTTGAAGGTGATGGTACGGCTATCGCCCCAGCCGCAGACGGAGACGCCGGCGCAGCTTTTCACATATTCCTTGTCGAAGACATTCGCGACGTTGACTGAGGCCGTCCAGTCGTTCTTCTGATAGCGGATGGCGGCATCGAAGACCGCAGCGTCTGGTACACGCAGCGTGTTTGCCGCATCCGCCCAGGACTTGCCCTGATAACGCACGCCGCCACCGATGCTGAGGCCTTCAAACGTCTCATCGGTGAAGGCGTAGTCTACCCATAGCGACGCGGTGTGAGCGGGCACGATCCACGGCGATTTGCCGATCAGGTTGGGATTGGCATCCTTGGTGATATCGAGATCGGTATAGGAATAGGAGGCGAGCGCCTTCCAGTTATCGTCGAGATTGGCCTTGGCTTCCAACTCGAAGCCGGTGGATTCCACCTGCCCGAACTGGCCGCTCGTGGTTATGCCGCCAGCCGTATAGGAAACGATGGCATTATCCTTGACCAGCTTGAAGATGGAAGCCGTGATGCTGCCGTCGAAGAAGCTCGGCTCGTATTTGATGCCCGCCTCGAACTGGTGCCCTTCCTCCGGGGAAGCCGGGGTGCCGTCGGCAAGCGTATCGATCAGCGGATTGAAGAAGGTGGCTGCCGAAACATAGGGGGTCAGGCCATTGTCGAATTCATAGGCCAGACCGGCACGGCCGCTCAGCGCATCATCATTGGAGCGGCGGGAAACAGCCGCCGGCAGCCGGTTGTTCAGCTCGGTATCGACATAGTCATAACGGCCATTCAGCGTGACCAGCCAGCCATCGCCAAAACGCAGCTGATCCTGGGCATAGATGCCGATCTGCTGTTGGGTGACAATATTGTCGGCATAAACGAAGTTCGTTCCCTGCGTCGAGCCATAAACAGGATTGAGCGCACCGATCGCGTTCGATCCGCAGCAGGCCTGCACCTGGTCCAGCCGGTAATATTTGTAGTCGAGGCCGACCAGCAGCGAATGGCTGATCGCGCCGGTATCGAACTGGCCTTCGAGGCGGTTGTCGACGCCGAAGCTATCGACCTTCGACACACCGTCATAACCGAAGCGGGTCAGCATATAGTCGTTGGTGGCGGGGTCGAGAATCGGCTGGCCGTTGGCATCGGCATTGGCCCAGCCGCCCGCATAGGGCCCGGTCTCGTGCTTGTAGAGATGGCCGTAACGGGCATTCTGGCTGATCTTCCAGCCATTGTCGAATTCGTGGCTGACTTCGTAGCCCACCATCGACTGGTAGACACGGCCATTATCGATGTCCGGTTCGCCATAAAAGGCCTTGCGGTCAAGCTTGCCGAACGGCGCATCGACCACGGTGCCGACATAGGGCAGGAAGCCGTTGCCGACATGGACCTGATCGAGTGCCGAGAAATAACCGTAGAGCGTGGCGCTCGTCTGGGCATCCGGCTCGAAGGTGATCTGCGGCATGATGAAACCGCGCAGATCCTCGGAATAGTCGGTGTAATTGTCGCCGCCCGAGACCTTGCCGGTGACGCGATATTTCCACACGCCCTGCTCATCAACCTTGTCGCCGAGATCGAAACCGAAGAAGGCATTGCCGAAATTGTTGATGCCGATTTCCGTTTCGCGGATCGGCTCGTCCTGGGTGCGCTTGCGGACCAGCTGCACGATACCGCCGGGATTGGCGCCACCATAAAGCACCGAAGCAGGCCCTTTGAGAATCTCCACCCGCTCCAGACCGTAGGCATCCATCTGGAAACCGCCGAAACCATAGCTGAACAGGTTCAGCCCATCGAGGAACACACCGGTCTGGGTTGCCTGGAAACCGCGGATGTAAAACCAGTCCGTATCCGGGTCCGTGCCAAAAGGCTCCGCCGTCACGCCGGGCGTATAACGCAGCACCTCGTCGATTTTGGTCACGGCGCCGCGGTCGTTCATTTCCTGACGGCCGACGACCGATACGGACTGGGGAATGTCTTTCGTTTCCGTCTCGGTTTTCGAACCCGTCGCGCTTTTCTTCGCGACATACCCTCGGACCGGTCCTGTCGCGTTTTCCGCGCCCTGTCCTTCAACGGTAATCTGTTTCAGGACGGTCGTTTCCTGTGCGTGGCCCATCACAGGCCCCATCAGAACAACGGCAGCCGTTCCCAAAGCCAGACGGCTCAAAAACTTCCCATGCAAATTTTTCACGATATGCCCCGAAACAGATAGCGGCCGATGTCCATATCCGACAGGCCGCAACACCTCAATTAAGATGAGTGTTTACATCAGGATTAAGACGGGATGCTTGTCGTTTTCGGGGCGGATTTGAAGCTTATTGGCTTCTCGCACAGCTTCAGACCCGTCATTTATAAGGCAAGGCGTGGATGTCAGCCCTTGCGCCGGCCGATCCGCGCAAGCAGCACCACGGGAAGCATGCCGATGACGACAATCGCCAGTGCTGCGATAGATGCCTCCTCATAGGTGCCGCGCGCCGCTTCGCCATAAAGATGGGTGGCGAAGGTTTCAAAATTGAGCGGTCGAAGGAGAAGCGTGGCGGGAAGTTCCTTGACGCAATCGACGAAGATCAGCAGTGCCGCCGCCGCCAGCGAGGCTTTGGAAAGCGGCAGATGAATCTGGCGGAAGGTCTGGGTCGCGGATCGCCCAAGCGTGCGCGAGGCGTGATCGAAGGATTGTGGGATGCGGCTCAAGCCCGCATCGACACCGCCCGCCGCAATGGTGAGGAAACGAGCGGAATAGGCATAGATGAGGGCCGCGCCACTGCCGATGAAAATCAGGCCGGTGGAAATGCCGAACCAGTCACGCATGGTCTGGTCTACAAAACGGTCGAAACCGCCAAGCGCGATCAGCACGCCGATGGCGATGACCGTGCCGGGGGCCGCATAACCGACCGTCGAGAGGCGGTAGGACCAGAGCGACAGGCGCCCCGGAGCAAGGCGCATGGCATAAGCGACCGCGAGGCCGAGGATCAGGGTGATCAACGTCGCCAGCCCGGCAAAGACGATGGTGTTCACGGCCTCATCGGCAAAACGGGCCGACAGACCACTGAAACGGAACCGCTTCCATGCCTCGATGACGAGATAACTCGCCGGCGCCACGAAGCCGATCAAGACCGGCAGGCTGCCGAGCGTAAAGGCCGCCCAGCCCTTCGGGCCGGTCAGCCGCAGCGGCTCCAGCTCCCGGCTTTTCTGCGCGGAAACCGCATAACGCTGCTTGCGCCGCGCCCAGCGCTCCAGCGCCACGAGGGCGACAACGATGAACAGCATGGAAAGCGCGATCTGCGCCGCACCCGGCAGGTCCGATTTCGTGACCCAGGTGGTGTAGACCGAAACCGTGAGAGTGCGGACGCCCAAAAATTCCGAAGCGCCGATATCGTTCAACGCCTCCATCAGCGCGAGACTGACACCCACCGCGATTGCCGGGCGCGCCAGCGGAACCGCGACCTTGAAAAAGGCCGCACGCCGGGAAACGCCGAGCGTGCGGGCCACTTCCAGCAGGTTACCCGCCTGCGTCAGGAACATGGCGCGCACGGGAATATAGACATAAGGAAACAGCACAAAGCCAAGAAGGACAATGCAGCCTGCGGTCGATCTTATGTCCGGCAGCCGGAATTCGCGCGGGCTGGAATAACCGAGCAGCCACCGTATCGCACCCTGCACCGGCCCGATCGGATGCAGAATATCGAGATAGGCGTAAGCGACGATATAGGTGGGCATGGCCAGCGGCAGCAGCAGCGCCCATTCCAGCACTCTGCGGCCGGGAAAATCATAGGCGGTGACCAGCCAGGCGGCAGAGGTTCCCACCACACCGGCCAGCAGCCCGACACCGGCAAGAAGGATCGCCGTATCCGGCAGGGCCGTCCATAGCACGGTCGCGCCGAGATGGTCCCACAGGCCTTCCGAGCCCTGCACCGCCTGCGAAACAAGTGCCAGAACCGGCACCATGGCGCCACAGACCGCCAGCAACGAAAGGCCCAGCCACCAGAAGGTGGAGGAAAACCTGGCTCTCGCCCGGGGGGTCAATGGCTGGGTGGCGTCTGCGTTCATGTGCTTCTGGAAAATACGCGGAAAGGCGCCCGCGGGTGCGAACGCCTTCCACCTTGTTATCGTCGACTGGACTTACTTGTCGAAACCAACCTTGTCGACCAGCTCGCTCGCCTGCTTGCGGTGCGAGACGATTTCCGTGAGCGGCTTGTTGTCGATCTTCAGCGTTCCGAAGGAAGCGATGATCTCGTTGAGAGCCGCACCCTGCTTGACCGGATATTCGTAGTTGGCTTCGGCATAGATCTTCTGGGCTTCGTCCGAGACGAGATATTCCAGGAGCTTGACGGCTTCCGCCTTGTTCGGAGCGTTCTTGGCCACGGCCGCGCCCGAAATGTTGACCTGAGTGCCGCCATTCTTGAAGGTCGGCAGAACCACCTTGATGGCATCGCCCCACTTCACCTGCTCCTCGCCGCCCTTGCCCGAGCGCATCAGGCCGACATAATAGGAGTTGGCAATGCCGATATCGCAAATGCCACCGAGAATGTCCTTGGCAACGTCACGGTCGCCGCCGCCAGCCTTGCGGGCAAGGTTATCCTTGACGCCGGCAAGCCACTTTTCGGTGTCCGCCGCGCCGTAATGGGCGATGTAATCGGCAAACAGCGCCGTGTTGTAGGGATGCTGGCCGGCGCGGATGCAGACCTTGCCCCTCCACTTCGCATCCGCCAGATCTTCATAATTGAAGGAGGCGAGATCGAGATCCTTCGCCGCATAAAGGACGCGGGCGCGCATGGAAAGCGCGAACCAGTGACCCTTGGCATCGCGAAGCTCAGCCGGAACAGCCTTGGTCAGCGTCTCGGATTCGACCGCCTGGGTGACACCCTTTTCGGCGAGATCAACGAGATTACCAGCATCCACCGTCATCAGAACGTCGGCAGGCGAACTGGCGCCCTCGCTCAGAACGCGCTCAGCAAGACCGTCCTTCAGGAACACGGTGTTGACCTTGACGCCGCTCGACGCGGTGAAGGATTCCAGCAGGGGCTGGATCAGGCCCGGCTCGCGGGTCGTATAGATGTTGAGCTCAGCGGCGTTCACCGTCCCGGCGGCAAAGGCAACCGTGCTGGCAAGCAGGGCAAATCGAGTAAATTTTGTCATATGGTGTCTCCCTCTCCGATAGCGGCAATAGGGGAGCAAACATCATACATGACGGTGCAAATCAAGTTTTATTTCTCGGTTTTTCGCACGTCCTTGATCACCAAGAGTTGAAAACAGGGCGGGAATAAAAAGGCCAATCCGCTCATTCAACTTCAGGTAAATATGAGGACCCCCTTGGGATCGATGCCAAAGCGTACGGCCTTGGTTCTGGCGGGCGTGCGCTGCATCGTCCTGACGCGCAGATCGGCGGGCAGTCCAGGCACGGCTATGCCAAGCTGCTCGATCTCGCCGAGGAAGACACGGCTCGATATTTCGCCGGCAATGCCCTCTTTGGCGGCGCCATCCTCGATGATCGAAATCGCATTGGGGCGAACATATGCGACTGCGGCAAGACCATCCGGCAGATCGGAAGCATCGCCCAGCAGCCCGAGCGGCGTCTCGACGCGGCCCTGTTTCACCCGGCCTTCGATCTTGTTGAAGGCGCAGAAAAAATCGGCGGCATAGCGGGTTTTGGGATTGTCGTGGATTTCGTAACCCGTACCACTTTGGACGATGCGCCCGCGCTGCATCAGCACCACACGGTCACCTGCCGATAACGCCTCCTCCGGATCATGGGTKACCATGATCGCCGTGGTGCCCAGTTGCCGCAGAAGGCCGAGCGTTTCCTCACGCACGCTGTCGCGCAATCCACGGTCCAGATTGGAAAAGGGCTCATCCATCAGCAGCAGGCCGGGCTGCGGGGCAAGCGCACGGGCAAGTGCCACGCGCTGCTGCTCGCCACCCGAAAGCGTGTGCGGATAACGTTTAGCCAGATCCTGCAGATGAACATGATCGATCATTTCCGCAGCACGGCGGCGCGCCTCGGCCTTCGGCAGCGACCGGAGACCGAACATGACGTTCTGCTCCACCGTCAGGTGCGGGAACAGCGCGTAATCCTGAAAGACGAAACCAATATTGCGCTTTTCCGGTTCGACAAAGGCAGCAGACCCGGCAACAACATTGCCATTTAAGGAAACGCTGCCGCGATCCGGTGTTTCTACGCCAGCCACAATACGCAGCAAAGTCGATTTTCCACAGCCGGAGCGTCCCACCAGACAAATAATTTCGCCACGTTCAACGGCAAGATCGATATCGGACAGAACATCCGTATCGCCAAATCTTTTTCCCACCGATTTCAGTTCAAGCGCTGCGCTGCCTGCCATTTCCAATCCTGCCCTGCTTTGCGAATTATGTTGATCGCTCAAATCAGGATTAAAGTCAAAAAAGTCGGGAAAATGTGTTTCCCTTCACGAGTTGGCGAGATGTGCGGCAGCAATATTGACGTTTACGTTAGAGTTAAATAGGCTTTACCGATGTGATGGACGCCAAGGGATTACGCGTCTATCATTCGTTACCGGGGAGCGAGAGGAGCGGTCGATCCGGTGACGCCACATGAGGTTCCCTCAGCCCGGCAGGTTGTGCCGGCTGATGCGGGAGCCTCGTGACTATCAGGCAGCACAAAGCGCCCCCTCGTGTTCCATGGAACGCGCGGCGCGACAAAGACTCTGGGAGGAGCAGCATGAGTGAATTGTCCCTGGGACATCCGGAAAATGTCGGTGTTACCAAGCGCTGGCTGGCATCCTATCCGCCGGGCGTGCCTTCAGAGATTCCCGCCTCGGCAAATGCCTCCCTCGTCGACCTTCTCGAAAAGAGCTGCAAGCAATTTGCCGACCGCAAGGCCTTTTCCAGCATGGGAAAATCCCTGACCTACCGGGAGCTCGACGTCGACACCCGCGCGGTCGCCGCCTGGCTGCAATCCAGAGGACTGGAAAAAGGCGACCGGGTTGCGGTGATGATGCCGAACATCCTGCAAAATCCCGTCGCGGTTTATGGAATTTTGCGGGCGGGCATGGTCGTGGTCAATGTCAATCCGCTCTACACACCACGCGAACTGGAACATCAGCTCAAGGATTCCGGCGCAAAAGCCCTGTTCGTGCTGGAGAACTTCGCCCATGTGGCGCAACAGGCGGTGCCAAAAACCGCCGTCCGGCATGTGGTCGTCGCGGCGATGGGTGATCTTCTCGGCCTCAAGGGACATATCGTCAATCTGGTGGTTCGCAAGGTCAAGAAACTGGTACCTGCCTATGCCATTCCCGGCTCCATCAGCTTCAAGGCCATGCTGAAGGAAGGCCAGGGGTCCTCCCTAAAACCGGTCAGCCTTACGGCGCAGGACATCGCCTTCCTGCAATATACCGGTGGAACGACGGGCGTATCCAAGGGCGCGGTTCTCACCCATGCCAATCTTCTCGCCAACAAGGCGCAGATCAGCCTGTGGCTGGACGCCGCCTTCAACGGCCACAAGGACCGCCCGGAGGTTCTGAACTTCATCTGCGCGCTGCCGCTGTGCCACATCTTCGCGCTGACGGTGAATTCGCTGATGGGCATTGCGCTTGGCGGCCACAACCTGCTGATCGCCAATCCGCGCGATATTCCCGGCTTCGTAAAGGAGCTGTCGCATTTTCGTCCGCATGTTTTTCCCGGCATCAATACGCTTTTCAATGCGCTGATGAACAATGAGGATTTCCGCAAGCTCGACCTGTCGACGCTCATTCTGGTTCTCGGCGGCGGCATGGCCGTGCAGAGACCCGTCGCGGAACGCTGGCTTTCCATCGTCGGCTGCCCGATTGCCGAAGGTTACGGTCTTTCCGAGACATCGCCGGTGGCAACGGTCAATCGCCTCGATTCCCGGGAATTCAGCGGCACCATCGGCCTGCCCATCTCCTCGACCGAAATCGACATTCGCGACGAGGACGGCAACAGCCTGCCGACCGGCGAAGTCGGTGAAATCTGCATTCGCGGACCGCAGGTCATGGCCGGTTATTGGCAGCGGCCCGATGAGACGGCAAAAGCCATGACGGCGGACGGTTTCTTCCGCTCGGGCGACATGGGGTTCATGGATGAACGCGGTTACACCAAGATCGTCGACCGCAAGAAGGACATGATCCTCGTCTCCGGTTTCAACGTCTATCCGAACGAGGTCGAGGAAGTGGCCGCCAGCCATCCGGGCGTGCTGGAATGCGCCGCGATCGGCGTTCCGGACGAACATTCCGGCGAAACCGTCAAGCTTTTCGTCGTCAAGAAGGACCAGGCGCTCACGGAAGCCGAACTCAAGGCCTTCTGCGCCAAGAACCTGACGAACTACAAGCGGCCGAAGATCATCGAGTTCCGCACCGAGCTGCCGAAATCGAACGTCGGCAAGATTTTGCGGCGCGAATTGCGCAACCTGAACTGAACGAAGGGAGAGCCGGCCGACCGGCTCTTTTCTTTTATCGAAGTCGCCTTGATTTGGCCGCTGGAAAAAGAATAGTTTCCTCATCCTTCCACGGAAGCCGAGGAGCACAAGATGCAGGCCACCATCGAAAAACTGAAAGCAACGGCAAGCAGCACAGCCGCAACCGATCTTCGCGCCGCCTTTGCGGCCGACGACAAGAGATTCAGCCGTTTCAGCGCGCAGTTCGATGACCTTCTGATGGATTATTCCAAATGCGCCGTGAACGAGGAGATCGTAACCCTTCTCGAACAGCTCGCGCGCGAGGGCGGTGTCGAGGCCAAGCGTGAGGAAATGTTCTCCGGCAAGGCCATCAACTTCACCGAAGACCGCGCCGTGCTGCATACCGCACTGCGCAACCGCTCCAACACACCGGTTCTCGTGGATGGCAAGGATGTGATGCCGGATGTGAACGGCGTTCTCGCCGCCATGGGCAAGTTTGCCGATGCCATTCGTTCCGGTTCGCTCAAGGGCGCGACGGGCAAAAAAATCACCGACGTCATCAATATCGGCATTGGCGGCTCCGACCTCGGCCCGGTGATGGCGACGCTCGCGCTCGCACCTTTCCATGACGGCCCACGCGCGCATTTCGTTTCCAATATCGATGGCGCACATATTGCCGATACGCTGAAGCTCATCGACCCGGAAACTTCGCTCTTCATCGTGGCGTCGAAGACCTTCACCACCATCGAAACGATGACGAATGCCGCCACCGCGCGCCGCTTCATCGCCGAAAAGCTGGGTGAAAACGCGGTCAAGCACCACTTCGCCGCCGTTTCCACCGCGCTGGAAAAGGTCGCCGCCTTCGGTATCGAAAGCGATCGCATCTTCGGTTTCTGGGACTGGGTTGGCGGACGTTATTCGATCTGGTCGGCCATCGGCCTGCCGCTGATGATCGCCATCGGGCCGGACAATTTCGGCAAGTTCCTGGATGGCGCACATGCCATGGATCGCCACTTCCGCGAGGCGCCGATCCGCGAAAACCTGCCGATGCTGCTCGGCCTCATCGGTTTTTATAACCGCAACGTACTGAACTATCCGACACGAGCGATCCTGCCCTATGATCAGCGCCTGTCGCGTTTCCCGGCCTATCTTCAGCAGCTGGACATGGAATCGAACGGCAAGGGCGTGACCATTGACGGCACGCCGGTCGAAGGCCAGTCCGGCCCGGTCGTCTGGGGCGAGCCCGGCACCAACGGCCAGCACGCCTTCTACCAGCTGATCCACCAGGGCACGAGCGTCATCCCCGCGGAATTCATGATCGCCGCCAATGGTTTCGAGCCGGAACTGCGCCACCAGCACCAGCTTCTCATCGCCAATTGCCTCGCGCAGTCGGAAGCGCTGATGAAAGGACGCACGCTTGCCGAGGCCAAAGCCCAGCTCACCTCCAAGGGCATGGAAGACAAACTGGCCGATTTCATCGCGCCGCACCGCGTCTTCACCGGCAACCGCCCCTCCATCACCTTCGTTTACGACAGGCTGACGCCTTTCGCACTCGGCCGCCTCATCGCGCTTTACGAACACCGCGTTTTCGTGGAAGGCGTGCTGTTCCGCATCAACTCCTTCGACCAGTGGGGCGTGGAGCTTGGCAAGGAACTGGCAACGGGCCTGCTTCCCGTCGTCGAAGGCAAGGAAAGTGCCGCCGGCCATGACAGCTCGACACAGGGGCTGGTGAAGACGCTTGCCGGTCTGGCTGGATAAAACTCAGCCGCCACGATCTTGCGAGAGCCGGAAGGAAACTTCCGGCTTTTTTTAATACAGCATGGATGGGATGTCGTTTTGGAGGTGCCTATGCCGTTCCGGCCGGGAAAGGATTTCCTGAAGTTTCATGATCTGCCCGCGGGTGCGGTCCTGTCGATCATGGACCGTGCCGGTAGTCTGGCCGGGCACTGGTCGACGGCCACCATGCCACAAACTCTCAAGGGAAAGCGCGTCGGGCTGATCGTTGACGACACCGGCTGGCGCAATACCGCAGCCTTCGATCTTGGTATTCAGGCGATGGGCGGCATTTGCGTCACCATTCCAATCAGCTTTAATGGCCGCGAAGAAATTGTCGATCTGGCGGGCTATCTCGACAATTGGTTCGACCTGCTGATTGTCCGCACGAAAGAACTCTCGACCCTGCGAGCACTTGCAGCCGAAATGAGTGCACCCGTCATTAACGCGCGGACCAGGTCCAATCATCCATGCGAAACGCTTGGCGATTTGGCCTACGTCAAAAGTGTGAGGGGCCGTATAGACGACCTCAAAATTGTGGGTGTGGCGCCGGATGCCAATATTCTACGCTCATGGGTAGAGGCCTCGATATCCCTGCCGATTCAGGTCACGCAGGTCTATCCCGATCAATGGCATGTCACCGATCCCGCGCTCACCAATTCAAACTTCAGAACAAGCTCCGACATCAGGAGTTGCTCGACGCGGATGTGATCATTACCGATTCCTGGCCTGCCGGATCGGATCACGATCTTGCCGCTTTTAGCATATCCGCGTCTCTTCTCGACAGGATGAGGCCTGACACGATCTTTTTGCCCTGCCCGCCGGTCGCCCGTGGACAGGAAGTAACTGCAGACGCCATGCTGCACCCGGCCTGCCAAAGCCGGGCCGCCAAGGCCTATCTTCTGCATGCGCAGAACGCCCTGATGGAATTTCTTTTGACCTGAGACGGCGCTGCGTCTTCAAATATAAAGTGCTGCCATCTTCCGCCACGCACCGGCACGATGGGCACGCCCTTCCCAGACATGCAGCTGATGTCCCACCTGCTTGTCTGAAAGCAGGCGGCTCAGATGATGGTTGTTGTCCAGAAACGGGTCGGCATCGCCGATGGTGAAGACCATGTCGATGCGGCGCAGCTGTTCCAGCCGGAAGGGGCAGGCAAGGCCGGGCAGAAAGTGGCTCGGCATGTGGAAATAGACATCGTCGTCATAATAGCCGTCGAACAGATCACCGAAGGATTCCACCTTCATCGTCAGGTCATAACGGCCGGAAAAGGCGACGAGCTTGGTGAAGAGATGTGGGTGGCGGAAAACGAGGCTCGCCGCCTGAAAGGCACCGAGGCTGCAACCCTGCACGATCGTGTCGCCGTCCGGGTTTTTCTCCGCCATCAGCGGCAGCACTTCATTGAGAATATAGGCCTCAAGTGCCGCATGACGGCGCACACGGTCGGCGGGGTGGTTATGGCCCGCGTAAAAACTTTCCCGTGCCAGACCCTCGATACAATAAAGCTGGAGGTGGCCGGCCTCCAGCTTGTCGGAAAGGCTCGCGACGATGCCCAATTCCTCATATTCGAAGAAGCGCCCGTCGCGTGTCGGGAACATCAGCACCTTCGCGCCGGCATGACCGAATATCAGGAGCTCCATGTCGCGATGGAGCCTGTGACTATACCAGCGGAGATATTCGCGTTTCATGGCACCTTGAAAAACCGTCTGACCTTGTCCTTATGGACCGCATCTTGCGATGCGCTATCAGCGTAATCGAAATGGCCCGCGTCTAGGATGAAGATTTCATTAAATTTTGATTGCGGCAAAGCATTGGCCACCGCGAACTGGCAGGGCGGTGCGACTGCCGGATCAAAAAGCGCGGGCGCGACCAGCATCGGCACCTTTATTCGGGCTGCGGCACAGGCAGCATCGAACAGGCGCAGGGTTTCGAGCACATTGGCGTGGGTCTTCTGATAGGTCTGGACCGCATCCGCGCTGCCGACGGTAGGCAGCGTCAGCCAGAACGGCCGGTGGCCAAAGGTCGGCACCACCAGATGGCCCCGATCTATACGCGCGTCGAAAGGGATGGCCAGGGTGCCGATGCCGCCGCCGAAGCTGATGCCGCTATACCCCACCTGCCCTTCCAGCCAGGGATAAAGGCTGACAAGCGTCGAAACGGCGACCCACAGATCATCGACGCAACCGCCGATGATATAATCATCCTTCCTGTCGATATTGTAGAGGACATGAAGGGCCGGATCGGACGAAATCGGCGGACATGCACTGAGCGAAAGCCCGCGAAAGCAGGGAAACAATACGGCCGTTTCCTCCACCGGCACATCGAAATCCGGAGCCTCACGGCCGCCATAACCGTGCCCGACGACGAGGCCGCGCCGCACCTGCCCCTCGCGCGGCAAAAACAGCCATCCGCCGATACGGAAGCCGTCGGTGGATGTGTAGGAAAGATCGAGGACCTGCCAGCGGGGGTGGGTTAACTTGCTCCTGCGCAGCACCGGCCGCGGATCTGTTGCGAGCGCACGGCGATAGCGCTTCTTCCAGAAATCATCAAAACCCGGCGGCGCTTCCGGTGGGGTAATGGCGAGCAATTGCTCGCGCTGCATGCCATAGCTGGGGTCGAAATCGAAAGGATGGGTTTTGGGAACGCTCATGCGATGCTTGTTTCGTGAAAAAACAGCGGACACAAGCTTGATAATCGCGAAATAACGGTTTTTTACGGCTTTAGCGCCGGGAAGAGTGTTGAACCACCTTTTCAAAATGGTTCAACCGTGCCCTTCACAAACCGATTTCATGCGCGAAGGGCGGATTTGCGCCTGCGCGCGAAACGGTGACCGCTGCGGCTTTCGCGCCCAGCGCCAAAGCCTTCCTGATCTGTTCTTCGCTCAGCGACGCCACCTGCGCCTTGGTCAGCAGGCCTTGCATTTTCAGCGAAGCGAGAATGCCGGCATCGAAGGTATCTCCGGCGCCGACCGTATCGACCACCTCTACCCGTTCGGAGGCAACTTCCACCTTGAGATTGGCGCTGTAACCGACGGCACCCTTGGCACCACGGGTGACGACGACCAGTTTTGCGCCATGGTGCAGCCAATGACGGGCAAGCGTATCCTCGTCGCCTTCCAGACCGAACCAAGCCAGGTCCTCATCCGAGAATTTGACGATATCCGACATGGCCGCCATGCGGCGGATGCGGGCCATATGGGACTGCTTGTCCTTGATGAAACCGGGGCGGATATTCGGATCGAGCGAGATGACACGGGTCTCGTGTTCGCGCGTCATCAGCGCTTCATAGGTGCTGCCGCAGGGTTCCGGGATGAGGCTGATGGCACCGAAATGCAGCGCTTCGCAATCGGCGCCCAATGCCGGAAGTTCGGCTTCGGTGATCATCCGGCCGGCGGTGTTCTCGTCGTAAAAGGCATAGGTCGCGTGGCCATCCACCAGCTTGACGAAGGCGATGGTGGTGGGGCGCGAAAGGGTGGCGCAATAGCTGAAATCCACCTTGCTGGCGCGCAGGGTCTCGCGCAGGATATCGCCCATCATGTCATCGGAAAGACCGGTGAAGAAAGCGGCCGGAACGCCGAGACGCCCCAGCGCAATTGCCGTGTTGAAGACCGCTCCGCCGGCATAGGGGGCAAAACCCGCCTCGCCCAGCGTCGTCTGCCGGGGCAGCATGTCGATCAGGGCTTCACCACAACACAGGATCATTACGGTCCTCCTCAAAACAGCAAATCAAATGGACTTAAATCGATTTAGACGAAGATCGATCGGAAGGCCAGCCACAAAGCCTGGCTGGCCGCATCCGAAATTAAGATTGCGGCAATTCGCTGACACCGCCACGCTTTGCAGACCAGGGCAGCGGATTATCAAGGAAGGCCTCGACCTCGGACAGGGTCTTTTCATCGAACAGTTTTTCAGCCCGGGCGACCGCCAGAACGTCGCGCCAGGTCGTCAAGTAATGCAGCTTGACATTGCCATTGGCGAAACGTGCTTCGGCCTCTTCAAAGATGCCGTAATAAAACAGCGCGATGCCGTGATCGACAATGCCGCCCGCCGCGCGGATGGCATCGATGAAAGTGAACATCGAGCCGCCGGCCGTCGTCAGATCCTCGATGACGAGAACGCGGGCACCTTCCGGCATATGACCTTCGATCTGGGCGTTGCGGCCATGGCCTTTCGGCTTCTTGCGGCAATAGATCATCGGCAGGCCGAGGCGCTCGGCAAGGAAAGCCGCAAAGGGAATGCCCGCCGTTTCACCGCCCGCGACACAGTCGAATTTCTCGAAACCCGCTTCGCGCATCACCGCCGCAGCTGCGAAATCCATCGCCGCCGAGCGGATGCGGGGGAAGGAGATGAGCTTGCGCATATCGATATAGACCGGGCTCTTCATGCCCGAAGCGAAGGTATAGGGGCTTTCGGAGTTGAAATGGACCGCCTTGATTTCCCACAACATCTTCGCAACCAGTTCCGCGACGACGGTGCGGTCGGTGAATGTGAAATGGTTCATAGGCGTTCTCCTTTTTCGGCCCTGGTTTATCGCTTCCGAGAACCCGGATCGGTTTTCGGAAAGCACAACGTCTCTGTTCAGCATTGCAGATATCCGCAGGCGGCGCCGGTTGGCGAATGCCTGTAGACCATAACAAAACCGCCGGCAGTGCCGGCGGTCATAAAAATCAGCTTACATCCCAATGAAGCGGGAACATCGGATCAAATACCGTCACCGGCCCGGCGCCCGTTTCGATCTTGGCGGGAAAGGCCACCGCTTCCTCGCGCTTGACCAGCGTGATCGTCTCCTCATTCGGCGCCAGCCCATACCAGGCGGGACCGTTGAGCGAAGCGAAGGCTTCCAGTTGATCGAGGGCGTTTTCATCCTCGAAGACATGGGCAAGGCAGCTCATGGTGTTGATGGAAGTATAGATGCCGGCGCAACCGCAGGCGCATTCCTTCAACGGGTCCACATGCGGAGCGGAATCCGTGCCGAGGAAGAAGCGCGCATCGCCCGACGTTGCGGCAGCCCGTAGCGCGAGCCGGTGCTCCTCGCGCTTGGCGACGGGCAGGCAATAATAATGCGGCTTGATACCGCCGACGAGAATGGCGTTGCGGTTGATGATGAGGTGATGGGTGGTGATGGAGCCTGCCAGATTGGCCTTGGACGACTTGATGTAATCCACACCGTCGCGGGTGGTGATGTGCTCCATCGTCACCTTAAGTTCCGGCAGGCGCTGGCGCAGTGGCTCCAGAACCGTATCGATGAAGGCTTTCTCCCGGTCGAAAATATCGACTTCCGGTGTCGTCACCTCGCCATGCACGCAGAGCGGCAGGCCGATCTTCGCCATGCGCTCCAGAACCGGCATGGCCCTGTTGAAATCACGCACACCGCCATGGGAATTGGTCGTCGCACCCGCAGGATAGAGCTTCACGGCGGTGATGAGGCCGCTCTTCTTGCCCTCCTCCACGTCGTCGGCTTCAGTATCCTCGGTGAGATAGAGGGTCATCAGCGGCTCGAAACGATCGCCTGCCGGGATCGCCTTGACGATGCGTTCGCGATAGGCGCGGGCATCGGCGGTGGTAACGACCGGCGGCACCAGGTTCGGCATGATGATGGCACGAGCGAAATGGCGGCTCGTATCCCCAATCACGCCTTCCAGCATGGCGCCATCGCGAAGGTGCAGGTGCCAGTCATCAGGGCGGCGCAGGGTGAGCGACTTCATCGGTTTACCTCGGAGCATGATGGAATTGGCGCCCGCTTAGCATCTTTTGCCGCGGGAAAACAGCCGCCAAAGACCATCGGGCGGCTGTAAATTTCATTTTTTTGAAGCCCGCCTCAGATGTTGCCCGCTTCCGGACCCCAGACATCGGTCATGGCGAAACCATCAGCCAGCGGATCGAAGGGATCGAGGCCGACCTGATGCAGACCAAAGGTGAAGCCGCGCCCGGCAATGGTGGGAATGACGGCAGGACGGCCCGCCACCTCGGTGACGGCGGAAAGGCCGACATCGAATTCCGAACCGATGATCGAGCGGGATTTATATTCGTCTCCCACCTTCACCTTGCCGCGCGCATAAAGCGTGGCGAGATTGGCGGAATTGCCCGTGCCGCAAGGCGACCGATCCGCGCGGCCCGGCCACATGGTGGTGCAGGTGCGGATGGAGCCATCGGCATCCACATCACGGAACATGACGTAAGCGACACCCGATATTGCGGGGATTTCCGGATGAACGACGGTCATTTCACGGTTGACGAGGTCCTTCAGAGTCATACCCGCGGCAACGAGTTTTGCCGCATTGGCCTTCTCGATGGTGAGACCGATCTGGCGCACATCGACCAGCGCGTAAAAAATGCCACCGTAGGAAATGTCCATCGTTACCTTGCCCCATTCGGGCGTGTCGATGCTGACATCCAGCTCATGCACGAAAGAGGGAACCATGGTCAGCTTGACCTTTTCGCAGCGCCCGTCGCGGCAGGTGGCCGTGGCTTTCACGAGGCCGGCCGCCGTTTCCAGAATGATGACGGTTTCCGGCTCCTGCATCTCCACCATGCCGCTTTCCAGAAGCGCAGTCGTGGCGCAGATGGAATTCGAGCCTGAGCTCGCATGGGCCTGATCCGGCTGCAGAATGACGAAGGCGGCGTGCGCATCCGGATGTTTCGGCGGCAGGAGAAGATTGACCGAGCCCATGGGCGTGCCGCGCGGCTCCAGCGTCAGGAAGCGGCGCAGCGCCTCTCCCTGCGGATCCGTATTCATCCAGTGAAGTTGCTCGGCCACCGTGTTACCGGGAATTTTCGGCGCCCCGCCGGTGACGACACGGCCGATTTCGCCTTCGCAATGGACATCGAGAAGCTGGAGGGTGCGTTTCCAACGCATGGGGTCTTACTCCGGAAGGTGGTTTATCGTCCCGACCATACAGATAAAAATACAAGCTGTATACAAACCTCAGCGAGCGGGATGACGAAAACGCTGAGGGTTTTCGTCATCTAGCGATTACGGCATTCCGCCCGTTTGCGATTGGCGGCTGCCTCGCAGTTCAGTTGTGACTGTTGCAATGCCTGATCGTCCACCACGGAACCCGCCGTATCCCCCACCGATCCGACGGTATTTTCAACGGAGCGGCCGAGCCGTTCCACCTGCCGGCCATAATTTTCCCGCGTGCGCGGATCGAAGACCGCAATCGGTGCACTGACCACCACACTGGCGGCCGTTCCAACGGTTTGCGCAGCACCGATGCTGACTGCGCCCAGAGCCTCACCCAGCCCGACATCGGAATCCGTCACCGTCTGGCCGGCAATGAGGCGGTCGCCGATAAGGCGGACGACCTCGGGGCTTTCGGCAAATTTGCCGTGGTTCAGGCGGTCGCCGGATTGCAGCTTGGTGAGATCGAGAACGGTGATGCCGGCTTTTTCCAGCTCGCTGCGATAGGGCTCGACGGATGGGTCGATCTGGCCGAGACGATCGACATTACCGGAAATGCGGCGGGACAGGCTGAGCGCACGGTCATCCTGCGAAACGAACAGAGTGAATTTCGGTGGCGCCTTGCCAAGGCTTGCAAATTGCCGGCTGAACACATCCACATCCAGATCCGGCGCAGCCAGAATGACATTGCCGATCTTCGGATCGACGCGGCCATTGCGGATGGCCATCTGGCGCAGGGCCTCCACCGCAAGCCAGGTGCCCATGGAATGGGCCATGACCGTAACCTCACCGATGGACTTGTCCCTGGCAAGACGCGTCAGCATCTCCTCCAGCGCATCACGCGAGTAGTTGGTGCTTTCCTTGTCGTAATTATAGTCGAAAATACTGGCCCGCGACGGCCAGGTGAAAACCACCGGCACGACATCCGTACCGGAATCATGGACGATCTGGGCAAAGCGATAGACGGATTCCTCGTAACGGTTGTTGAAACCATGCACGAAGACCAGCACACGGCGGTCCTTCTTGATATGCCGGTTGATCCAGCTTCTGGTCTCTGCTTCAGAGCGAATAGGCTCCAGCGCCACCGTGGTGAAATCCTTCAGCGGGTTCGGCGGCAGCTTCTTCGGCCATTGCACCTGGCCGACCTTGCGGTTGGCGTTGGGCGGAATGGAAACCGTCACCGCATCGACCTTGAGCCCCGTTCCCCGCTCGCCGCCAAAAAGCACGGCAGGATTTTCCGATGGCGCACGGGTGGTAGCGACGAGAAGATTGACCGGCGTCGTACCCGCCACGGTCTGCCCCGTCGGCGTCATGACCCCGATGGGCCGCCCACCGCAACCGGCGAGCAGGGCGACAATCGCGATTACGGCCACGAAGCGAATGGGCATCACATCACTCTCCTACAACCCAGAGGCAGCCAGATAGCAGCCGGGGGAGAGGATTTTCTACCGGAGGCGGAACTGCCGCGCCAGCAACCACAGCGGAACGGCGAGCACTTTCCGCCGCGGTGTGTCCAAACGGACCCAATTGCCCCGCGTTTGAACCGGCAATCGGACAGCTCGTCAAATAGCGGCCTATTGCTGCGGTAGCATCGTGCCCCTTTCGCGCAGCGCACTATGCCAGGACAGAGCCTCTTCGATGAGATGCGGCGTGTGCCCGCCCCGCGCCGCCGCGCGCTGGTAATAATCCGTCAGGGCATCGCGATAATCGGGATGTACACAATTGGCGATGATGACCGCCGCACGCTCGCGGGGAGCAAGACCGCGCAGATCGGCAAGGCCCGTTTCAGTGACGAGAATATCGACATCATGTTCCGTATGGTCGACATGGCTGACCATGGGCACGACGCTGGAAATGGCGCCGCCCTTGGCGATCGACTTGGTGACGAAGATCGACATATAGGCGTTGCGGGCGAAATCGCCGGAGCCGCCAATACCGTTCATCATATGGGTTCCGCCGACATGGGTGGAATTGACGTTTCCGTAAATATCAAATTCCAGCGCCGTATTGATGCCGATGATACCGAGGCGACGGATGACTTCCGGGTGGTTGCTGACCTCCTGCGGACGCAGGATCAGCCTGCTTTTGTAATCCGCAAGCCGCGGCATGACCTTTTCGTTCATGGCGGAAGAGAGCGTGATCGACGAACCCGAGGCGAAGGTGAGCTTGCCCGCATCGAACAGTTCGAAGGTCGAATCCTGCAGAACCTCCGAATACATTTTCAGATCATGAAACGACGTGTCGATGAAACCATGCATCACGGCATTGGCGATGGTGCCGATGCCGGCCTGTAGCGGCTGGAGTTCGTGGGTCATGCGGCCATGACGGACCTCGTTCAGCAGGAACTCGGTGAGATGGCTGGCAATCGCCTTCGTCTCATCATCAGGCGGCAGCACCGTCGAAAAACTGTCGCTCTTGTCGCTCAGAACGATGGCGGCGATCTTTTCCGGCGGCACCGGAATGAAGGGCAGGCCCACACGGCTATCCGTCGCCACAACGGGAATGGGCATGCGGGTCGGGCGCTTGGCGGGAATGAAGATGTCGTGCAACCCCTCCAGCACCTCGGGCTGCGACAGGTTGATCTCGACGATGACCTTATCGGCCAGAATGGCAAAACTCGCGGAATTACCGACCGAGGTGGTGGGCACGATGCCGCCTTCCGCGGTGATCGCCACCGCCTCGACGATGGCGATATCGACCCCGTGGATCTGGCCGCCGCGCAATTGCTCGACCGTTTCGGACAGGTGCTGATCGATGAACATCACCCTGCCGTCATTGATCGCCTTGCGCAGAGCCGGATCGGACTGGAACGGCATGCGCCGTGCCAGCATGCCGGCCTCCACCATGGTCTTGTCGAGATCGTTGCCGAGGGAAGCGCCAGTCATCAGGGTGATTTTCATGGGATTCGTCTTGGCGCGTTCGGCCAGCACCAGCGGCACGGCCTTCGCTTCTCCTGCGCGCGTAAAGCCGCTCATGCCGACGGTCATGCCGTCCTGAATGAGACTGGCGGCCTCTTCGGCACTGACGATCCTGTTCAAGAGGGACGCGTTGCGGATACGCTTTTCAAGCATGCACTTCTCCATGATCTGTCATCACGATGGCACGGCATTCGGGTGGCCACCTCGCGGCGACTATGGCGTGCAGTTTCATCGATGAAACTGACATAGATCAAGGGTGCGAACGGAACCAAGCCTTCTACGCATCAAATCCCGTTCAACCAAGCATAAGTGGCGCATCGGCGCGACAGGCTGCGAGGTCTTCATCCCATCGCAGCCTTACCGAACGGGAAACGGGTTTCACCGCGCCTGGCTGTCCGCTTTGGGAAAGGCAATGGGGCGAACCTCGCCCCGTCGCATCACGAAGAATGGATGGCGGTCAGGGACCTTCGCAGACGGGTGCCTGACCGAGCACGATCTGCCCTACTTCGGCATCATAGGCACGCAGCCCGAATGTACCGAGAGTAATGACCCGGTAACAGGGACTACCGCCCGTCCATAGCGGATCGACAACATCGATATCGGTGATGAAACGATGGGCGCAGGCCTGGCCGGAACTATAGGCAATGCCTTCGGCCGTCGTGCCGGCCATCGGCACATGGATATGACCAAAAATGATATGGCGTATACCGGCGGGATGGGCGGCGAGGCGGCGTATGACAGCGCCGTCATCATGCATGCCGATATGTTCGAAATGCCGGATACCGCACTCCATCGGCGGGTGATGAATGAAAACCGTCGCTGGCAGATCGCCTGCACTTTCCAGAGCGCTCTCCAGCCATACCAAGCGGTCCGCACCGTACATGCCGCCGATGACATCGGCTTCGTGGCTGTCAAGGAACAGCAGCCGGCCGAATTCGGTATCGATGAAGGACTGGATATAGCCATTGCCGTCACGCGGCTGTTCCGGGAACGCCGCCACGAACTCCGGCCGGCGGTCGTGATTGCCGAGCATCAACCGTGTCGGGATGGAAACGTGTGTGAGAATATCGCGCAGCAGCTCGTAGGCTTCCGGCTCGCCGTAATTGCAAAGATCGCCCGTCATCACCAGAAGATCGGCGTCGGCGTGCTTTTCGATAATATCGGCGACAGCGGCGCGCAGTTGTTTTTCCGGGTCGACGCCGTTTATCGCGATGCCCGGCGGCAGAAGATGGGTGTCGGTGATCTGGATGATCTTCATTGTCGGTCTTTCTGCGTAAAATGGCTGCGGGAACGGATTTCCCCGCAGCCTTTTCGATGCTTGACTTATTTCATCAGGCCGTTGGTCTGCTCGACGATCTGCTTGAGACCGGCTTCCGGCGTTACTTCACCGCGCATGACGGTGCCGATAATGTCGCGCTGCGTACGCCAGATGCGGACGGAATCGCCGCCCGGATAACCGGCCCAGGGCAGAGAACGGTCAGCCTGGAGCGAGGCGGTTTTCACATTCGGGTTCTCGGCATAATAGGGAGCGAGGAAGTCCGGGCCGGTTGCCTGCTTGTTGGTCGGCAGATAGCCGGTGATGCGAACGATGGTGTTCTGCGCTTCCGGACCGGTGACCCACTTCAGATATTTCCAGGCAGCGTCCTGCTTGGCCTTCTCCTGCGTCAGGATAACGGCAGAGTTACCGCCGGTCGGCACGCCGCCCTTTTCCTTGTTGTCGAGCGGGAAGGTTGCCGTCTTCAGCTTGAAGCGGTCGCCAACCAGACCCTGGATTGTCTGCACGTGAGCAGGCGTCGAGAAGATGAAGCCGGTGAGGCCTGCGCCGAACTGCTGGCGGGACTGATCCCAGTCGAGCAGGTTCTGGCCGCCTTCGGTCACGAACTGACGGGCCATCTTCAGGGCGTTGAGACCGATTTCATTGTCGAAAGCAACGGTCTTGGTCTTTTCATCAACGAGCTTGCCGCCCTGTTCGAAGACGAGTGCCTGCCACAACCAGTCATCCGGCCAGCCATTGATGTCGTAGCTCATGCCGGCAAACTTCGGGTCGAGAGCCTTGATCTTCTTGGCGAGAGCGATGAGCTCCGGGAAGGTCGTCGGCATCTTGTCCGGGTCGCCACCAGCCTTGGAAACGAGATCGGAGTTGATGTAGATGATCGGCGAGGAAGCATTGACCGGCAGGCCGTACTGCTTGCCGTCGATCTGGCCGAGGGCGGCCATCTTCGGGCTGTAGTTCTTGTCGAGGAAAGCCTGGCCGCCTTCAGCCCGGATGAACGGGCCGAGATCGGTGATCTGGTTGCGGGGAGCGAGCGTGTGAACAAGTTCCGCCGTCAGGTTGTAACCCGAGAAATAAACGTCCGGCAGATTGCCAGTGACAGCCGAGCGCAGAACCTGCTGCTGGCCTTCATTATAACCGGCGGCCGGAGCGAGGAAGTTGATCTTTACATCCGGGTTCCGCTTCATGAATTCATCGGCCAGCGGCTGATGGAATTTCGTGAAGCCCGGCAGGTTGTAAAGAACGTTGAGCGTGATTTCGTTGGCCAGAACCGGCTGTGCGAGGCCCGCAAAAGCCATGCCAAGGGCCAGACCGCCCATTACAGCGCGTCGGTTGAGTTTCATGTCAGTCTCCAGAGAGGTTTGAGAGGAAGAGGTCCGAACGGCGTTACTTGACGCCGGTCATCGTAATACCGGCGATGAAATGCCGCCGTGCGAGGAGGAAGCACAGCACCATCGGCGCGGTAATCATTGTGGCGCCCGCCATCAGTGCACCGTAATTCGCGCCGGATTCGACATCGGCGAAGAACATCATGCCAAGCGGTGGCGGGGCGAGATTGGTGTCGGAGATCACAATCATCGGCCAGTAGAGATCGTTCCAGTGGGCAACGAGCGAGAAGACCGAGAAGGCGGCGAGCGAGGGAAGCGAGCCGCGCAGGACCAGCCCCCAGCAAATCTCCATTTCCGAGAAACCGTCCATGCGCGCCGCCTCGATGATTTCATCCGGGTAGCTGCGGAAGGACTGGTTGAACAGGAAGATGGCGAAGACCGAAAGGAAGAACGGCATCATCATCGCGAAATAGGTGTTCAGCAGCTGTGTTGTCGCCAGACCCACAAAAAGCGGCAGGGCCAGTGCCTGAATGGGGACGCAGAGCGCCGCGATCACCAGCGCCAGCAGCAGCTTGCGCCCCGGAAACCGGAGTTTCGCCAGCGCATAGGCGGCCGGAACCGCCGTCAGGACCTGAATGATGAGGATACCGAAGCAGACGATCACGCCGTTGAGCATGAACCGCGCCATGGGCACCTGCCCCGCAGCACGGGAATAATTTTCCAGCGCATCGAATTTTTCAGGGATCGGCCAGAGCGAAACGTTGAATATTTCGGCCGGTGAGCGGATGGACGTCAGGAACATCCAGTAGAACGGCAGCAGCATCACGAAAGCGCCGAGCGCGAGCACGAGATGCGGGAGATATTTGCGAAGCGCGGCCATCAGTAGTGCACCTTCCGGTCCATATGCAGCGTCTGGCCGATCGAAAGAACCAGTACGATTGCAAGGAAGATCATCGTCAACGCGGCGGCATAACCGGTGTTGGAATATTCGAACCCTTCCAGATAGAGATCGAACAACAGGGTTTCCGAACCGAAGCGGCCCTTGGTCAGCACGGCCACCGTCTCAAACACCTTGAAGGCAGAGATGGAGGTCGTCACCATCACGAACATCGTCGTCGGCCCGAGCATCGGCCATGTAACCGTCAGGAACCGGTCGACCGGGTTCTTGGCGCCATCGAGCCGCGCGGCCTCGTGAAGGTCCTTCGAAATGGCTGTGAGGCCGGCGAGGAACAGCACCATGTTGAAGCCGAGAACCTGCCAGATGCCCATTATCGCCATGGTGGGAATGAGCAGGACGGGGTTGGAGAGAAACGCGACGGGCTCGAAACCCAGCCATTTGATCGCCGCATTCACCGGGCCGAGCGAGGGGTGCAGCAGGAATTGCCACACGGTCGCCATGGCGACGAGCGTTGCGGTGACGGGAAGGAAATAGGCCACTTCCCAGAAGCCGCGGCTTCGCTTGCGGTTATAAACGAGCAGGGCCACGCCGAGCGCCAGAAACACACCGAATGGAATGACGATGACCGCATAAATGGCCGTATTCATGAGCGCGCGCAGGAAGACCGGATCCTGAAACGCCTTGATGAAATTGCCGAGACCTACAAAGCGGGTGGAGAGCGCGCCGAGCTGATAATCGGTGAGGGAGAAAACGGCGAGAACGAACATCGGAACGATATAGGTCGCCAGGAGCAGCAGGCTTGCCGGCGCAGCAAACATCAGGCCGCGCCAGACCATGCGCCTGTCCGCCCTCGACAGGCGCGGACGGGCTTTTGCACGCCCGGCGGTGGAAAAATCGACCGCCGTCATGCCGGCACCCGTTCACGCACCGTGACCTTGCGACGCAGGCCGTCGGCTGCGAAAAGATGCGCGCGCTCGGGTGCAAAACCGAGGGTCATCACACCATTGCCATCGGCGCCGAGTACCTCGCCCGCGCCCTGACGCAGGGTGATGGCAACCGTCTCGTCGTTCAAAAGACGGCAGCTGACGAAACGGTCCGCGCCGTGGGTTTCGCTGCGCACCACCCGCACGGCGAGACCTTCTTCGCCCGGACGCAGATCTTCTGCGCGCAGGCCGAGCGTCGCCGGGCCGGCATCGCGGCCGGCAGCCTCGAGACCAAGATCGCGACCGAAGGCCGTCACGCTGCCGGTGGTATCAATTTCGACCGGCAGCAGGTTGATCGAAGGCGTGCCGATAAAACGCGCGACCGTCAATGTCGCCGGTTTCCGGTAAAGTTCATCCGGCGTGCCGAGCTGCTCGATGCGACCTTCCGACATCAGCGCGATGCGATCGGACATGGTCATGGCTTCGATCTGGTCGTGGGTGACATAGATGAAGGTAGCGCCAAGCCGGCGGTGCAGGCCTGCCAGTTCCTCGCGCATATGGGCGCGAAGCTTGGCATCGAGGTTGGAAAGCGGCTCGTCCATCAGAAAGGCGGCAGGCGAGCGCACCAGTGCCCGGGCCAGCGCAACACGCTGGCGCTGGCCGCCAGAAAGCTGAGCCGGCTTACGATCCAGCAGATGCGCGATCTGCAGCGTCTCGGCCGCCTGCTCGACGGCGGCATCGATCTGCTTCAATGTTTCCTCAGGAGCTGCAAACCGTCCGACCAGCGGCAGGCGTGCGGCGAAAGGCAGGCGCCGCATGCGTAGCGGCGTCGCGATATTCTGACGCACGCTCATATGCGGATAAAGCGCGTAAGACTGGAACACCATCGCCAGATTGCGGTCGCTCGGATCAATCTCCGTCACATCCTGTCCGCCAATGGAGACCGAACCACGATCCGGCGTTTCCAGCCCCGCGATGATGCGCAGAAGCGTGGACTTACCACAACCCGACATGCCAACGAGGGACAAAAACTCTCCGGGACGGATGGAGAGATCGATTTCTTTCAGAACATCGTCGGCGCCAAAGCCTTTGCCGATGCCCGAAAGCTCAAGTGATTGTGGCGTCATTCTGCGCTCCTTTTCTGAAGCGCATATGCTTATATTGTATGACAATATGACGAAGGTTTGCGGAAACTTCGATGACACTCGAAACCCCGGCAATCCCGGCTCATCGCAAGACCTTACGATACAGGCCTTCACCGAAACCCCCTAATATACAGGGGTTCATATCGGAATATTCCGAGCCCGAATGGATGGGTCGAAAAACCGGGTTGGCTGTTCCGATTTCCCCGTCATTTTAAACGACAGCGAGAATCACATGTGCCTGAATTTTCGCGGCAACTTCACCACCGCCATGGCGCGCCTCAATGGCGGCCGCGGCGTAATCGGTCGCGGCGTCCAGCTTTCCGGGCGCTCTGGCCTCTATTTCCGTGCGAAGAAGGGTTCCCTGACAATAGGCTATTGCCGGAATGCGCGGCGAAGAGGCACGGCTTTGCGCCGCCACCGTCTCCATCGTCACGCGGGAAAAACCAGCATCGGCCAGCTCGCGGCGGATCAATGCCGTATCGTGATAGCCATGCGGCGTGCGGGCCATGAAGCGCGGCGGGTCATTGGGGAACAGTTGCGCAAGGGCGTTTGTCACATCATTCGCGAAGTGATTTTCCTCGATACGGTCCCACACATTGAACAGATAATGTCCGCCGGGCTTTAACACCCGCTTTGCCTCGCGATAGGCCGCCGGGCGGTCACTAAAAAACATCGCACCAAACTGACAGAAAACGAGATCGAAAGCCGCGTCTTCGAAAGGCAGCTCCTGGGCATCCGCCTGCTGCCATTTCATCCGGATGTCCGGCACTTGCCGCGACGCCGCAAAATCCAGCATCGGCTGGTTGAGATCGGTGACGACATAATTGGCGGCAGGCGACAAACGCGGCGCCAACTCCCGCGTGACCGCCCCGGTGCCGGCGGCGATTTCCAGAACATCGATCGGCATCAAGGCCGCCGCCCGCCGCGCCAGATCGGCAGCGAATGGCGCAAAAATCAACGGCACCATATAGCGGTCGTAATTTTTCGGAATCGAACCCGCAAACACCTTGTCCGCTTCCAACATGGCTTTCACCCCAGGCCATCTGATGACCGGAGGATTTTAACACATATTCGCAAAGTTCGGAATTCGTTCGGTCTTGCAGGGCGAGAAGCAGACAAGACATCTGCCGGAACGGGCTCACCGATACCAGCCATGCGACGCGTGAGAAACAGCGACTTTCTCAGGACTACTTTTATGGGAAGAGAAATGGCGCACCCGAAGAGATTCGAACTCCTGACCCCCAGATTCGTAGTCTGGTGCTCTATCCAGCTGAGCTACGGGTGCGTGCCGTTCCGGTCGTTTCCGGTGGCGTGGCGATCCTCTAAAACGTCCTCATTCCGAATGCAAGCGATTTCGCTTCGAAATTGTCATTTTTCCGCAGTAATTCATGTATGTCATTGATTTCAATATATATTCCATAAAGGCCATTTTCCACACACCCTTTGCCGTGTCCTTTCCGGCAGGAATAATGATTGCGGTGGGCCGGTGCGAAGCAGGTTTTTTATGCGGTTCTGGCCGCATGTATGGAAGCGGCGCGGTCGGCGATCTCGATGCGGAACTGAGTGCCGGGGCCGGGCTTTTCAACGAGCGCGATCGTGCCGCCATGGGCCAGCACAAGTTCGCGCGCAATGACGAGACCGAGGCCCGTGCCGCCGGAGCGGGCCGATCCCCGGAACGCGGAAAACAGGTTCTCCTTGGCCTTGCGCGGCATTCCCGGCCCATTGTCGTCGATGACGATGCTGACGACGCTGCCGGCTCGCTGGGCCGAGATGGAAAGATAACGCTGTGCGGTATTCGCCGGGTCGGATTGCAGCGCCTGAACGGCATTGCGACAGAGATTGTGGATCACCCGGAAAAGCTGTTCGGAATCCGCATCCACCGTCAGATCCGGCGGAACGCTGTCCTGAAACTCGATGCCGCTTTCCGGATCGAGCGCCAGAATATCGCGCACATCCCGCACCAGAAGGCTCAAATGCACCGTCTTGCGTTTCGGCGCGCCCTCGGTCGCCTGGCCATAGGCCAGAACCTCACCGGTATAGGCCACCGCACGGTCGATGGTGCGCAGCAGTTTCGGCGCAAAACTGCGGACCATGGGATCCTTTGCATCCACCAGCCGGTCTGACATGAGCTGCGCGGAAGACAGGATATTGCGCATGTCATGGTTGATCTTCGACACGGCCAGGCCGAGATCAACGAGATTTTTCTGCTGTCGCAGGGTTTTCTGCAGTTCAGTCTGCATGTCCGCGAGGTGACGACCCGCAACCGCCAGCTCGTCCACCCCCTCCTCGGGCACGAAAATCCGCTCGGGATTGCCCGGATCCTCCGAGAAATCCTGCATGCCGAGCGTCAGGCGCCGTATCGGCCGGATCATGATGCGGTTGATGGAGATGAAGATCAGGCCAGCGGTGACCAGCGACAGGATGATCGAGATCAGGAAAACGTTGCGGGCATAAGCGAGCATTGCCGCCCGCAGCTTGTTTTCGCCCAGCACCAGTTCGATGATGGTATCGCTGTCGCCCACGACATCGAAAACGCGGATCACGCGGTTGCCGCCGAACAGCAATGTGGAAAAGGCATCCCGAACCGCCTCCACTTGCGAAACATCGGAAAGATCATATTGCTCGTCGACGCCCGGCGGCGTTTCCGCCACGGCGAGCAGCCGCGATGTACCGTCCTTGCGCAGCGCAATAAGCTTCGCGCCCGTCGCCATCAGCGTGTCGTTCTGCACGCTTCGCGGCAATTCCGCCTGCAGACCGTCGATCACGGCACCGGCGGCGGCGGCGGTGTTCAGGCGGTCCCGCAGCCAGGAAAGACGCATATTGGCAACCGAAGGCACGAAGATCAGCACTTCGGCGATCATCACGAAAATGACGGTCAGCAACAGCAGCCGCCCCGAAAGACCGGCGGTCAATCCCGGCATGCAATGCACCGGATCGTCTTGCGTGCGGTCCAAGCTGTCTGCGCCTTTAGAAAACACCGGGCCATGATCCTGTATGCGCGCCGCTGCTTTGCGTGAAACGGCTCGGTTTATATGCAGCAATAATAATAGGACCGAATGGATATTTTTCCAATGCGTTGCAAAACAAACGTCTGCATCACCGCAAAAACAAACGCCGCCCGGCAGGGGCGGCGCTTCAGGTAAAGGGGTTCAAGCGTGAGCAGCAACGGCGCCCGTCAGAATTCCTGCCAGTCCCCCTGAGCCGGGGCAGCAGCCGGCTGGGCATTGAGCGCCCGGCTGACGCTGTTCATCAATCTGCGGGCCGGGGAAGCCACCGCCACCGCCCTGTCGGAAACGGCCACCGGTCGCACCGGCTGCTCGACGCGGGGCGTGCGCTTCACATTCTCCGTGCGCAGATTGTGCTGCGCAGTCTCGGCACCGACATTGAAGCGCGCCACCAGCGTCACGAGGTGGTCCGCCTCGCTGCTCAGCTTGTGGGTCGCGGCCGAGGTCTCTTCCACCATGGCGGCGTTACGCTGCGTCACCTGATCCATCTGGTTGATGGCGGTATTCACCTCATGCAGGCCGGTGGACTGTTCCCTGGCGGCAGTGGCGATCGAATGGATGTGTTCGTTGATCGCCAGGACGCGGGTCTCGATCTCGCCCAGTGCGCTGCCGGTTTTCTGTACCAGCGATACACCGCGCCCGACTTCTTCGCCGGATTTGGTAATCAGCGCCTTGATGTCCTTTGCGGCCGTTGCGGAACGCTGCGCCAGTTCGCGCACTTCCTGGGCGACGACGGCGAAGCCCTTGCCCGCCTCGCCCGCCCGCGCCGCTTCCACGCCGGCGTTCAGCGCCAGCAGGTTGGTCTGGAAGGCAATCTCGTCAATGACATTGATGATCTGGCTGATTTCGCGCGAGGCGTGCTCGATGCGATCCATGGCGGAGACGGCGTCGCGCACGACATTGGCGGATTCTTCCGTCTTCTGCTTCGTTTCAGCCACCATGGTGCTGGCTTCCTGCGCACGATCGGTGGAGTTGCGGACAACGGCGGTGATCTCGTCCAGCGCGGCGGAGGTTTCCTCCAGCGCGGCGGCCTGCTGCTCCGTCCGCTTCGACAGGTCGTCAGCCGCTGAACGCAATTCGCTCGCGTTGCCGCTGATGCCTTCCGTGCTGCCGCGCACCTCGCGCATCGTCTCGCGCAGCTTGGTCAGCGTCTGGTTGACGTTTTCCTTCAGTTCGGCGAACACGCCGCGGAAATCGCCTTCCATCCTCTCCGTCAGATCGCCGCGCGCCAGGCCTTCGATGACACGGCTGGTCTCGGAGACGCCATTATGCACGCCCGTGAGCAGGGCATTGATCGTCGCGGCGAAACGGTTGAGGTTGTCGTCGCCATAATCCTTGTTGATGCGGCGGCTGAAATCGCCTGCGGCCGCGGCG
Organism: Rhizobium sp. BR 250; assembly: GCF_047445855.1. Lineage (NCBI taxonomy): Bacteria > Pseudomonadati > Pseudomonadota > Alphaproteobacteria > Hyphomicrobiales > Rhizobiaceae > Rhizobium > Rhizobium sp. BR 250. The sequence goes on from NZ_JARWKW010000003.1 coordinate 94,886, forward strand.
TCGACGACAATGGCCATGCCGGCCTGCAGGTCGTCGCTCTTGGCGCGCATGGCGGATTCCTGCGCATTCATGCGGCGCACTTCGCTGCCGTTCTTCTTGAAGACCTCGACGGCCGCCGCCATTTCGCCGATTTCGTCGTTGCGGCCGAGATAGGGGACTTCCGCCTCCAGATTGCCATCGGCCACCGCGTTCATCACTTCCGAAACCCTGCGAATGGGCGCGCTCAACTGCCGGGCCCCGATATAAAGGCCGAATGCAGCGCCGGCCAATATGCCGCTGCCGGTGACGATGATGACCAGCCAGAAGGACGCCGTCACAAAACCGTCTATGCCGACCTTGACGGCCTGGAGTTCGGCAATGTCGTTCTTCACCACCGCATCGATTTCGGCCTGGTATGCCTTGCGGTTGGCACGGTTCGCCTCGTTGTTGCCCTGCTGATTGGCGGCCTGCGGGCCGGTTTCACGGGCAAGCCGCGCGGTTTCCAACCGGAAGGCCTTGAACTCCTTGAAGCGGTTGGCAAGATTATCGAAGCTCGCCTTCTGCTCCGCCGGAACGAGAGGGGTCCATGTCGCGATCAGCTTCTCCATGGCGTCGAGGTTCTTGACGATGCCGTCCGCAAAGGGTGCCGCTTTTTCGATGTCGGCGGCGGCATAGACCCCACGCGCTTCCATCACAACCGCGGTGACAAGGCGGTTGAGCGCCTCACCCTTATAGGCGCGCTCTGCCGCTTTCTCATATTCGACGGTGCGCACCCGGAACTCGCTGACCGCATAGATGGACAGGCCACCGATGGTACAGGCGACAAGGCTCATCAGCCCGACAAGAAGATTGATACGACCGCGAATTCTCAATTTCGTTCCCCCAACAAAGGCCAGCCGCGCGACGGAAAATGGGAAGCTGGCATAACTTTTCGCATCACAAGATTTATCAATGCTGCGTTAAGAAAGAATTTCGCATTTTAGCAATTGCACGCGGGAATCGGCCTCTGCAGGCCATCGGCGAGGGAGAGAGCGGTGCGTTTTCCGCAAAAGGTGAAGTGCGAAAACCCCTTCGGCAATTGACTTTGCTCGGCCTATGCCCTTATAAGCCGCGCACGCTCGGCCATTGAAAGCTCGCCCAGGCGGGGTTAGCCGTGCAAAAAACGAAACGCTCTTGCAAATAGTTGCAAATTCAAGAAGGGCCGCACACCGCGGTATTAAATAAATGTCGAAGCGTACCTACCAACCGTCCAAGCTTGTTCGCAAGCGTCGTCATGGTTTCCGTGCCCGCATGGCTACCGCCGGCGGCCGCAAGGTTCTCGCAGCCCGCCGTGCGCGCGGCCGCGCACGTCTGTCGGCTTAATTGCCGACATCTGTGGCCCGATGAAAGTCGTGGACACATGAGTGAGACTAAAAAACGACCCGGCCGGCTTAAAAACCGGTCGGAGTTTCTTGCCGTTCAGGCGGGGGAAAAACGGCGGGGAAGCACCTTTCTTGTGGAAGTGCTTGACCGGAAAGCCCCGGAAACCGAGCCTCGCGTCGGTTTTACCGTAACGAAAAGACAAGGCAACGCGGTCGAGCGAAATCGCATGCGCCGCCGTCTCAAGGAAGCCGTCAGGCTTTCTGCCGGGGTCGCAATGAAGCCCGGTCATGACTATGTGATTGTCGCCCGCAGGGACGTGCTCGATACGGCCTTCCCGAAAATTCAGTCTCTCCTCATCGAGCGAATTGAAGGAACGGCGAAACCGAAACGGTCCCAGGAGACCCGCTCCAGGAAAGAATGATGGAAAAGAACCGTAATTACTTCATCGCGATAGCCCTTTCGGTTGTCATCGTCCTCGCCTGGCAATTCCTTTACATGAATCCGCGTATCGAGCAGCAGCGCCGCGCCGAAGAGGCCCGCCAGGCGCAGCAGCAGACGACGCAGCAGCAGGCACCGGCTGCGGCACCAGGTGCTGCCGTTGAAGGCGCACCGCCCGCCTCCTCACCGCAGACCGCCGCCACGGCGACCCGCGAAGAGTCGATTGCAAAAACCCAGCGTGTCGCCATCGACACCAATGCCATCGCCGGCTCGATCAACCTCACCGGCGCGCGCTTTGATGACATCCGGCTCAAGGGCTACCATGAGACCGTCGATGACTCGAGCCCGATCATCACGCTGTTTTCGCCCTCCGACACCAAGGACGGCTACTTCACCGAACTTGGTTACGTTGCCGCGCAGGAAGTCGGCGGCGTTCCCGGCCCGACGACCGTCTGGACGCTCGCAAGCGGCGACAAGCTGACGGAAACCACCCCGGTCACGCTCACCTACACCAATTCCAAGGGCGTGGTTTTCTCGCGTACCGTGTCGATCGACGAACACTACATGATCTCGGTCGCCGACAAGGTCGAGAACCCCGGACAGGCCGCGATCTCGCTCGCCACCTATGGCCGGGTGACGCGCAACAACAAGCCGGCGATTCCCCCGGTCTTCGTCATCCATGAAGGTTTCCTCGGCGTCTCCGGCAAGGACGGCAGCCTGACGGAAGAAAAATACAAGGATGTCGAGGAAGCACCGGTCACGGTGGCCAAGGCAACCGGCGGCTGGCTCGGCATCACCGACAAATATTGGGCCGCGGCCATTGTTCCGCCGCAGACCACGCCGTTCGAAACCCGCTATTCGCATATTACCGGCAATCAGCCGAGCTATCAGGCCGATTTCAAGAGCGACACTATGACGGTCGAACCCGGCCAGTCCATCGAGCTAAAGAGCCTCGTCTTCGCCGGTGCCAAGGAAGTGCCGCTGGTCGACCGTTATGAAACCGAATATTCCATTCCGAAGTTCGACCTTCTGATCGACTGGGGCTGGTTCTACTTCATCACCAAGCCGATGTTCAAAATGATGGATTTCTTCTTCCGTTATTTTGGCAATTTTGGCGTGGCCATCCTGCTCACCACCATCGTCGTCAAGGCCCTCTTCTTCCCGCTCGCCAGCAAGCAATATGCTTCCATGGCGAACATGAAGCGCGTGCAGCCGAAGATGGAGGAGCTGAAGGCCAAGCATGGCGATGACCGCATGGCCATGCAGCAGGCGATGATGCAGCTCTACAAGGAAGAGAAGATCAACCCGGTTGCCGGCTGCTGGCCGATGCTTCTGCAGATCCCGGTCTTCTTCGCGCTATACAAGGTCATCTATGTCACCATCGAAATGCGGCATGCACCGTTCTTCGGCTGGATCCACGACCTTTCCGCGCCCGATCCGACATCGCTGTTCAACCTGTTCGGCCTTCTGCCCTACGACGTTCCGCATTTCCTGATGATCGGCGTCTGGCCGCTGGTCATGGGCATCACCATGTTCCTGCAGATGCGCATGAACCCGACGCCGCCCGATCCGACGCAGGCAATGATCTTCACCTGGATGCCGCTGATCTTCACCTTCATGCTGGCCTCCTTCCCGGCTGGTCTGGTCATCTACTGGGCGTGGAACAACACGCTCTCCATCAGCCAGCAGGCCGTCATCATGAAGCGTCACGGCGCCAAGATCGAACTGTTCGATAATCTCAAAGGGCTGTTCAAGCGAAAGCCGGTGCAATCGAAATGAGTGACACCGGTACGGCAACCGAAAAGCCCCTGTTCGGGCGACCCTGGATTTTCATTCGCGGTGTCCCCGCGATGAAATTCCTGCCGCCCGAGGGCCCGCCGGAGATTGCGTTTGCCGGTCGCTCGAATGTCGGCAAGTCCTCGCTCATCAATGCACTGGTGGGTCACAAGGGGCTTGCCCGCACCTCCAATACGCCCGGCCGCACGCAGGAACTGAACTATTTCGTTCCGGAAGGTTATTCGGGCGAAGCGGGTGACCTGCCGCCGATGGCCCTGGTCGACATGCCCGGTTACGGTTATGCGCAGGCACCCAAGGATCAGGTCGATGCCTGGACCAAGCTCGTCTTCGATTATCTGCGTGGCCGCGCGACGCTGAAGCGCGTTTACGTGCTGATCGATTCCCGCCATGGCCTGAAGAAGAACGACGAAGAGGTTCTGAGCCTGCTCGACAAGGCGGCCGTGTCCTACCAGATCGTGCTGACGAAGACGGACAAGATCAAGGATGCCGGCGTTCCCCGCCTCATCGGTGAAACGCTGGAGAAAATCCGCAAGCGTCCCGCTGCGTATCCGGAAGTTCTCGCCACCTCGTCGGAAAAATCCTTCGGGCTGGACGAGTTGCGCGCGGAGATCATCAGGACGGTCTCGCTCTAATTCCTGTTTCCCGTATTTCCGGACGGAAAACCGGAATGCACTTTTCCTGGAAAGGCTCCAGGCGCTCAGGCGATGGTGAAAAGCAGAACAGCAGTCCACAGCATCGCCGTCAGTGCCAGAAGCCGCCAGAAGCGCACGGAATGCCAGACTTCTGAAAGCATGGCGGTGAACATGCTGCCATTGCGCAGCGGCTGGCTTCTGAAAGGCAGGCCGGGGCGGTTTGGGTCCCGCTCTAGCAGAGCGGCAACCGTCGCGTTTTCGCGATATTCGGTTTCCGCCAGATTATCCCGCCAGCGCCTGACCATGGCGGCAAACTGGCGGTCGCGTTTGACGCGCTTTGCAAGCTCCGCCATGCTTTCCGGCGGCAGAGCACCCAGCACATATTCGCCCGCGAGCACTTCGTCCCGCAAACCGCTTTGCTTGTCTCGATCGGGTGCCGTCATGTGGTCTCTCACTCCTCGGTCGTTCAGGCCGCGCCATTTCCCGGCGCGCGACGTCTCACATCGCCCTGAATTAACCCCTCCCCTTTCCCCAGCAAGGCTGGTCCCATTGGGCCTTTATGTCAATCTCATTACAGAGCTGAAACCGGCAAAAAAAGAAATTTGATCGCTGCCGACACAATAAGGCCAGGAGGTTATTTCATCCGTCGAAAACTTGCTTTAGAGCGATGACAGGCTCTCAGCAGCCGCAACCACAGACCGAGGTTTTTAGATGACTGCTTCCGAAAGCGAAACTCAGGCGCGGCTGCTCGCACAGGCTCTGCCCTTCATGCAGAAATATGAGAACAAGACCATCGTGGTGAAATATGGTGGTCACGCCATGGGGGATTCCACGCTCGGCAAGGCTTTCGCGGAAGACATCGCCCTGTTGAAGCAGTCCGGCATAAACCCCATCGTCGTGCATGGCGGCGGCCCGCAGATCGGCGCGATGCTGTCGAAGATGGGCATTGAATCGAAATTCGAGGGCGGCCTGCGCGTCACCGATGCCAAGACCGTCGAAATTGTTGAAATGGTTCTGGCCGGCTCGATCAACAAGGAAATCGTCGCCCTCATCAACCAGACGGGCGAATGGGCCATCGGTCTGTGCGGCAAGGATGGCAACATGGTCTTCGCCGAAAAGGCGAAAAAGACCGTCATCGATCCCGACAGCAATATCGAGCGCGTGCTCGATCTCGGCTTCGTCGGTGAAGTCGTGGAAGTCGATCGCACCCTGCTCGATCTGCTTGCAAAATCGGAGATGATCCCGGTCATCGCCCCCGTCGCGCCCGGTCGTGATGGCGCCACCTACAATATCAATGCCGACACCTTCGCCGGCGCCATTGCCGGTGCGCTCAACGCCACGCGCCTTCTGTTCCTGACTGACGTGCCGGGTGTTCTCGACAAGAACAAGGAGCTCATCAAGGAACTGACGGTCTCCCAGGCGCGCGCGCTCATCAAGGACGGCACGATTTCCGGCGGCATGATCCCGAAGGTCGAAACCTGCATCGAGGCCATCAAGGCCGGCGTGCAGGGCGTGGTGATCCTCAACGGCAAGACGGCACATTCCGTGCTTCTGGAAATCTTCACGGAAGGCGCCGGCACGCTCATCGTGCCCTGATGCGTTAGAGTGGCGGACGGCAAAACCTGTCCGCCACAATTCGCATTCAGCCGAATGCCAGGAGCGAAAGCACGCCAACGACGATCAGCAGGCAGCCGGAGAGTTCGAGCCGGTTGATCTTCTCCTTGAAGAAAAGCACGGTCGAAGCGAAGGCGAAGAGCATCTCCACCTGCGCCAGAGCCTTCACCACGGCAGCCTGCTGCAGGGTCATCGCCGTGAACCAGCCGAACGAGGCCGTGGCGCCCACGAAACCGACCGCGAGCGACGGTTTCCAGACCCTGGCGATGCGCCGCAATTCTTCCCTCTCGCGCCAGATGATCCAGAGGAACATCGATACCGTCTGCATGACGATGACGACGACGAGGGTAAAGCCCGCCTGCATCATCGCATCCGGGACCGGCAAGCTCGGCGCAAGCGCCAGCGAGGCCGAACGATAGGCAACCGAGGACAGGCCGAAGAATGCCCCGGAGGCAAGGCCAATACCTGCCGTCCGGCTGAAGATCGAGGTGAGAAAGGAAGCGGGCGTCACTTCCGTGCGCGCCACCGAAATCAGCATGACGCCGGCGACCGAGATCGCGATGGCCGCCAATGTGCCGCCATTGACGCTTTCACCGATGAAGATAAGGGCAAACAGGGCCGCCTGCGCCGGCTCGGTGCGGGAATAGGCCGTGCCGACCGCGAAATTGCGGAAAGAGAACAGGTGCACCAGCAGGAAAGTGGCAGCAATCTGCGCCATGGCCCCGACCGTTGCCCACACGGCGAAGGACATGTTCGGCACCGGCAGCGGGCGACCGAGCCCGAAATGCAGAAAAGCGAGATAGGCGAGAGCGAAAGGCATACCGAACACGAAGCGCACGAAGGTTGCGCCCGTGGTGCCCATCATGCCCTTGAGATGCTTCTGCAAAGTCGAGCGCAGGTTCTGCAAGAACGCGCTTGCGAAGGTTATGCCTATCCAGAGTTCCATGGTTTGGCGGTATCATGCGCCAGAGGCCACAGCCAAGCCCGATTTTCCGCTCAATCGTCGTCTTTTCGATTTTCTTCGCCGCTCGAAACGGGCATAAAGCTGCCTATGGACACAAAGCCGAAAAACCTGCCCGACGCCGCCGATTTCGCCCATGTCAGCGAATGGGTCTTCGATCTCGACAACACGCTCTATCCGCATCACGTCAATCTGTTTTCCCAGATCGACCGTAACATGACGGCCTATGTGGCGGAGCTTCTGAAGCTCGACCCCGATGAGGCCCGCGCATTGCAGAAGCGCTATTATCACGACCACGGCACCACGCTTCAGGGCCTGATGATCCATTACGGCATCAGCCCCGACGAGTTTCTGGAACGGGCCCATGCCATCGACTATTCGGCGCTGAAACCCCACCCGGAGCTCGGCGACGCGATCAGGGCTTTGCCGGGCCGCAAGTTCATCCTGACCAATGGCAGCGTCAAACATGCGCAGGCCGCCGCCGGCGCACTCGGCATTCTCGATCATTTCGAGGATATTTTCGATATCGTCGCCGCCGGTTACCTGCCGAAGCCGGCGAGCGCGACCTATGAGAAATTCGCGGCGCTTGCCAAACTCGATATGAAAAAAGCCGCCATGTTTGAGGATCTGCCGCGCAATCTCGCGGCGCCCAAGGCGCTTGGCATGAAGACCGTGCTGCTCGTGCCTTCAAACCTTGAGGGCGTGATCATGGAACGCTGGGAAATCCCGGCCGTGACGGATGAGCATATCGACTACATCACCGACGATCTGGCCGGTTTCCTCACCAAAACCATCGACCGCTGAGCCGTAAACATTACCGAAGCTTCATGCACCTTACGGATGTTTAAGTGGTGAGGCTGAGTGGACGTCACTATCTTTTCTTCAGGGACACCAAAGAAAGGTAATGACGATGACCACACGCAAAATCGCCCTCTCTGCTCTTGGCGCAGCCCTTGTGCTCAGCACGGCCGCAACGGCCAGTTTTGCCGCGCCCGGCAAAGGCCAAAAGGATCGCATGCCGATGCGCCCGGAAGCGGCTTTTGTTCATCTGCTGAAGGTGGCCGACACCAACAAGGACGGCAAGATTTCCAAGGAGGAATTCACCACTCGCCAGGACGCGCTCTTCACCGAGATCGACAAGGACAAGGACGGCTCGATCACGCCGAAGGAAATGCGCGAATATCGCCAGGCGAAGATAGAAGCCTTCCGCGCCGCGCATCCGCGCCCCGAGCGTGAGGAAGCCAAGGCGGATGAAGGCAAGGGCACGGATGGCAAGCGGGCCGAACGTGAACATGGCGGTCGTTTCGGCCATCAGGGTTGGGGCAAGCATGGCGGCAAGGGCGCGGGCTTTGCGCTGATCCGCTGGGCCGATACCGACGAGAACGGTCAGGTCAGCAAGGCTGAATTCACTGCCGCCGGCGAAAAGATGTTCGAGCGGCTGGACAGGAACAAGGACGGCGTCATCTCCATCGACGACATGCCGGACCGCCCGTTCCTCTGATCCTCCAAGCATAAAGCCCGCTTAAAAGCGGGCTTTTTCTGGAATGTTCTAATGCAGGCTGACGGTTCTCAGATCGTCTTCCGCCGCCTTGAAGAAGGTGCTGGACCGATTGTCTGTCAGGAGGATTGGCGTACCATCCGCACCGAACAGTGCCCACAGATCCAGCTGCGGATCGAGATCAGGCGCTTCCGGGAAACAGCGGCTTACGTCTTCCGCACGGATCTTGCGGATATATCCCACTTCTCCTTCGCCGATATGGGCGAGCTGGGACCGTGTGAGACGCGCATGCGCTTCTTTTAAAAGCATATTTCAGCCTCCTTCTTCACGCCGAGCGATTCATGTCCGATTCCGGCGTTCACGTTCTACTCTGAGACGGAAATATTAATTTTCTTTACCACGTTCGAAATTTCCGGCCGGACCAGATCGATGGAAAGAAGGCCGTTGCGCAGGCGCGCTTCCCTGACCTGCATGCCATCAGCCAGCACGAAGACCCGCTGGAATTGCCGCGCCGCGATGCCCCGATAGAGAAAATCGCGCTTTTCCTGTTCCTGCTGGCGGCCGCGGATGACGAGCTGGTTGTCAGCCGTCGTCACATCCAGATCATCCTGCGAAAAACCGGCAACCGCGATGGTGATGCGCAGCCGCTCCGGCACATCTTCGCTGCCGGGCAGGCGCTCGATATTGTAGGGAGGATAGCCGTCATTGGCCTTCGCCATGCGCTCCAGCGTTTTTTCCATGGCATCAAAACCCAGCAAAAGCGGGTGGGTGAATGGCGTCATGCGGCTCATATCTCTTTTGTCCTTGCAACCAAGCGACGTTTCGCGGTCCCGCTTCCGGCAACCTCGCCGGTCAATCGAACCGGCAAAGGCAATATGGGAAGCACAACCGGAATACGCAAGGCTGTGCAACGGGCAAAGGGGAACACTTGGGAATGAGGCTTGACAAGTGAGCACCCGCCGCTCGAAAAAAGCGCTCATCTCAACGGCGGGCAAGACATGGCAGAACGCAGAAAAATCATCATCGACACCGATCCGGGCCAGGACGACGCGGCGGCAATCATGCTCGCTTTTGGAAGCCCGGAGGAAATCGACATTCTCGGACTATGCGCCGTCGCCGGCAACGTTCCGCTGAAACTGACCAGCCGCAACATCCGCATCATCTGCGAATTGTGCGGCCGCACCGATATTCCGGTCTATGAGGGCGCGGAGAAGCCCCTGGTGCGCAAGCCCGTCACCGCCGAACATGTTCACGGCAGCACCGGTCTTGACGGCCCGGTTCTCGATGAGCCGACTATGGAAGCGCAAAAGCAGCACGCGGTCGATTTCATCATCGAAACCCTGATGCGGGAACCCGCCGGCACGGTCACGCTCTGCACGCTCGGTGCGCTGACCAATGTGGCGCTGGCGCTCCTGAAGGCGCCGGAAATCGCCGACCGCGTCAAGGAACTGGTGATGATGGGCGGTGGCTTCTTCGAAGGTGGCAACATCACGCCGGCGGCGGAATTCAACATCTATGTGGATCCGCAGGCCGCCGATATCGTTTTCCGCTCCGGCATGCCTGTTGTCATGATGCCGCTTGACGTCACCCACAAACTGCTGACCACCAAGGCGCGCGTCAGCCGCATTCGTGACATCGGCACGCGCCCGGCCATCGCCATGGCGGAAATGCTGGAATTCTTCGAGCGTTTCGACATCGAGAAATACGGTTCGGATGGCGGCCCGCTGCATGATCCGAGCGTCATTGCCTATCTCCTCAAGCCCGAACTGTTTCAGGGCCGTGAGTGCAATGTCGAGATCGAGGTCCATTCCGAGCTGACCATGGGCATGACGGTGGTGGACTGGTGGGGGGTGACGGACCGCCCCGCCAATGCCCGCGTCATGCGCAACGTGGATTCGGACGGTTTCTTTGAGTTGCTGACCGAACGTTTCGCCCGGCTCTGATCCGGACAGGGACAAAAAGGGCCGCTGGAAAAACCAGCGGCCCTTTTTATTTTCGGCGAGAATGGCGGATCAGAATTCCGTCCAGTCATCCTGCGCCAGCGCGTTTGCACCGCTGGTTCTCGGGCGGGCACGGGATGCCGCAGCGTGGGCCTTTGCCGGAGCAACCGGCGCACGCATTGCCGCCGCCGTGGCGCGCAATTGCTGGCTGGAATGGCCGCCGGAGACCGCGAAACCGGCAACGAGCGATTTCAGGGTTTCGGCTTCGCTGTTCAGCGTCACGCTGGCCGCCGTCGTTTCCTCCACCATCGCCGCATTCTGCTGGGTGACCTGATCCATCTGGGTAACGGCGGAGTTGATTTCCTTCAGGCCAACCGCCTGCTCGCTGGCCGAGGCCGATATCTGGCGGATGAGCTGGTTGATCTGCAGAACCTGATCGGCGATCTTTTTCATCGTCTCACCGGCCTTGCCGACCAGCTGGACGCCCTCGCCCACCTGCGTGGCCGACGTGTTGATCAGACCCTTGATCTCCTTGGCGGCGGTGGCGGAGCGTTGCGCGAGTTCGCGCACTTCCTGTGCGACGACCGCAAAGCCCTTGCCCGCATCGCCCGCGCGGGCCGCTTCGACGCCGGCATTCAGCGCCAGAAGATTGGTCTGGAAGGCAATCTCGTCGATCACCCCGATGATACGGGAGATTTCCGCCGAGGATTGCGCGATGCCCTGCATGGAGTTCACGGCCTGCTGCACGACCTCGCCAGACTTGCCGGCGTCATCGCAGGCATGGCTGACGGCGCCAGCCGCCTCTGCGGCGTTTTCCGCGCTGGAATTGACCTGGGCGGTCAGCTCGTTGAGGGCCGCTGCGGTTTCCTCGAGGCTTGCAGCCTGCTGCTCCGTGCGATGCGAGAGATCGCTGGCGGCACGGGTAATCTCGCCGGTGCCATTGCCGATGCTGACGACGGTTGCGTTGACGGTGGACACCGTTTCCTCGAGGCTGGCGAGCGCCGAGTTGAAGTCGGCGCGCAGCTTCGCATATTCGCCCGGGAATTCGTCCTCGATACGGTAGGTCAGATTGCCCTGCGAGAGCGCGTTAAGGCCTGCACCGAGCACGCCAACGATGTGCTGCTGCATGCGGCTGTTTTCATTACGTTCGAATTCAGACCGCTGGCGCTCCGTCTCCGCGTGCCCCCGCTGGGTTTCGGCTTCGGCTTCCATCTCGCGGATACCGGCAAGCTTGGCGCGGAAACCTTCGAGCGCCGTTGCAACGGCGCCGGTTTCATCCCGGCGGTCCTGGCCCGATACCGGCACGTCATAGCGGCCATCGCTGAGCGTGCGGACGTCGGAGACCAGCGAGGCGAGCGGGTTACCGACAAAATACCGGACAGCGAAATAAAGCGCGGCGATGACGGCGGCGAGGATGACGATCGCGCCGATGATCATCAGATAGGTCTGCTCCTGAACCGGTGCATTCAGCGCCTGATGCGGAATATCCACCAGCACCACCCAGGTCGCATTGAGGCCCGGAACGGCGAAGGGATAGACAAGACGGTTATAGGGTGCGTCCGTATCGAGGCCGAGATTTTCGATGAGGCCCTGCTTGCCGGAGGTAATCGCCGCCTGAACGGTGCTTGCGCCATCTCCGTCATAGGCTTTCATGTTCTGCTCAGGCGTGGGCGGCACCAGCCACTGGCCGCCCTGGGAAACGAGCGTAACGCGGCCGGTCTCGAAAGGATGCAGCGCCTGCAGCTTCTGCGACAGCGAGGCCAGCGAAATATCGACACCCGCCACACCGATCATCTTGCCGTCCGACATGACGGGATAGGCAAGCGAGGTCATGGTGGTGGGCACTTCCGTGCCCTGGGCGAGATAGGGCTGGGTGATGGCGCCCTTGCCGGATTTGGAGGCCAGCGCATACCATTCAGCCGCATAGTCGTTGTCGAAGGTCGAGAACTGGATATCGCCCTTCTGGGTCTTCGACCAGTAGGGAGCGAAAGCACCGTTTTTATTGGTACCGAGATCGAGCCGGTCGGCGATCTCCTTGCTCTGTCCGTCGAAGAGGCCAAGCTGCTCGCAGAACCAGCTTCCGAAAGCGAAGGCATTCTGCTCGACATTGGCCTTCAGGATATTGACGATGCCGGGACGGTCCATCGATTTTGCCTGATGGGCGCGACCAATGACGCCAGCCATGGAGCGTGCAGCACTGCCGAGTTCGCCGACATCGGCAGCAATGACGTTGGCGATGGCGCGCGCCTCGGTGTTGGCCTGCTCCATGGTCAGCGCATGGACACGCTCGCTGGTCTGGGAAATAAGGAAGGAATTCGATGCGATGAGAACCGTGGTGATGGCGCAACCGGTCACAAGGATCAGTTTCGTCGCAAGCGACTTCACTTTGAAATTGAACATTTTGGCCTCGATCAAATCGCCAACTCGAAAAGGCTGGCGTCAACGGATGAAAATCTCCGTCATGGAGGCCCGTCCAGAATGGGACAGTGTGCTGCATCGCGACGAGGCAAAATTAGAGTAAGATTGCTAATTAAGCCCTAAAATTACTTCGTCGCGTAAGCAAGAAATCAGTGTTCGTAGTAGTCGGAAATGATTTTCCAGGCGTCATCCGCCGTCTCGGCGAAATGCAACAAATCCATGTCCTCGGGCGCGATGGTTCCGAAATCCGCAAGGAATTCGAAATTGATGACCGATCGCCAGAATTTCTCACCGAAGAGGATGAGCGGAATGGGTTCCATGCGCTTCGTCTGGATCAGGGTCAGCGCCTCGAACAGTTCGTCCAGCGTACCGAAACCGCCGGGGAAAATCACAACGGCCTTCGCCCGCATCAGGAAATGCATCTTGCGGATGGCGAAATAGTGGAAGTTGAAGCTCAGCTCCGGCGTGACATAGGCGTTCGGCGCCTGCTCATGCGGCAGGACGATGTTGAGGCCGATCGAAGGGCCACCGACATCGGCCGCACCGCGATTGCCCGCTTCCATGACGCCGGGACCGCCGCCGGTAACAACGACATATTCGAGGTGGGCGGATTTAGCGGCATAATCCGTGCAGAGCCGGGCGAACTTGCGCGCCTCGTCATAATAGACGGAGGATTGCTCCAGATTGCGCTTTTGCGTTTCGTTACGCGCCGCCCAGGCCTCGCCGCCGGGTTCGGGAATACGGGCGCCGCCGAACATGACGACGGTGGATTTGATGCCGCGTTCGGTGAGCGCCATTTCCGTCTTCAGAAGCTCGAGCTGCAGCCTGACGGGGCGCAATTCCTCACGGCAGAGGAAATCCATGTCCACATAGGCCAGCCGGTAGGACGGGGAAGCCGACTGCGGCGTTTTCGGCACGACCTCGGCCTGCTGCTTGTCCACAGCACTGCGCTTCAACGGGTCCCATACCCCGTCCTTGCGCCGCAACTTGCCGTTTTTCAGTCGTGTCATTTCCATGCCTTTCGTCTGACGCGCCAAATCACCCAAATCACATTGACGCCTTTCCAACACTCCCTTAGATCAAATGGCCAAAGCCTTCCAGCGGCGCGGGACCTTCCGTGACCAAGACCACACGCGACTTTAAGGAATTTTCCATGAGCCTTACGGATCTCTCTTCCCTCGAAACCATCATCGAAACCGCCTTTGACAACCGTGACGGTGTGAACGTATCGACGAAGGGCGAGGTTCGCGACGCCGTGGACACATCTCTTCAACTTCTCGATAGCGGCAAGGCACGCGTGGCCGAAAAGCAGGCTGACGGAAGCTGGAAGGTGAACCAGTGGCTGAAAAAGGCCGTGCTTCTGTCCTTCCGCCTGAACGATATGGAGATCGTTACCGGCGGACCGGGCGAATCCACCTGGTGGGACAAGGTGCCGTCGAAGTTCGAGAACTGGGGTGAAAACCAGTTCCGCGCCGCCGGCTTCCGCGCAGTGCCGAATGCCGTTGTGCGCCGCTCCGCCTATGTCGCCAAGAACGTCGTGCTGATGCCCTCCTTCGTCAATCTCGGCGCCTATGTCGATGAAGGCACGATGGTCGATACCTGGGCAACCGTAGGCTCCTGCGCGCAGATCGGCAAGAATGTGCACCTTTCCGGCGGCGTTGGCATCGGCGGCGTTCTGGAGCCGCTGCAGGCCGGCCCAACCATCATCGAGGATAATTGCTTCATCGGCGCCCGTTCGGAAGTCGTGGAAGGCTGCATCGTGCGTGAAGGTGCGGTTCTCGGCATGGGCGTCTTCATCGGCAAGTCGACCAAGATCGTCGATCGCGCCACCGGCGAGATCACCTATGGCGAAGTGCCGCCCTATTCCGTCGTCGTTGCCGGCACCATGCCGGGCAAGCCTTTCCCGAACGGCGAACCGGGTCCGAGCCTCTATTGCGCCGTGATCGTCAAGCGCGTCGATGAAAAGACCCGCTCCAAGACCGGCATCAACGAGCTTCTGCGCGACTGATAAAAGCGACTGCCATGACCACGACCGATCCCGTTGCCAATCTCGCCGCCCTCATCCGTTGCCCTTCGGTGACGCCTGAGGAAGGCGGCGCGCTTTCCCTGCTTGATACGCTGCTTTCGCCGCTCGGCTTTGCGGTAGAGCGTGTGATGGCGACAGAGGCGGGAACGCCTGACGTGGAAAATCTCTACGCCCGGCTTGGCACCGAAGGTCCGCATCTGATGTTTGCGGGCCATACGGATGTCGTTCCCGTGGGCGACGAGGCCGCATGGAGCCATCCGCCCTTTGCTGCTGACATCGCCGGTGGCGAGATGTATGGCCGCGGCGCGGTGGACATGAAGGGCGGGATTGCCTGTTTTGTGGCCGCCATTGCCCGCCATATCGAAAAACATGGCAAACCGCAGGGCTCCGTCTCCTTCCTGATCACCGGCGATGAGGAAGGCCCGTCGATCAACGGCACCTCCAAGCTTCTGGAATGGGCTGCTGCAAAGGGAGAGACGTGGGACGCCTGTGTCGTAGGCGAGCCGACCAATCCCGACCAGCTGGGCGACATGATCAAGATCGGCCGCCGGGGCTCGCTCTCGGGCGGCATCACCGTTCATGGTGTCCAGGGCCATGCCGCTTATCCGCATCTCGCCGACAACCCCGTTCGCGGGTTGTTGCAGCTCACCCATGCGCTGATGCATCCGGCATTCGATCACGGCACGGATGATTTCCAGCCATCCAATCTGGAAGTGACAACCGTCGACACCGGCAATGCCGCGACCAATGTCATTCCGGCGCGGGCGACCGCGGCCTTCAACATTCGTTTCAACGACACCTGGACGGCGGAAAGCCTGCGGACGGAAATCATCCGCCGCCTTGATGCCGCTGCGGCTGAAGGTGAACTTCGCCCGGACCGGGCACCGGTGAAATATGAACTCGTCTGGGCGGACCGCCCGAGCCATGTATTCCTGACCCGCAACAACGCGCTCATCTCGTCGCTCTCCGGCGCGGTTGAAGCCGTGACCGGCAAGGAGCCGAAGCTTTCGACCACCGGCGGCACCTCGGATGCGCGCTTCATCAAGGATTATTGCCCGGTGGTGGAATTCGGTCTCGTCGGGCAGACCATGCATATGGTCGACGAACGCGTGGCCGTTGCCGATCTCGAGACGCTGACGCGCATTTACGAGACCTTTATCAAACGCTGGTTCGCCCATGCCGACGGCAAGTGAAGTAAGGCTTTATCTGGCCGGCCTGTGGCTTCTGCTGCTCGGCGACCATAATGGCGCACGTTATCTTGACCTGACCGAGCGCGGCATGGCGCGATCCTTCTATTCCGCTCTGTGGTGCCTGCCGGCCATGCTGGTTTCCTGGCTTTGGCTGCGCGCCGCCTTTCTCGCCGGCTATCCGCCCGGAACGGGAACCGGATTCATCTTCTTCTTCCGCCTTGCCATGGTCGAGGCCATCTGCTGGATCGTGCCGCTGCTTTTGATCGGCATGTTGCTCTACGCCTTCGGAGCAAGGGAAAAATTCGCGCCGCTCGTCACTACCATGAACTGGCTGTCGTTGCCCTTTTCCTACGCCAATGCGGTCCTGATCCTGATCGCATTCTTCCTGCCGCCGTTGCAGGGGCTGGTCGCCATTCTCTGGCTGGCACTGCTTTTGTCGCTGGTCTTCGCCTTTTCGCGGATCGTGCGGTTCTTCATCCGCGACCAGTCGCTACTGGTCTCGGCGATCGTCATGACGCTTCTGGTGCCTGCCATCCTGCTATCGGAAGCATTGCAGCGTTTTCTCGGCGTTTACCCCGCCTGACAGACGGCGCGGAGATCAGTCCTCGTCTTCGGTCATTTCGGCTTCGGCACGGCGACGCGGCGGAATGACGTCGGGATAATCGACCTGCATGAAATAAAGACCGTCCGGCGGCGCCACGGGGCCGCAGGCCTTGCGATCCCGCGCCTCCAGCGCGGCGCGCACATCGTCCGGGGTCATCGTGCCTTCGCCCGCCAGTTTCAACGTGCCGGCGAAAGAGCGTATCTGATTGTGCAGGAAACTCTGTGCCGTCGCACGAATCTCGATGAGGTCGCCGTTGCGCGTCACATCCAGCCGGTCGAGCGTGCGGACCGGGCTGTTCGCCTGACAATGGACAGAGCGGAAGGTGGTGAAATCATGCCGGCCGACAAGCATCTGCGCAGCTTCATGCATACGCTCGTGGTCCATGTCCTTCGATACCCACCATGCCCGCTTGTGCTCCAGCGCCAACCGGGATTTGCGGCAAATGATGCGGTAGAGATAATGGCGGCGCAGCGCCGAAAAACGGGCGTCGAAATCCTCGCTCACGGCGGCAGCATCGAGAACAGCCACGGCCTCACCCGCCATGGCCAGATGCGCATTCACGGCATTGCGGAGTTTGTAGGGCTCCCAATCGCGGGAAAGATCGACGTGGATGACCTGCCCAACCGCATGCACACCGGAATCGGTACGGCCCGCGCCACGAATGGAAACGCTTTCCCCGGTCAGCGACCGGACGGCAGCCTCCAGCGCGCCCTGAACGGAAGGGCCGTTTTCCTGTCTCTGCCAGCCGTAATAGGGCGTGCCGTCATATTCGATGGTCATGCGGAAGCGTGGCATCAGCCGAGCCTCGTTGTGGGCGGAACCGGCGTGCCGCGCACGAAATCGGCCGCCGACATGGGTTTTCCACCCGCCTTCTGCAAGCGGATGAGACGCACGGCGCCGCTGCCGCAGGCAATGGTGAGGGCGTCATCCAGCGCAGCGCCCGCTTCGCCCATGCCGCTTGCCAGTCCGGAGGCAAGAACCTTCACGCGCTCCGCCCTGCCGCCGATTTCCATTTCCAGCCATGCACCAGGAAACGGCGAAAGGCCGCGAATGTGATTGTGCACATCCTGCGCCGGTCTCGAGAAATCGATGCGGGTTTCGCCCTTGTCGATCTTCGCGGCGTAAAGCACACCCTCTTCCGCCTGCGCGGCGAGGGGCAGGTCGCCGGCCTCAAGCTTGTCCATCGCCTGCCGCATCAGCCGCGCACCCGCCAGCATCAGGCTGTCATGCAATTCACCGGCCGTCATGTTGTCGCCAATCGCGATCTTCGCGGTCAACGCGACAGGGCCGGTGTCCAGCCCCTTTTCCATTTTCATGACCATCATGCCGGTTTCGGCGTCACCTGCCATGATCGCCCGCTGGATGGGGGCAGCGCCGCGCCAGCGCGGCAGCAGGGAAGCGTGACCATTGTAGCAGCCAAGACGCGTGCCGGAGAGGATCGCCTCGGGCAACAGGAGCCCATAAGCCACGACGACCGCCACATCGGCGTTGAAATCCCGGAATTGCTGACGATCTTCCTCAGCCTTGAAATTCACCGGCGTCAGCACCGGCAGGCCCAGCAATTCGGCCGCCTGATGGACCGGGGACTTCTGCAGATCAAGACCACGGCGGCCGCCGGGACGCGGCGGCTGGGTGTAGACGGCAACGATTTCGTGGCCCGCTTCCACCAATGCACGCAATGTGGGAACGGAAAAATCCGGCGTGCCCATAAAAATGATGCGAAGAGCCATCGTCGCCCCCTGCCCTGTCGTCCATTCCGACCCCAAAAGGACGGATCAGATCTTTGCGCGGGCCGCTTTCGTGAATTTCTTGATGACCATGTCGCGCTTCAACCGCGAAATATGGTCGATGAAGAGAACGCCGTTCAGGTGGTCGATCTCATGCTGCAGGCAGGTCGCGAGCAGACCATCCGCCTCGACCGTCTGCTGCTTGCCGTCACGGCCGACATATTGCACCGTGAGCGACGCGGGACGTTCCACCTCGGCATAATAGTCAGGGATGGAGAGGCAGCCTTCCTCATAGGTCGAGATATCGTCCGACACCTTGAGGATTTCCGGATTGATGAAGACGATCGGGGTCTTTTCCTCGCCCTCACGCGCAACATCGATCACCAGCATGCGGCGCGGCACGCCGATCTGAATGGCGGCGAGGCCGATACCCGGCGCATCATACATGGTTTCCAGCATGTCGTCGGCAAGGCGCAGCACCTCGGCATCCACCTGTTCGATGGGCTTGGATTGCTGGCGCAGCACGGGATCGGGCAAAATGATAAGCGGTTTGATGGTCATGGCTTCCCATAACGTATCTCTCGCGCCGAGGAAATAAAAAACACGAAGGTGAAACCGCCTGCGGCACCCGCCCTGCCCGACTCATTTCCGCCGCAGGAATGTTCTTGTTTTGATCTTCCGAATCACAAGAAACCTGCTAGATTTAGTCATGAGCATAGATTTCTCCGTTCTCCTCAATCCCGCACTACGGGCCGGCTCCGTCGATATCAGCTTCGGCGCGCTGCTTGCGGCTCTGGTTTTCGGCCTGGTCATCACATGGCTGGTTACGACAAACCGTACCAAAAAAGCGGGAGCCGATGGCGAAATCTCCGATCTCCTGAAAACGCAGTCCGAATTGCATGGCCGGATCGCGGCCATGGCGGAAACGCTTGGCACACGCCAAACCGAGATGAGCCAGACGCTGAACCAGCGCCTTGACGGCATGTCGCAGCGCCTTGGCGAAACGCTGACGGAGCAGACCCGGTCAACCCATGAGAATCTGAGCCGCCTGCAGGAGCGTCTGGCTGTCATCGATGCCGCGCAAGGCAATATTCAGGATCTCGCGAAAGACGTCGTCGGGCTTCAGGCGATCCTCTCCAACAAGCAGACGCGCGGTGCCTTCGGACAGGCGCGCATGGAAACGCTGATCGCCGATGCGCTTCCTGCCGGGGCCTTCCAGCTTCAGCCGACGCTTTCCAACGGTTACCGGCCGGACTGCACCATCAAGATGCCGAACAATGCCCCGCCACTCGTCATCGATGCCAAGTTTCCGCTGGAGGCCTGGAACGCGATCAAGGCGGATGAGACACCCGAAACCAAACGCGCCGCCGTGCAGCAGTTCCGCCGCGATATGGAGGTACATATTCGCGACGTGGCCGAGAAATACCTCATTCGCGGCGAGACGCAGGATACGGCCTTTATCTTCGTACCGTCCGAATCGATCTTCGCGGACATTCACCAGCATTTCGAATATCTGGTGCAGCGCGCCCACCGCGCCCGCGTCGTCATCGTATCGCCCTCGCTGCTGATGCTGTCTGTGCAGGTCATCCAGTCTGTTTTGAAAGACCAGCGCATGCGCGAGCAGGCGCATCTCATTCAGGGCGAAGTGGCGCTGCTCATGGACGATGTGCGGCGGCTGGATGACCGGACGCGCAAGCTGCAGGCCCATTTCGGGCTGGCTCAGAAGGACGTCGACATGATGCTGATCTCCTCCGACAAGGTGCTGGCACGCGGCCAGAAAATCGAGGGTCTCGATTTTTCACCGACGGAAAAGGAAGCTTCGCATGGCGAAATCGAACAGGCCCGTCGCTTTGCGGAAAACCGGGCCGGTGCAGCCAAATTGCGGGTAGTTGACGACGAGTGATCGTCTCGGGCAAAGTCGCCGCCTTGCTCAAATTTCATATGGACCCAGCGCCCCATGATTACTGTTTTCGGCTCCATCAACATGGACCTCGTCGCGACCGCCAAACGCCTGCCCAAGCCCGGGGAAACCGTGACCGGCGAGACCTTCTCCACGGCCGCGGGCGGCAAGGGAGCCAATCAGGCACTGGCCGCACGGCGTGCAGGCGCTACGGTGAAGATGGCGGGCGCCGCGGGCGATGACACCTTTGCCGCACCGGCGCTGACCTTGCTGCGCGATGCCGGCACCGATCTTTCTCTCGTCAAGACAGCACCCGGCCCGACGGGCACGGCCGTGATCCTGATAGGTGAAGGCGGGGAGAACATGATCTCGGTCATTCCCGCAGCCAACGGCGAAGTCTCCGCATCCGATGCTGCAAAGACCATATCCGACATGGCTACGGGCGATATTCTGATGTTGCAGTTCGAGATACCGGCGCCCGCCATCGAAGCGGCACTGACGACTGCAAAGGCAAAGCGCATCACCACCGTCATCAACACCGCACCGCTGACCGCAGACGGCCCTCGGCTTGCCGGCCTCGCCGATATCGTCATTGCCAACGAAACCGAGTTCGAACTGCTGATCGGCAAGAACGGACTTTCCAGCACCGAGCGGGAAAGCGAACTCAAGGCCCTTCACGAGAGGACCGGCCAGACTTTGATCGTCACACTGGGTGCAGATGGCGTGATCGCCATTCGCAATGGCAAGGTCTATAGGGCTTCCGGCCTCAAGATCGAGCCGGTGGACACGGTCGGTGCGGGCGATACCTTCTGCGGATATCTCGCCGCCAGCCTCGATCAGGGAATGGATTTTGAAAAGGCACTGAAGCGTGCCGCCGTTGCAGGTTCACTCGCCTGTACGCGCGCCGGCGCGCAGCCTTCCATTCCGCTCGCAGCGGAAGTGGATGCGGCACTCTGAGGGATCGGGCCGTTAGCGCATTTTCCGGACGTAAAACCGCTGTGCACTTTTGTTGGAAATGCTTTAGCGACGGATGAAGGTGAGATAGGCCGAGCTGCGGCCTTCTCTTTTCGCCTTGTTCTCGTAACGCGTGCCTGGCCAATTGGCATAGGGCGTGCGCCAGTCGTCAGCGCTCGTCGCCGTCCATTCAAAACCGCCATGCCGGGCGCAATGCTGTAGTGTCCAGTTGACGTATGTATCGATATCCGACGCAAAGCAGAATTTGCCGCCGGGCTTCAACACACGATGGAAACGGGCGAGATTGACGTCGGAAACGAAACGGCGCTTCCAGTGCTTTTTCTTCGGCCACGGATCGGGATAAAGCAGATCGATATGATCGATCGATCCCTCGGGCAGCCAGTCGAGCAGCTGTGTGGCATCATCGTCGTAAAGGCGAATATTCATCAGCTCGCGTTCGCGCACGGTGGCAAGCAACTTGGCCATGGAATTGACGAAGGGCTCGACGCCGATGAAACCCGTCTCGGGATTTTCGACCGCCCGGTGGGCGAGATGCTCGCCGCCGCCGAAACCGATCTCCAGACGGATCGATCGCACATCCGCCGGAAAGAGAGCGACGAGATTTTGCGGCGGGGCGTTTTCCAGATCGATTTTCAGCAAGGGCAGCAGGTTTTCGATCGTATCGACCTGCTGATTGCGCAGGGGCTTGCCCTTGCGTCTGCCAAAAAACGCTTCCGTTGCGCGCGAACGCCGTTCTTCCGTCATCTCATACTCTCAAGAACAAATAGACTTAACCCGCACAGCGCCACATGAGGCACTGTGCGGGTTACAAAAGGTGCAGACGGTATCTCTCAATCGCCGTCGAATGACAAGGCTTAGAAAGAATCCCCGCATTTTCCGGACTTAAAACCGCTACGCAGTTTTACTGGAAATGCTTCAGGCGCTCAAAGCTTCCTTGAGCGGCTTCACCAGATCGAGCTTCTCCCAGGAGAAGGAGCCGTCACGGCCAGCCTTGCGGCCGAAATGGCCGTAGGAAGACGTCTTGGCGTAGATCGGCTTGTTGAGATCGAGATGGCGGCGGATGCCCGACGGAGACAGGTCCATGACCTTGCGGATCGCGGCTTCAACCTGATCTTCGCTGACCTTGCCCGTGCCGTGCAGATCGACATAGATCGACAGCGGCTGTGCGATGCCGATCGCGTAGGAGATCTGGATCGTGCAGCGCTCGGCAAGGCCGGCAGCCACGACGTTCTTGGCGAGGTAGCGGGCGGCATAGGCTGCGGAACGGTCGACCTTGGTCGTGTCCTTGCCGGAGAATGCGCCACCACCATGGGGAGCGGCACCGCCGTAGGTGTCGACGATGATCTTGCGGCCGGTCAGACCAGCATCACCATCGGGACCGCCGATGACGAACTTGCCCGTCGGGTTGATATACCACTGGCAATCGTCAGCGATCTTCAGGTCACCCAGAGCTTCGCGGATATAGGGTTCGACAACAGCGCGAACCTTCTTCGAATCCCAGCTTGCATCGAGGTGCTGCGTGGACAGGACGATGGACACGGCTTCAGAAGCCTTGCCGTCGACGTAACGAACGGTCACCTGGCTCTTGGCGTCGGGGCCGAGTTTTGCCGCTTCGCCTTCGCCGCTCTTACGGGCGGTGGCGAGAAGCTGCAGGATACGGTGGGAATAATAAATCGGCGCCGGCATGAGGTCCGGCGTTTCCTTGCAGGCGTAACCGAACATGATGCCCTGGTCGCCGGCACCCTCGTCGCCCTGCTTGTCGGAAGCGCTGTCCACGCCCTGCGCGATGTCCGCGGACTGCGGATGCAGGAGAACGTCGATCTTGGCGGTTTTCCAGTGGAAACCATCCTGCTCGTAGCCGATGTCGCGGATCGCCTTGCGGGCGGCGGACTTGAACTTGGAAGGATTGATGACCGGGTGGCCAGCGGCATCCTTGAGGACCTTGCCGTCCTTGTCCTTCTTCAGAAGCGTGTCGGGAACCCGAACCTCACCGGCGATAACGACGCGGTTGGTCGTCGCAAGCGTTTCGCATGCGATGCGCACGGTCCACGGGTCAACGCCCGTCTTGGCCGCTTCACGATAAATAAGATCCACGATTTCATCAGAAATACGATCACAAACCTTGTCCGGATGACCCTCGGCCACGGACTCGCTGGTGAACAGGTAATTGGCACGCATGCGGGATTCCCCTCAAAGAACGGTCTTGGAGTTTGTTAGTCATTTCGGCCGCGAAAAACAAGGACACAACCACATAGATATATCTTTATGTGAGAATTCCTTTCCAATTGGGCACAAAAAAACGGTCCTTGCGGACCGTTGAGTGCCCGGCATCCCGTGCCGGAAATTTTTGCGCCACGCGGGCTGCGCTTACTCGGCATCGCCTTCGGCGGCAAGCGCCTTGACGAGATCGACGAGACGGCGGCGAACCTTCGGGTCGGCGATCTTCACGAAAGCCCGGTTCAGCTGCAAACCTTCGGCCGAGGACAGAAAATCGACCACGTAGTTAGAGCTCGAAGCTTCAGCCATGCCCGGCGCGCCGCCGGCCTGATCACCGGGCGCATCTTCGAAGAAAAAGGAAACGGGCACATTGAGGATCGCGGAAATATTCTGGAGGCGACTGGCGCCGACACGGTTCGTGCCTTTTTCATATTTCTGGATTTGCTGAAAGGTAATTCCGAGACTTTCACCCAGCTTCTCCTGGCTCATTCCGAGCATGGTTCTACGAAGGCGAATTCGGCTTCCGACATGAATGTCGATGGGGTTAGGCTTTTTCTTATTCTCGGTCATCATGCGGTCCTGACACTCGGAAAGGGTTGATATCTCGCTTCATTACTATTCGAAGAAATGAGTCGGCAATTCGACAGCGTCTAAACTTGTTTTACGACTGACGTATTCACTATGCAATTACAGGGGGTCCCGGTCAATTCTGGCGCCGAGCGAAACTCAAGGCGGGAAATACCGCAACAATCATCCAGATTGAAAAAATCAACCAGAAATACGTCCGATGTGTGTCGTAAGTAAATGCGTCATTAGACCCACCACTCAAAGTGGCGTCAACAATCCCCACCCGACCGTAGTCCAGTCCGGCAATAATGCGGCCATAGGGGTCAATGACGGCGGAAATTCCGGTATTGGCGCCGCGAATCACCGGCACACCCGTCTCGACGGCGCGCACCCTCGCCTGCAGAAAATGCTGATAGGGACCGGGCGTGTCACCAAACCAGCCGTCATTCGTCACATTGAGGATCGCCGCCGATCCCTGGAGACCCGGCGTCATCTCACCCGGGAAAATGATCTCGTAGCAGATCAGGGGATAGAAGGTCTTGCCCGAAGGAAGCGTGAGCGGCGTGCGTGATGAGGCGGCGGAAAAACCGCCCGGCAGGGCAATGACATTGTCGATGCCGAATTCCCGCAGAATGCCTTCAAAGGGAACATATTCGCCAAAGGGGGTCAGATGCACCTTGTCGGTCGCACCGATGATCTCTCCCTGGCTGTCGATCGCATAGACCGAATTGTAGTAACGCGGCGGCCGGCCCGCCCCCTGATCTTCCATCCTGACGGCGCCGGTGAACAGCACCTGGCCATCTTCGAGTGTTCTGGCGATTTCCGCGAGCGCGTCCGGGTTTTGCGTCAGGATGAACGGCACGGAGGTTTCCGGCCAGACGATGATGTCGGGGCGTTTTTTCCCTTCGCCCGGCGGCAAGGCCGACAACCGCAGATGCTCTGCAAAAATCTCGGCCCTGTCGGTATTCAGCATCTTGCGCGACTGATCGATGGAGGGCTGCACGATACGGACGGTCAGGGCGTCCGCAGGCGTCTCCGCCGGTGTCTGCAAGCGGTAAAAACCATAACCGAAATGGGCCGCCAGCAGCAGGCCCGCCAGCGCCAGCCCCGGTCCCATACCCTTTTTCGTGCCGATCAGCGCCGGTGAAGCGAAGATGAAAACCGCAAGCGTCGTAATGCTGAAAAGCCCGAGCAGATGCGCCGACTGCATCATGATCGGGATGGGCATGATGCCGTAACCGATGGCGTTCCAGGGAAAACCGGTCGCGAGGAAACTGCGCAGCCACTCCGAAAGGCCGAAGGCGGCGGCAAGCGCTGCGATGCGGCCGATACCATCCGACCAGAGGAGATTGGCCGCGGCGACGGCAAAACCGTAAAACAGCGCCAGAAGCGCAGGCAGACCGAGGATGGCAAGCGGCAGCGCCCAGGCAAATTCATCCGCTTCCAGCAACAAAGCATTGCCCAGCCACCACAGGCCGGCCACGAAATAACCGAGCCCGAAACACCAGCCGATGCCGAAAGCCGGCAGGATACGGCTGAAGAGACCTCCGCCCGGCTTCCCGGTGCAGCCGTCCACGAGCCAGACGAGCAAAGTGAAAGAGAAAAAAAGCGCCGCAAAAAAGCCGAATGGAGGCAGGGCGAGCGCCCCGACCGCACCTGCAGCAATCGCCATCACTGCTCGGCTCATGCCGCCGGCCAGCATTACCCTGCCTGCAAGACGCTCCATGCCATCTCCGTTTATGCGCGTCCGGAAAAGCCCGCTGCCGGCAAGGCCGCGCCACGGAATTTCCCCTCAACCCGACGTAAAGGAAAAAAGATTCGCAGTCCACAGGAGGGATGGCGGCGGAAGCCTCCTGCGGCCTTTTGGCGGCTGCGGCCTGCTGGATTGATGCCGCCAGGTGAGGTGACGGGGCTTCCCGTCACCCTTCCTGATCGGCGTTCTGCTGGTGCGTGATCAGGCGAACATCCGGCGCGGGCAGCGCGATAACGCCGTTGGCTTCACCCGGAGCCCGGTCGTCCTGACCCTGTGAGCCACGATCACGGACGATACGCACGCCCTTGATCCGCCGGCTATCCGCATCGAGAATCTGGAACTCGAAACCCGGCACGGCCCGAACCACTTCGCCCTTGGCCGGAATGCGGCCGAGCGCAAAAAAGATGAGCCCACCGAGCGTGTCGATTTCTTCCAGATGTTCGCGCACGTCGAACTCCGGGCCGATCGCCTCGGCAAGTTCGGTAAGTTCCGCGCGGGCATCAGCAACAAGCACATCGGCGGAAAGACGCGAAAACATCGCTTCGTCCTTGTCGTGCTCGTCATCGATATCACCCACGACCATCTCGACGATATCCTCGTGGCTGACGAGGCCGTCCGTACCACCATATTCGTCGATGACGAGGGCCAGCTGCGTTCTCTGCGCCTGCATCGTCTTCAACAGATCGGAAGCAAGCATCGAGGGCGGCGCAAAAAGAATCTTGCGCACAAGACCGGCATCGGCAACCGTCTGTTCGAGATCGACCCGCGCGAGGTCAAAATTCGGCCGTGGCGAACGCGGCGCCTTTACCTCACCATAAGCGACGCTGCGCGATCCGGCCCGGCGCTTGTTACGGGCCTGCTTGGCGACATAGGCCAGCAGATCGCGAATGTGGATCATACCCTTCGGGTCATCCAGCGTCTCGTCATAGACCGGCATGCGGGAACGTCCGGTTTCCTCGAACAGGATCAGCGCATCGCCGATCGTCATGTTCTGGTCGAGACCGTCAATGTCCACACGGGGGATCATGATGTCTTCGACCCGGATCTCACGGAAACGGAGGATATTATTGAGCATCGCCCGTTCTTCAGGCGAAAAGGCCGCACCGATTTCGGTGTCGTCCATCAGCGCATCGGTCAAATCCTCACGCAGGCGCTCACCTTGGGATGGTTTCAGCAACCGTGCGATGCGCGACCAGATGGTCGATCTCGGCTTGGCATTGTAGTCCTGACGTAAGTGACTACTGCCCTCCTCCGAGGAGGACTGCTCGCCGTTTTCTCTGCCCTCATTGGCAGGTCGTGCAGAATGTTCGTTCATGGCTCCAGACAATATTTAAAGCGGTTCCTGACCCGCGTAGGGATCAGATAGGCCAAGCACCGCCAAAATGCGAGTCTCAAGCGACTCCATTTCTTCCGCTTCTTCCTCGTCCATGTGGTCATAACCAAACAAATGCAGGAACCCATGAACGAGAAGATGGGTCAGATGATCCTCGAAACTCTTCTCAAGTTCAAGGGCCTCGCGTTCAACCGTCTCGCGGGCGATGACGATATCGCCCAGCATCGGGCCGGGCATTCCGCCCGGGTCCAGCGGAAAAGCGGGGAAAGACAAGACATTGGTCGCCTTGTCCTTGTCGCGCCATTCGGCATTGATTTCCCGGATATTTTCATCGTCGGTAAAGACCAGCGACAGCTCGACCGGCATTTTCGGAAAGGGTTGCTCCTCTTCCCGCTTCAGAAAATCGACCGCCGCATCGAGCACCTTGGTGGCAAAGGCAAGCAGGTCCTCTTCCGAGGACCAGCCTTCAGCCTCGACGCTGATTTGAATATCCAGAACTGTCATTGTCTTTACGTCAGTCGCCCTTCACGAGGCTTTCATCCGGCACGGCCGTGTGGGATTCGTAAGCCCGGACGATGCGCGCCACCATCGGGTGACGGACGACATCGACATCCTTGAAGCGCACGACGGACACGCCCTCGACATCGGTGAGGATTTGCAGGGCCTCGACCAGACCGGATTTCACGCCGCGCGGCAAATCCACCTGGCTCGGGTCACCGGTCACGATCATGCGGCCGTTCTCACCAAGACGGGTCAGGAACATCTTCATCTGCATGGTCGTGGTGTTCTGGGCTTCGTCCAGAATGACGGCAGCGTTGGCAAGGGTACGTCCGCGCATGAAGGCGAGCGGCGCGATTTCGATGACGCCCGCCTGAATGGCGCGCTCAACCTTGTCGCCCGGCATCATGTCATACAGCGCGTCGTAGAGCGGACGGAGATAAGGATCGACCTTTTCCTTCATGTCGCCGGGCAGGAAGCCCAGACGCTCGCCCGCTTCGACGGCGGGGCGTGAGAGGATGATGCGGTCGACCGCGCCGCGTTCCAGAAGCTGTGCGGCATGGGCCACAGCCAGATAGGTCTTGCCGGTGCCGGCGGGACCGACGCCGAAAACCAGTTCGGACTGCTCCAGCGCCCGCATGTAGACATCCTGCGTCGGCGTGCGGGCAGCGATGGTCTTCTTGCGAGTGGAAATCTGCGCCATGGAAATCTTCGCCTTGCGCTCCATCGTCGGCAAGGTCAGTTGGTCGTCAGCGGCCACCGCCATGCGGATCGCACCTTCCACGTCAGAGACCTCGGCGGTTCCGCCCTTGAGCAGACGTTCGTAGAGGAAATCCAGCGCACGGCGGGCCTGATTGGTGGCGACGACATCGCCGGTGATGGCGACGGAGTTGCCACGCGGGCGGGCGTCGATATTGAGGCGCTGCTCCAGGAGCTTCAGGTTCTGATCGAACTGACCGAATAGCTCTCCCGCTATCCTGTTATTCTCGAACGTGAGGACGAAGTGATTGGCGTCGGTCGCGGCTTGGCGTGGCTGGCGCGATGAATTTGATACCAATTCGTGTGCGTTCAAGCGGTCAGGCTCCTGTCCCAATCAGTGTCGGCTCCTCACTCTAACTCCCTGCCACCTCGGCAAACAAGCTGTTTGGACCCGTTGCGGTGATTCGTACATTAACAATGTCACCGATTTTCAACGTCTTTGCATCAAGATTCACGGATTGCAGCCATGGAGAGCGACCTATCAACTGCTCAGGCATGCGGCCGGGCTTTTCCAGCAACACATCCATGGTTTTTCCAACCAGTGATTCCGCAAATTCCTTCTGCTGCCGCAGCAACAGGGCCTGCAATCGTTCCAATCGCTCGGCCTTTACATCTTCCTCCACCTGATCGGTCAGGTCGGCGCCCGGCGTGCCGGGGCGGGTGGAATATTTGAAGGAAAAGGCCTGCGCGTATTTCACCGTCTCAACCATCGCCATCGTATCTTCGAAATCGCGATCGGTCTCACCGGGGAAGCCGACAATAAAATCCCCCGACATGGCAATATCAGGGCGGGCGCTGCGGATTTTTTCAATGAGCTGGATATATTCCTCACCCGTATGGCGACGATTCATCGCTTTCAGAATACGATCCGAGCCGGACTGCACCGGCAGGTGCAGATAGGGCATCAGGATGCGCAGATCACGATGGGCGCCGATCAGGCGATCATCCATGTCACGCGGGTGGCTGGTGGTGTAGCGAAGCCGGGCGAGACCCGGAATTTCGGCAAGCCGATAAAGCAGTTCGGCAAGGCCCCATTTTTCGCCCTTTGGGCCTTCGCCCTGCCAGGCATTGACGTTCTGGCCAAGCAGCGTGATCTCGCGCACACCGGCATCCACCAGTTTCATCGCTTCATCGACGATCTGGCGCACGGGGCGCGACACTTCCGAACCGCGCGTATAGGGCACGACACAGAAGGTACAGAACTTGTCGCAGCCTTCCTGCACCGTCAGGAACGCGGTGACGCCGCGTGTCCGCAATGTGGATTTCTCCGCGACCGGCAGGTGCTCGAACTTGTCCTCGACCGCATATTCGGTCTCGATGACGCGCTCACCGCCGCGTACCCGCTTCAGGGCGTCGGGCAGGCGGTGATAGGTCTGCGGGCCGATGACGACATCGACGGCAGGAGCACGGCGCAGGATTTCCTCGCCTTCCGCCTGCGCCACACAACCGGCAACGCCGATCATGAATTCACGGCCCTGCTCTTCGCGCGACTTTTTCATGTCACGCAGGCGGCCGAGCGCGGAATAAACCTTCTCCGCCGCCTTTTCGCGAATGTGACAGGTGTTCAAGAGAACCAGATCCGCCTCGCCCATGTCCTCCGTCTGAACGTAACCATCCTTCGCCAGCGCATCGCTCATGCGGACGGAATCGTAAACGTTCATCTGACAGCCGTAGGTCTTGATAAAAACCTTGCGGCTGTTTGCGCCCTCGCGGGCGTTCATGGGTGGGGCGTCGAGGCCAAGCGTTTCCTGGGTCATGGCGGCTATCTAGTGTTTTTCACCGCCAGATTAAACAGAAAAATGCCGGAAAAGCGAGGATGCCAGAGCAACGGAGTAATTCCGTTGCTCTTGAGTTTAGCTTACGCATCGGATTTCCCGAAAACCGCGCACACTTTTCGGTCCGATGCTCTATTTCCGCCAGCCGCCGCGCAGGCTGAAGGCCAGCATCGAGCGTATGGCGGCGGCAATATCGGTCGCAAGGCGCTTGCGGTTGTCGGCGCTGTGAAACGGAACGCTTTCGCCAAACGTGACGTCGACGTCGATGGCGCCCGCCTTGATGACACCCAGCAGATGCGGCACGAGCGTAATGCTGCCCGGCCAGGCGGCGATGATCCGGTGGTAACGCCCCATCGCCATGCCCTGCACCCGCGTATAGGCGATAGTGACCGGCTGCACGTAAACCAGCTTGCCCGGAACCTGCTCAGCGGCGGTGGAGGCGGCACCGAACAGGGAGGATTTGACGGCCAGCATGCGGTTGCCGTCCGAAGTGGTGCCTTCCGGGAAAAGGACGACGATCTCGCCGTCGGCCATGCGGCTGGCGATTTCGCTCACCTGGGCGCCGGTGCTGCGCTTCTGTTCGCGCTGAACGAAGATGCTTTTCTGCAGCCGGGCGAGCCAGCCGAAAACCGGCCAGTCGCGCACCTCGGTCTTGGCGATGAACACCACGTCGGCAATGCTGCCCAAAACGAGGATATCTTTCCACGAGGCGTGGTTGACCGCCAGCATCAGCGGTTTTGCCCGCTCCACATCCCCATGCACATGCACACGGATGCCGAGAACGTGACAGGCGATACGATGCCAGATGCGCGGAATGCGGCGGCGCAGCCGCCAGTCGAAGGCGAGACCCAGGAGTTGCAGCGGCAGCAATATGAGCGTCACGATCAGAAGAACGATCGCAATATAGGCTGTCCGGAGCCACATCATGGGAGAAACACCCGCTTGTTCACCGGTGTCTCAGCGCTCGTCGGGTTTCAACGGCACGCCGTAAAGTTCCAGCCGGTGATCCACGAGCTTGAAGCCATGTTCGCGGGCGATCTTTTCCTGAAGCGCCTCGATCTCGGCCGAATGGAACTCGATGACCACGCCGTTCTTCAGATCGATCAGGTGATCGTGATGTTCCTCGGGCACGGTCTCATACCGCGAGCGGCCATCGCGAAAATCGTGCCGTTCGATGATACCGGCGTCCTCGAACAGCTTCACCGTCCTGTAGACGGTGGAAATCGAGATGCGCGGATCCACGGCGGAGGAACGGCGATAAAGCTCCTCGACATCGGGATGATCGGCTGATTCCTGAAGGACGCGGGCGATGACACGGCGTTGGTCGGTCATCCGCATGCCGCGCTCGGCACAAAGCTCCTCCAGCGTTTTCGAAAGGTCTGTCACGTCTTCTAGCCTTTTGAGAATTCCGGTTTGCGGCTTTCGCCGAAAAAATGCCTATCGCAGGGAACTAGCGAAGATCGCGGCGCATGACAAGCGCCGTCGACTTGGTTCCATCCTTGGCGGTGTAATAGGCCTTGCGCTCCGCAACCGTCTTGAAGCCGAGCTTCCTGTAAAGTCCCAGCGCAGAGGCGTTGTTATTGTCCACCTCGAGGAACATGGTTTCGGCGCCGCGCATCATCGCCTCGCGAATGGCCGACTGCATCAGGCGCCAGCCGAGACCGGCGCGTGAGAATTTGTCGGCCACGGCAACGGTGAGGATTTCCGCTTCGCCGGCCACTTCCCGCGCCAGCACGAAACCGCCGAGCGGCTTGCTGAAAAATGCGTTGGTCTGGCGGGCGACGGCACCAAAAACCGCCCCTTGAGTGAGCAGGCCCGAAAACTCCCCATCATTCCACGGGCGTGGAAAGCGCAAGGCATGCAAGTCCGCCACCGCGGCGCAATCTTCATGCTGCATCGGAACGATCTCGAAATAGGGTTTCCAGCTCAGGTAATCGTCAAACATCGCAGGTATCGGGTATCGCAAATATCAGGCATCACGGGAATCAGTGGCAGGCACTCATGCCTGCCGTATCAGGCAACGTCCTGGCGTGCCAGCGCAAAACCGGTCTGTGGCCGGGCATCCGGTCCGCGCAAATAAAGCGGCGCCGGTTTGGGCTGGCCTGCCGGCTTGCGCGCACCAGCGCGGGCGACGGAGGCAATCGGGAAATGATCCGGCCCGGACCCGCTTTCCTCTCCGGCAAACAGCGGCGCGGCGGAACCGATG
Source organism: Rhizobium sp. BR 250 (assembly GCF_047445855.1). Taxonomy (NCBI): domain Bacteria; kingdom Pseudomonadati; phylum Pseudomonadota; class Alphaproteobacteria; order Hyphomicrobiales; family Rhizobiaceae; genus Rhizobium; species Rhizobium sp. BR 250. The sequence goes on from NZ_JARWKW010000003.1 coordinate 127,055, forward strand.
ACGGTACCATTAAAACCGGAAAGAACACCTTTGGCATCATCCAGAGACAGAAGCGCCGCCTCGTTGAGCGGCGATCCATCCGCACCGAATGTCTGGAGATAGGTTTCGCCACGTTTGGCATCGAGCCCCACGGCCACCCGCCGATCGGGATTTTCGAGCAAATAATGCAAGGCGAGCGTCTCGAGCGTGGTAACGCCGACGGCCTCGACGCCGAGTGACAGGGCAAAACCGCGCGCAGCGGCAACACCGACCCGAATGCCCGTGAAGGACCCCGGACCGATGGTCACTGCGATGCGCTCGACCTTCTGGAGCGGCAATTGTGCCTGCTGCAGCGCACCGTCGATCACGGCCATCAGCCTTTCGGCATGGCCCTTGCCGATCGTTTCGCAGACCTCGCCGAGCACCCTGTCAGAGGCGCGGTCATAAATGCAGGCGGAGCAATCTACGCCTGACGTGTCGAGTGCGAGAACAATCATGGCCTGACTTACAGCATCAAACCGCTTCGACTTCGCGCACTTCCGGCACGAAATGGCGAAGCAGGTTCTGGACGCCGTGCTTTAGCGTGGCGGTGGAAGACGGGCAACCCGAGCAGGCGCCCTTCATGTTCAGGAACACGGTGCCATCACGAAAACCGCGGAAGGTGATATCGCCGCCATCCTGCGCCACGGCCGGGCGGACGCGGGTTTCCAGCAATTCCTTGATAGTGGCGACGATGGTTTCGTCCCCCTCTTCGAAGAATTCGCCTTCTTCGTCCGAGACTTCCGCGGCAATCGCGGTTCCCATGATCGGCCGGCCGGACATGAAGTGTTCCATGATCGAACCGAGGATGGCAGGCTTCAGATGCTGCCATTCCGCATCATCCTTGGTGACGGTGATGAAATCGAAACCGAAATAAACCCCGGTGACACCCGGAATCGTGAAGAGGCGTTCTGCCAAGGGCGAAGCCTGCGCCTGCGAAGCATTGAGGAACTCCGCTGTGCCGCTTTCCAGCACCACCTTGCCCGGCAGGAACTTCAGCGTGGCGGGGTTGGGCGTGGCTTCCGTCTGAATGAACATCGTCGTCTCCTTCGAGGTCGCGGTTCACGCCCCGTAATTTAGAATTCTTCCAAAAATACGCCCGGCGAAGCTTCACTTCAAGCCCTGACATGATAATTACATTCAAGAAATCGTCAGCCCTCAGATCCTGTCCGAAACCGGATCAGCAGAGCGCGTCGATTTCCTCGTCCGACAGCGTATCCGGCAAGACGGTGACCGGGATCGGGAAGGCCGCACCGCGTCCGGCGATGGAGGAGACCAGCGGTCCTGGCCCTTCTTTCGTCGATCCGGCCGCCAGCACGAGAATGGCGATATCGCGGTCTTCTTCGATCAACCCATGAATCTGCTCGGTGGCGCTGCCTTCGCGAATGACTGCTTCCGGCTCGATTCCGATTGTTTCACGTACCTTCTGGGCGATCTTGGCGAGCGTGGCTTCCGCCTCCTCACGCGCCTCGGCCCGCATGATCTGCTCTACACCCAGCCATTGCTGGAAATCCCCTTCCGGGATCATGTAAAGCAACACCAGTCCGCCATTGGAGTTCTTGGCGCGACGACCGGCATAGTGCACGGCCCTTTCGCATTCCGGTGTGTCATCGATAACGGCGAGAAACTTGCGGCGATGTCCTTCCAGACGCGACAGCCGTTTTGAAACCATTCCGCACTCCCTCAATCCGCCGTGATCCGAAAAACCGCCCGACAGTTCGGGCGGAGATTATATCAAATCACGGCAGGCGCAAACCGCCCGCCGCATTCGCGTGGCAGCGACCTGTCAGCGCAGGAAGCCGATGATATCGCGCACCTCGTTCATCGTCTTTTCGGCAATGGCGCGCGCCCGCTCGCCACCCTGCTTGAGGATGGCATCGATGTGGGTCGGGTCGTCGAGAAGACGGCGCATCTCGTTGTTGACCGGGGCCAGCACATTGACGGCAAGCTCGACCAGGGCGGGCTTGAAGGTGGAGAACTGCTGGCCGCCGAATTCCGAAAGAACATCAGCCTTAGTCCTGTCGGAGAGGGCGGCATAGATGCCAACGAGGTTTTCCGCCTCGGGACGGCCCTTCAGACCTTCCACTTCGCTCGGCAGCGCGTCCGGATCGGTCTTCGCCTTCTTGATCTTCTTCGAGATCGCGTCGACATCGTCCATCAGGTTGATGCGCGACAGATCGGAAGGATCGGACTTCGACATCTTCTTGGTGCCGTCCTTCAACGACATGACGCGCGGGGCCGGGCCACCGATCAGCGGCTCCACCATCGGGAAATAGGCGTGCACCGGCTCATCGCCCACCGTGATGTCGAGCCCGAGACCAGCCTTGCGGATATGATCGCCGAAATCGATGTTGAATTTCTGGGCGATATCGCGGGCGAGTTCGAGGTGCTGCTTCTGGTCGTCGCCCACGGGAACGTGGGTGGCGCGGTAAACAAGGATGTCAGCAGCCATCAGGCTCGGATAGGCAAGCAGGCCGAGCGACACCTGTTCGGCATTCTTGCCGGACTTGTCCTTGAACTGCGTCATGCGCTCCATCCAGCCGATGCGCGCCACGCAGTTGAACACCCATGCCAGTTCCGCATGCTGCGGCACGGCCGACTGGTTGAAGACGATATGCTTCACGGGATCGATGCCGGCGGCGATGAAGGCGGCCGCGATCGAGCGGGTTTGCGCCTTCAGGTCCGTATGAACGAGCTGGGCGGTAATGGCATGCATGTCGACGACGCAATAGATGCAGTCATTCTCTTCCTGCAGCGCCACGAATTTGCGGATCGCGCCGAGATAATTGCCGAGATGCAGATTGCCGGTCGGCTGGACGCCCGAGAAAACCAGCGGCTTGAATGCGTTCATTATCGTCCTCGAAAAGGCTTGTGGAGGGCCCCGCCCCGTGATTGGAATTGCACGCGCGCTTATGCACCCGCAGCCCCTAGCAATCAAGCGGTTTCAGGGCCTGTCAGCCGCGCGGCTGAAGAAGATCCCAGCGATTTCCGTAAGGGTCGGCAAAGACCGCGACCGAACCGTAAACCTCATGGCGCGGCTCTTCCAGAAAGCGCACGCCGCGCGCAATCATCGTTTCATAGTCGCGGGCAAAATCGTCGGTATGCAGGAAAAATCCGACACGTCCGCCGGTCTGGTTGCCGATAGCAAGCCGTTGCGCTTCGCCATCCGCCTCGGCAAGCAAAAGGGCACCACCCTCCGCGCCTTGCGGCTTGACCACAAGCCACCTTTTGCCATCACCAAGCGGCTGATCGGAGAGGCATTCGAAGCCGAGAACATCGCAATAAAATGCCTTTGCCCGGTCGTAGTCATCCACGACAAGCGTGACCAGTGCGATGCGGCGGTTTGCAGCAAAGGACATCAGCCCGCCTCCGTTTCGGCGGTCTTTTTACCGCGCTTGCGGATGGCTCTCTTGACCATGCCGATATCGGCACCGCCCGAAACGAAAGCCAGCACGAAATAGACCAGCATGGCCGCAAAGACGAGGCCCATGATGGTGCCGGCCCGGACGAAGATGGATGAGGCGGAGGAGAGCTCGAAACTCAGATAGGTCAGCGCATAATGCACAAAAACGGCCATCAAAGCTGCGGCCAGAAGCAACCGCGGAATGCGGGTCAGCAGCGGAATATCCACATGCCAGTGACCGCGCCACAAAAGCATGCCGAACAGGAGGGCGGCATTGACCCAGCCGGCGGTGATTTCAGCGATGGCGATGCCCGGGCCGCCGAGACGCGGAAACAGCGTCAGCGCCAGCGAGACGTTCACAACCACGGAAATTGCCGCAAAAATCATCGGTGTGCGGGTGTCTTCGCGGGCAAAAAAGCCCGGAATGAAGGCCTTGATCAGCACGAAAGCCGGCAGGCCGAGACCATAGATGCCGAGGATTTGCGCGACGGTGATTGTGGCTGAAGGCGAGAAATTGCCGCGCTCGTAGAGAAAGCGCACGATGGGCTCCGCCATGACCAGGAGGGCAGCGGCAGCGGGCAAGGTCAGGAACAATACGAATTCGACCGAGCGATTTTGAAGACTGCCTGCCTCGACCATATGACCGCCGCGCAAAGCCCGCGCCAGTTCCGGCAGAAGCACGGTGGCGACCGCAATACCGACGACGCCGAGAGGCAATTGATAAATCCGGTCCGCATAGGCAAGCGAAGAGATCACGCCCTCGCCGGCAGACGCAATATTGGTGTTGATCAGAAGGTTGATCTGCGTGATGCCGCCAGTGATCGCGGCAGGCAGGGCAAGCACCAGAAGCCGTTGCACGTTCTTGGTCAGCCGCGGCCTGCGGAAACCGATCCGCATGCCGGCATTACGCACGGCGATCCAGACGATGGCGAGCTGCACCAGACCTGCCACCATCACCCCCCAGGAGAGTGCGTAACCCACCTGAAGGGGGTCATAATTCTTCCACCAGGCAAGCGCGAGCACGCCGATGAGGATGATGTTTAAGAAAACCGGCGCAATCGCCGCCGCGAAATAACGGTGCAGCGAATTCAGCATGCCGCCCATCATCGCCGCCAGCGACATGCAGGCGAGATAGGGGAACATGATGGTGGCGAGATGGATGGTGTTTTCGAACTTCACCGGATCATCGACGAAGCCCGGCGCGATGATCGTGCGAACGATGAAGGGCATCGACAGCTCCATCACGATCGTCAGCGCCAAAAGCACGGTGAAGAGAACGCCGAAGACTTCCTCGGAAAAGCGCCTTGCGCCCTCCATACCGTTCGCCTCTATCTCCTTGGCGAAAAGCGGCACGAAGGCCGAGTTGAAGGCGCCTTCGGCAAAGAGCCGCCGGAAGGTATTGGGGAAACGGAACGCGGCGTTGAAGGCATCGGCCACCGGGCCGGTGCCGACGGCAGCGGCCATCAGGGTTTCGCGCAGAAAACCGAAAATGCGGCTGCCGAGCGTGGCGGTGCCGACGGTGGCGAACTTGCCGATGAGACTCATGGGCGCTTCAAGCCTTTGCCGTGCGGGCGGCCGGCAGGGCCGCCACGTCTGGGTGGGCGATGATGCCGTTCGGCATGCGGTCGCGCAATTCATCTTCCTGCTCGCTCATCACCGCCTTCAGGCGCGTGGCGATGCTGGCCTGCCGGTTGTCATTCGTCACCTTCTGCCCGAAGAGGTCCGTGACATAGAAGGTGTCGATGACCTTTTCGCCGAAGGTGGTGATGCGGGCGGAGTGAATATCGAGCGACAGGTCGGCAATGACCGCCGTCATATCCGCCAGAAGCCCCGGCCGGTCGAGGCATTCGACCTCGATGACGGTGAACTTGTTCGACAGACCATTCGAGATGGTGACGGAAGGCGGAATGGTGAAGGCGCTCTTTTTCTTCCGGCTCTTGGTGCGCGTGGCGATCATTTCCGGCAGGCGCTGGCGGCCCGACAGGACCTCTTCAATGAGCTTGCCGACATTGTTGCCGCGTCGCATCTCGTCTTCGTCGATCGGGAATTCGCGGTTGATGAGGATCGTATCGAGCGCCCGCCCGTCGGAGGTGGTGAAAATCTGCGCATCGGCAATGTTTGCGCCAGCCGCCGCACAGGCGCCGGTGATGATCGACAAAAGGCGCGGATGGTCCGGCGCCAATACCGTAATTTCGGTGATGGCGTGGAAAGAATGGGTGCGCACCATGGTCGACAGTGCTTTTTCCTGTTTGTCCGCCTCGCGGATGAAGCGGGTGTGGCGCACCTGATCCTCCAGCGCCACCGTCAGCAGATAGGGCTCGTAATGCAGCTTGGTATATTTGCGTCGTGCCTTCTGGCCCCAGTCATCAAGGGCATCGTAAAGTGCCTGCCGGGCGATCTGCGCGCGTTCCTTGCGGGAGACTTCCGAGAAGCCGCCGGAGAGCAGCAGTTCGGTCTCGTAATAAAGCGAACGCAGCAACTGCCCCTTCCAGCCGTTCCACACGCCGGGGCCAACGGCGCGGATATCGCAGACCGTCAGGATGAGCAGCATCTTCAGCCGCTCCATGGACTGCACCTTGTCGGCGAAGTCGGTGATGGTCTTGCGGTCGTGCAGGTCGCGCGTCTGGGCGACCATGGACATCAGCAGGTGCTGCTCAATCAGCCAGACGACCGTTTCGGTCTGCTTGCCGGTCAGGCGGAAACGCTGGCAAAGCTTGCGCGCGACGCGCGCGCCGGCAATCGAATGATCTTCCTGCCGGCCCTTCGCCACATCGTGCAGTAGCACGGCGACATAAAGCGCCTCGCGTTCCTCGACGCTGGGCATCAGCTGGTTGGCGAGCGGATGGGCATCGATAGCCGTTCCCTTGTCCACTTCCGACAGAACGCCAACAGAACGGATCAGGTGCTCATCCACCGTATAGTGATGATACATGTTGAACTGCATCATCGCGACGATCTTGCCGAATTCGGGGATGAACTTGCCCAGCACGCCGGCCTCATTCATGCGCCTCAGCGTCAGCGCCGGATCACGCCGGGAGGTGAGGATCGACAGGAAAAGCCGGTTTGCTTCCTCATTTTCCCGAAGCTCGTCATTGATGAGCGACAGCGAGCGGGTGACGACGCGCAGCGCATCCGGATGCAGTTCGAGATTGTTGATATCGGCGATGTGGAAGAGCCGGATCAGATTGACCGGGTCGTTCTTGAAGACATCGGGTTTGGCAAGCGCAATGCGTCCCCGATCCTCGACGAATTCCACAGAGCCCGGAATCTTGCGAACACGGTGGGCGAAGCGGCTCAGGACACCGGAAAGGCCCGGCACATCCTTCGCCTGACGGTCCTCAAGTGCCGCGCAGACGATGCGCGTCAGATCACCGACGTCCTTCGCCACGAGGAAATAGTGCTTCATGAAACGTTCGACGGCGGAGAGGCCCGGGCGCGGCTGATAGTTCAGCGCATCGGCGATTTCACGCTGAATATCGAAGGAAAGGCGTTCTTCGGCCTTGCCGGTGATGAAATGCATCTGGCATCGGACGGCCCAGAGAAAATCATCGGCCTTCTCGAACAGCTTCAGTTCCGATCTCGACAAAACGCCGAGTTTGACCAGATCGGCCGTGTCGCGAACGTGGTAATAATATTTGGCAATCCAGAACAGCGTGTGCAGGTCGCGCAACCCGCCCTTGCCTTCCTTGACATTCGGCTCCACCAGATAACGCGTATCGCCCGCCTTGCGGTGGCGCTGGTCGCGCTCGGCGAGCTTGGCGGCGATGAATTCCGGGCCGGTGCCGGTGACGACTTCCGACTCGAAGCGCTTTTCGAGGTCGTCAGTCAGGGATTTTTTGCCGCAGATCGCCCGCACTTCCAGAATGGCGGTGCGGATCGTCATATCGGATTTGGAGAGGCGGATAGATTCATCCACCGTTCGGGTGGCATGGCCAACCTTGAAGCCGAGGTCCCAGAGGAGATAAAGCACGAACTCCACGGCCTTGTGCATGTCAGGCGTGTTCTTCGCCGGCAGCAGGAACAGGAGGTCGATATCCGATCCCGGCGCCAGCGTGCCGCGACCGTACCCGCCGACAGCTGCAACCGCGATCTGGGTCGCATCCTTCGGATAGACATATTGGCAGGTGAGATCGTAAAGCGTCTCGATTAGCCGGTCCTGAAGCCAGGAGATGCGCCGGGCGCAATCAATGCCGCTGCCATCGGTTTTCAGCAGTTCCCGCGCCTTTTCCCGGCCTTCCGTGCTGGCCTTGCGGAAGAGCGGCAGCAGGTCGGACCTGATATCGGCGATACGCTTGCCGTCTTCCTTGAAGATGACGTCGCAGTCGCGCTTCAGCGCCGAGACATCGAGAATGTCGGAAAAATCCAGGTCCTTGATGGCCATCTATGCCGGTATCCATGTCCTGTGGGAGACCCCACCGCTTGCGATGGGAGTGTCCTATAGCGAGTTTTAAAGGCGATGGACAGGCACTCTATCCCTTCAAGCCTTGCCAAGTTCTTTCTTCAAGGCATAGAGCGCGTCCAATGCCTCACGCGGCGTCATTTCGTCCGGATTGAAGCTCTTCAAAGCCTCCTCCACCTTCGATGGCGCCGCCTTGCGGGTTTCCTCGCGGCGCACGGCAATCTGGAACAGCGGCAGATCGTCGATCAGCTGGCTCGCCGGGTTCTTGCGGTCGGCATCTTCGAGCTTCGTCAGCACTTCGCGGGCACGCTCCACCACCGATGCCGGAAGGCCCGCGAGACGCGCCACCTGAATGCCATAGGAACGGTCCGCAGCGCCCGGTCCGACTTCGTGCAGGAAGATGACATCGCCTTCCCATTCCTTCACCCGCATCGTGGCATTGGAAAGGCGGCCGAGTTTTTCCGACAAGACCGTCAGCTCATGGAAATGGGTGGCGAAGAGGCCCCGGCAACGATTGACCTCGTGCAGATGTTCCACCGCCGCCCAGGCGATCGAAAGCCCGTCGAAAGTCGCAGTCCCACGCCCGATCTCGTCCAGAATGACCAGCGAGCGATCCGTCGCCTGATTGAGAATGGCGGCGGTTTCCACCATTTCCACCATGAAGGTCGAGCGGCCGCGCGCCAGATCGTCGGAGGCGCCGACACGGGAAAACAGCCGGTCAACGACACCGATATGGGCGGCTTCCGCCGGAACGAAGGAGCCAATCTGCGCGAGAATGGCGATCAGCGCATTCTGGCGCAGGAAGGTCGATTTACCGCCCATGTTGGGACCGGTGAGCAGCCAGATCGCACCGTTCTTGCCACCATCGCTTGCCGACAGATCGCAATTATTGGCGATGAACGGCCCGGCGGATTGCCGCCGCAGCGCCTGCTCCACCACCGGATGGCGTCCGCCTGTGATCGCGAAGGTCATGGAGGCATCGACGATCGGGCGGCAATAGGCCTGTTCGGTGGCGAGATAAGCAAGGCTCGAGGCGACATCGATCACCGCAAGCGCCAGCGCGCCGGCCTTGATCGCCTCCGCCTGCTGCACCACGGCCTTGACCATACGCTCGAAGGCCTCCAGCTCCATGGTCAGAGCCTCAGCCGCGGCATTGGCGATGCGGCTTTCGAGATCGGCAAGCTCGGTGGTGGTGAAGCGCATGGCGCCCGCCATGGTCTGACGGTGGATGAAACGCGCCTTGGCCTCATCCGTTGCCATCATCACATCCGCATTGCCCGCCGTCACCTCGATGAAATAGCCCAACACGTTGTTGTGCTTGATCTTGAGCGATTTGATGCCGGTCTCATCGGCATATTGCAGCTGCAGCCCGGCGATCACCCGGCGAGACTGGTCGCGCAGCGCCCGCACCTCGTCGAGTTCGGGATTGGCACCCTCGCGCAGGAAACCGCCGTCGCGTTTCAGAAGCGGCAGATCGTCGGCCAGCATCGAGCCGAGCATGGCTTCCAGCCCGCTAGGCAGGGCTTTCAAATCCGAAAGCGCCGCCGCCAGTTCCTCCGGCAGCAGCCCGCCATCGAGAATGATCGCAATTTTTTCGGCCGAAACCAACCCCTGCCGGATGGCACCAAGATCGCGCGGCCCGCCGCGCTCCAGCGCGAGACGCGAAAGCGCACGCGGCATATCGGCGACATGTTTCAGCGCATCGCGCAGGCCATCGCAGAGGGCGACGTCATCGATGAGATAGGCCACGGCATCGAGGCGGGCATTGACCTTTTCGGGATCGGTCAAGGGCGACATCAGCCGCTCGGCCAGAAGCCGCGCGCCACCGCCCGTGACCGTGCGGTTAAGCGCGTGCAGCAGCGATCCATCCCTTTCGCCCGACAGCGTCTTTACCAGCTCCAGATTGGCGCGGGTGGCGGGATCTATGAAAAGCGTGGAGGCCGCACTTTCCCGCTCCGGCGCGCCGAGCGGCGGGCGTTCGGCAATCTGGGTCTTTTCGACATAGGCCACGGCCGCCGCGGCAGCGGCCATTTCCACCCGCGAAAACGTGCCAAAACCATCCAGCGTCGAGACGTTGAAGTAACGGGCAATACGTCCTTCCGCCGTGGCGCTGTCAAAAAGAATGGCCGGTTGCGGCACCGCGACGCGGCCCAGCACATCGAAAACCGGCCGCAATTCCTCGTCGTGGAACAGGCTGTCGGCAACGATCAGCTCACGCGGATCGATGCGCCAGATATCGGCGAGAAGCCGCGTCAGCGTGGTTTCCGCCAGACGGAAGACGCCGGTGGAAATATCGATCCAGGCAAGCGCGAACTGCGCCTCGGCGCTGCCGCGAATACGGGCAAGCGCCATCAGGTAGTTGGATTCCGTCGGCGACAGCAGCTTTTCTTCGGTCAGCGTGCCGGGCGTTACGAGCCGCACCACATCGCGCTTGACCACGGATTTCGATCCGCGCTTCTTAGCCTCTGCCGGGTCTTCGACCTGCTCGCAGACGGCGACACGATAGCCGCGCAGGATGAGCTTTTGCAGATAATCATCCGCCGCATGAACGGGAACGCCGCACATGGGAATATCGTGCCCCATATGCTGCCCGCGTTTCGTCAGCGTGATACCCAGAGCGCGGGAGGCTTCGACCGCATCGTCAAAGAACAATTCGTAAAAATCGCCCATGCGGTAGAACAGCAGCGAACCGGGATTGTTCGCCTTGATCTCGATATATTGCTCCATCATCGGAGTGGCCGTCGCGCGGCTCTCTTCCGAGATCAGGGAAGCGGTTGTCAGAACGTCCGTCAATGGCCTGCCGATGTCATATCGTGTTGCGGAAAAGGAGCGCCGACACTAGCGGCAATGGCCGCCCCAACACAACACGCACCGGGCCGCTGCCCACAGGAACATCCCGATAGGCCCCGATCAAAATCCGCTTAGCCGTTGATGCGCTCGGCCTCGCCGCCATAATAGCTGATATAGCGGCCGGCGATGGAGGCTACGGGCAGGACCACCAGAACGTCCGTCGTATTGAAGGCATGGTCCACGACCGCGCCGGAGCCGAACATGGCGCCAAGACGCATATAACCCTTGATCAGCGGCGGCATGGCGTTCAGCGCCTTGCGGGCGTTGAGCGCCTCGGCCGGCACGAGGTCCATCTCATGGTAGAGTTCGGGCAGAGCGACCGCTTCCCACTCACCCTTTGCAAGGCAATTATGGTGCAGGAAGGAGAGCGCCAGCGCATGTGCTTCCGGCTGGACGCCGGGGAAGGAGGCGCAGCCGATCATGGCGTCCATGCGGTGTTTCGCGGCATAGGCCCAGTTGCCCTGCCACAGAAGCTCGACCGTACGCTTGGTGCGATATTCCGGCAGCACGCAGGAACGGCCAAGCTCCATGAAGCGCTTGCCCGGATGGCGCGCGACGAGCCCGGCGATATCGAACTCGCTGGCGGAATAAAAACCATTATTGGCGAGCGCCGTTTCCTGCCGCAGCAGACGGTAGGTGCCGACGATCTGATCTTCGCTGTCGCCTTCGATCGCCTTGTCGAGCACGAGCAGATGATCGCAGACGCTGTCCCACGCGTCGAAGTCGCGCTTGCGGCGCATCGCGTCAGCGGGAAGGCGCGCTTTCATTTCCTCGACGAAAACCCGATAACGCACGGATTGCGCGGCATCGATTTCGCGTTCGGTTCTGGCCAGCCGTGTTTCCAGCGTGCCTATACGACCGAAAAGACCCTCATTGTCCTGAGCGGTCTCGGGACGAGGAGTAATGACGACATTGTTTTCACAAATGTCGTGATTGAGGATTTCGGCAACCATGGGGAATCGCTCCGCCACCAAAGAATTTTCCTGTCATAAATCACTAATTGACGACAGAATAGTGACAAAATGACGCCAGGGCCAGCCCGTCAAGCTATGATGATGAAAGGCGTTTCGCCTCTAGCAGGCGGCGGATTTCCTCAACCAGCCGCCGTGGGTCCGCAGGCTTGGCCAAAACCGCGCCCGCGCCGGCCTTCAGCAAAATTTCGGCCGCCTCATGACCCGTGTCGCCACTGAGCACGATGAGGGGAATATTTCTCTCGCCCTTCAGCGTATTGAGAATATCCGGCAGCACATCGAGCCCTTCGCCGCCCGGCATATTGAGATCGGAGACGATGAGAGCAGGCAGACGGGACACACCGGGCGTCAGCGATTGCCGCAAGGCCCCGAACTCTTCGACCGTGCGGACGAGATAACCGCTTTTTTCCAGAACGGCGCGGATGATGCGCTGATTGACGGCATCGTCTTCGGCCACGAGTATTTCGATACCGCTTGCCCCTTCCGCCACCCGAGACGAAAATCCCACATCCGGATGATTGTCATTGATGGCATCGCGCCGCTCTATGCCACGCAGGCGGCCGCACAGGACATCGATCAGGGATTTTTCGCGCAGCGGCCGGATCAGCCAGGCATCGAAGGACACATGCATGGTCGAAGCCCGCTCTTCGGGGCTGACCAGCAGCGTGCGGCGGACATTCTGTTGCGGCCAATCCTTCAGGGTGTCCCTGAACAGGGGCGAAACGCGCCGGTCGACGATGATATCGGTAAGATCGGCGACCCAGCCCGCCGGTCCGGCTTTCAGCCTTTCCATATCCTCGGCCTGGTGGATGAGAACACATTTGCCGCCAAAAGCCTTGATTGCCTCCATCGTCACCGCCGCCGCCACGCCCTCTGGCGCGATAAGCAGGACATTCGTATGTTGCAGGCAATGCCTCCGGCCCGGATCCGCCATCGCGGCAGGCGCGCCACCCGGACGGAATGCCAGCTTGAAAATGCTGCCTTTGCCCTTCCGGCTCGAAACCGTGAGGCTGCCGCCGAATTCCCGCACGATACGGGCGGAAATGGCAAGGCCAAGACCCGTGCCGGCGCTTCGCTGCGACAGCGGGCCGGCCTGCTCGAATTCCCCGAAGATACGGGCCTGCTCCACCGGGCTCATGCCGGGGCCGGTATCCTCGACGGTGATCTGCAACTCACCGTCAGCCATGCGAGCCCGGATGACGACACCGCCTTCACGCGTGAATTTGACGGCGTTGCCGATGAGATTGAACAGGACCTGGCGCAACCTTGCCGGATCGAAATCGAGATAATCGGGCACATCCGGCGTGACGAAGGAGGTGATCTCGATGCCTTTTTCATGGGCGCGATGGGCCAGCATCTCGACGATGCTCTCGATCAGCCGCCGCAGGTTTTCCGCGCGCGGATTGAGCCTGAAGCGGCCGGCTTCCATGGTCGAATAATCCAGCAAATCCTCGACAAGCTGCACCAGCGACTGGCCGGACTGTTTCATGCCGTCAAGATAATTGCGCTGTTCCTGGTTGAGCTTTGTCTGCGACAGAAGATGGTTCATGCCGAGCATGCCGGAAAGCGGCAAGCGGATTTCATGGCTGACCGTGGCGAGCAACCTCGCCTTTTCGGCATCCGCCTTTTCGGCGCGCAGACGGGCGTCTTCCCGTTCGGCCAGCGCAAGCCGCTCTTCGGTCACGTCTCTCGCAATGCTGCTGATCATAAGCCGGCTGCTTGCGAGATCGCGGGTCACGACATCGTGCCAGGAGAAGATGCGCTGACCGAACGGCGTCGCGATCTCCACGTCATAGGCATGGACCTTGTCGCCCGGGCGGAAAGCAATGCCGATCTCCTCGCAGCTCAGTCCTTCGGGCGCGGCGCAACCGGTCATTTCACGAAAGACGCGGTTCGCCTCGACGATGCGCCGGTTCATGTCACGGATCACGACGATATCGCCCATGGATTCCTGCATCTCCGCAATCAGCGAGCGGTTTTGCGTTTGCCGCAGCCGGACATCCGAATAATCCGCGGGCAGCGTGCGGGGAAGCGGGAAGGATTTGCCGAAAAGCGCATAAAACAGGACGCCGAGCAGCACGGCGCCAAAAAAGGAAGCGAGCGCAGCGGTGATCGCATAGGGCGCCGCAAGCGCGATCAGGGCCGCGGAGAAGGCCCCCACCGATAGGGAAACAGCGACATAGAGCGCAACCACGCGGACATCATTGGCGTGTTCTTCGTCCGCACGGCGCGTTGTCGCGTCGGCACGGTCTGTCGGCTGCGCCGCGGTGGCGGCCAGGCCATCTGAAACTTTTTGCCGAAGTCTTGCCGGTTCGCTCATACACAACCGCTACCACGGCAGCGGTTTTGATATGTTTGGCTGAAACGCTAAAATTTTACTTTTTGGCCACCCGGGCGTGCAGAAATTCATCGAGAATGACGCAGGCCGCACCGATGGTTATGAAACTGTCAGCCAGATTGAACACGGCAAACGACCATGTCTGCGTGTGAAACAGGATATAGTCGATGACGTGGCCGTAAAAAAAGCGGTCGAGAAGATTGCCAGCCGCACCGGCGATAATGAAGGCAAAGCCGAGATGGGCGAAGGTGCGGTCCGCCGCCGTCTTGCGCCACAGCCACAAAACGAAGACCACGATGACGAGCCGCATGCTGACAATGAACCAGCCGTGCATGTCCTCCAGCATCGAAAAGGCGACACCGAGATTATAGGTGCGGTAAAGCGCCAGAAACGGCGCCACCGGAACCATCTCCTGCAGCGGCAGATAGGCCTCGACCAGCTGCTTGACGATCTGATCCAGCACCAGTGCGGCAACGATCAGCGCAAAAGCCGGAGCGAATTTCGAGAACAATGCCGCTTTGGCCATTACGTCACCGGTGCGAGTTCGAGGAGATGTCGCCGTGCTTCAAACAGCATGACGGCCGTTGCGATGGCGAGATTGAGGCTGTCGGCGCGGCCCTGCTGGGGGATGCGGGCCAGCTGGTCGGCCTTGTCGGCCAGTTCCGGCGGCAGGCCGGATTGTTCATTGCCCATCAGGATCACCACCGGTTTGCCGGCATAGTCGATCTTTCGATAATCCACGGAACCGGCAAGATGCGTGGCGACGACGCTGACATGAGCCGATTTTTTCCAGGCGAGGAATTCCTCGACGGACGCGCGGGCGACGGGTGTGGCGAAGACCGAACCCATGGTGGCGCGCACCGTCTCCAGCGAAAATGGATCAGTGCAATCGCCGACCAGAATGACGCCCGAGGCGCCGGCCGCATCCGCCGTGCGGATGATGGTGCCGAGATTGCCGGGATCGCGCACCCGGTCGAGCGCGATATAGGTCTCGCCCTTTTCCGGGCGGATATCCTTCAGTGGCTTCCATTTCTGTTCGAAAATACCGACGACCATCTGTGGATTGTCGCGGCGGGTGATCGAGGCGATGACCTTTTCGCTGACTTCGAGCACCAGACCACCCGATGCGACGGTCTTTACCGCCGCCTGCTCCACCAGCGGCTTGCCCTTGGCAGCCTTGGCGTAAACCAGCGTCTTGATCGTCCAGCCGAGTTCGAGCGCGTCGATGACCAGCTTCAAACCTTCAGCCATGAAGGTGCCGGTCTCTTCCCTGCCCTTTTTCTGGGTGAGCGCCTTGATATCCTTGATGATGGGATTGGCAAGGCTCGTCACTTCCTTGACCTGGCCAACCCGGCGCGTGGTGTTTTCGCGCATGTCCTTCGTCATTTCGGCTCCCAGCGGCTGAACAGCGATGTGGAAAGCACCCGGCCCGGCGTCTTGCCATCAAGCCCGGCCTCGCGGATGACCAGTTCGCCGGATGCGACGACACCGCCGGCGCCGCGCATGATTTCGCGCATCAGCTCATGCATCGAATAGAAGCTGGCCCGAATGGAATAGGCCGTCAGCACCAGACCAAGCGCCTTGGGCGACAGGATTTCCCGGCAGATATCCAGCATCAGCGGCAGGTGGTCGAACAATTGCCAGACTTCACCATGGGTGCCGCGACCGAATTTCGGCGGATCGGTGAGGATGATGTCATAGCTGTTGCCGCGGCGTTCTTCGCGCTGGATGAACTTCATGGCGTCTTCGCAGATCCAGCGGATCGGCGCCTGTTCCAGCCCGGCGAGCGCCTGATTTTCCTTGGCCCAACCAATCGCCTTCTTGGAAGCATCGACATGGGTCACTTCAGCACCGGCTGCCGCAGCGACCAGCGAGGCGACGCCGGTGTAACCGAACAGGTTGAGCACTTTCAGCGGCCGGTCGGCCGTCTCGACGGCATATTTCAGCCATTCCCAATGCACGATCTGTTCCGGAAAGACCCCGACATGCCGAAACGCCGTGAAGCGTCCAAGAAAATCAACACCCAGCAGGGACAATGGCCAGGTTTCGCCCAGCGCCGCCTTTGGAAAGCGCCAGCGGCCCATACCGTCTTCATCCGTATCGCCGGTAAAGATGGCATCGGCATTCTGCCACACGCGGTCGGGAACGGAAGGCTGCCAGAGAGCCTGCGCCTCCGGACGGACGATACGGTAATCGCCATATTGTTCGAGCTTCAGGCCGTTGCCGCTGTCGATGAGGTGAAAATCACCCGCGCCACTCGATTCCAGAATGACGGGAACCTGTTCTGCGGGCAATTCTCCGGTGCGCTGCTTGAGGGGACGCGGAGGCACCTGCTCAAGGGCGGGCGCTGCGGTAACCTTTTCCTTCGGCGTGGCTTTCGGCACGCTACGCACCGCATCGGGCTCGCGCTTTTTCGGCGCGGCATCCGCACGGCGTGCCGGCTTTGCGGCATGAACCTGTTTTTTTTCGCTCCCGGCGCGCGCGCGATTGCCCGGCCGGCTGTCTTTTTTCTTCAATGGAATCTTTCCGCTTCTGCCCGCGTGTTATTGCGCAGCAAATAGCATTACACGCGGCACTCGCCTAGAGCCGGAACAAATGTCGGCGCCATCACTTTGCCGGGAGCTGTCCCGCATGCGGCGGCTGTCCGGTAGCGGCGGCTTTCTGGCGGTTCGCTTCCTCGTGCCAGCGGACGGCCTCTTTCGCTTCGATACGGGCGCGTTTGCGATGTTTGCCCTGGGCGAACCAGGTGGCCGCCGACCCCAGCAGAACACCAGAAATGACCGCCAGAAACAGGAAGACGAAAAATGGCGCGGTGAAGGACAGCACGCCATCCTCCGGTCGGAAGGGATTGAGCGCCAGCGTCACGGACTGACGGTTGGCCACGCACAGGATGACGAGGATGATCGCCAGCGGAAGCAGGATGATGAGGTTGATGATTTTTTTCGACATCCGACAATACTCCATCGCTGCGGGTGTTCCGCCGGCTCCTTTTCAGTCCGCCAGGCGTCAGAACGATCAATCGTCCTCTTCGTCGCCCATACCCGGGTTCAGGCGCTCACGCAGTTCCTTACCCGTCTTGAAGAAGGGCACCCATTTTTCCTCGACGAAAACCGATTCACCCGTGCGAGGGTTCCGGCCCGAGCGGGACGGACGGTTCTTCACCGAAAATGCGCCGAAACCGCGAAGCTCGACACGATTTCCCGCCGCCAGGGCATCGGTGATTTCATCCAGCACCGCATTGACGATGTTTTCCACATCGCGGTGATAAAGGTGCGGGTTACGCGCAGCAACGATCTGCACCAGTTCAGACTTGATCACGGTTGCCCCCTGAAAGAATTGGATTTTTAACGCGGCTCAACCTGCCAAACGGAAACAAGACCGTCAAGAAACAACTTGTCCGCACCGAGCTGGCTGGGCCCCGCAAAGGGTATTAAATCGTCATATCCCAGAAACTTCGCTATTTGCGCAACACTGAAAAGCGCAAAAGGCGAACGGGACGACGGCGCGCGCCATTCGACGATCGGCAAATCCTTGGCTACACCGCGTGTTTCGAAATAGCTGCGAATTTCCTTTTCGCCGCCCAGCGTATCGACCAGCCTGTTGGCGAGCGCCTGGCGACCGGTGAAGATCGAGCCATCCGCCAGTTTCAGCACATCCTCACGCGGCAATTTGCGGCGATCGGCGACCAGATCGACGAACCAGCCATAGCTGTCCATCACCATGGCGCGGATCATCGTCTTGGCCTCTTCGGGCGCCTCATGGAAGGGCGAAGGCTCCGCCTTCATCGGCGAGGACTTGATTTCCTGCAGCGAGACGCCGAGCTTGTCCATCAGCTGGCCGATCTGAGGATATTGGAAGATCACACCGATCGAGCCGGTGATCGAGGTTTCCCCGGCGATGATGACATCGCCGGCGGAGGCGATCATATAGCCGGCGGAAGCCGCCAGCGTGCGGACATCGGAAACGACCGGCTTCTTTTCCGCCACGCCGCGAATGGCCTTGAAGATGCGCTCACCGCCATAGGTGGTGCCGCCGGGCGAGGAAATCGACACGATCAGCCCTTTGACATTGTCGCTCTTGGCGATCTTGTCGAGCCGCTCCAGAAGTTCGGTATTGTCCTGGATGAGACCGGAGACCTCGACGCGGGCGATATGGGGCTTCTCGCTCTTCTGCGGCTCTTCCCAGAAAAACCGGTAAAGACCGAAAGCGCCGGCAACGAGCAGGAGAACGGCGGCAATCCGCCAGAAAGTCAGCTTGCGGCGCAACCGCCTGCGATCCGCTATCGCCATATTATCCATCGAAAACCTCTGTCATCCGCCTTTGCGCTTCAGGCCATATGGTTCTTCTAGCGCGACGCCGCAAGGAAACAATAAGGAAACCAGAATTACGATAAAATTCGCATTTCCCTTGCACCTTTCCAGACAAAAACCATATTGGCAGGACAAAGCACTCATGCCAAAGACATTTAGATAGAGACACAAGCTTCGATTGTGCGCCAGAATGGCGCCCGAGAAGCATTCCGGACCCACTCTTATGCTCGAAAGACTCCGCGAACCCGCGCCAGCATTTTCGCTGCCCAATGACCAGAACGGCGCCTATGACAACGCGCTGAGGCATTCCGCGCGCGTGAAACGGCTGAAAATCATCCTGCCGCTCGGCGCGGCGATCATTTCGCTCGCCTTCATTGCCGTTTCGGTCATCCGGACCTGGGCACCCGAGGAGGTCTCGCTTGAAAGTGCGAGAATAGAGGACGGCAAGATCGTGATGGAAAAGCCCGCCGTTGCCGGCCGCAACGAGAAGGGGATCGATTATTCCATGAACGCCGACCGTGCGTTGCAGGACATCGCCAACCCCAACCTCATGACGCTTGAGAAGGTTCTGGCGGCAGTACCGGTAAACGACAGCGTCGCGCAGGTGATCGCCAAGGAAGGTATCTTCGACCGGGCCACCAACAAGCTGAAGATGACCGCCCCTTTTGACATCAATCTCAGCAATGGCATACAAGCGAAGTTCCAGTCTGCGGATGTCGATCTGAAGGCCGGGAAAATGAGCAGCCAGGAGCCGGTTTCGATCAAAACAAACGACGGCTCGATTGTTGCGCAATCGATTGACATCGCCGATAATGGCAAGACTATTACATTTTCGGGGCAGGTACGGGCACGTATCGCTGCATCCAATATCAAGAATGAAGGCAAGTGAGAGCCCGGTCCAGATGATGCAAATTTCCCGTCCCGTTTCCCTCGGCAGAACCGCAGGCCTCGCAGCCGCAGGTCTTGTTTTTTCGTGTCTTGCAACCGTGGCTGTGGCACAGAACACGACCAGCAACATGCAGGGCGTCAAGCTCTCCGGCGACCAGCCGATCGCGATCGAAAGCGATCAGCTCGAGATTCGCGATCAGGAGCGCAAGGCCTATTTCACCGGCAATGTTAAGGTTGTGCAGGGCACGACCACGCTTCAGGCCGGCAAGATGACGGTAAATTACAAGGGCGAAGGCTCTTCGCTGACCAGCGGCGACGCCAATATCGAAAAAATCTTCGTCGACAACAATGTCTACCTGACCTCCGAAACGCAGAAGGCCACGGCCGACCACGGCGAATTCGACATGGCGGCGCAGACATTCATCCTGACCGGCAAACAGGTCGTGCTGTCTGAAGGCACGAATGTCTTCACCGGTTGCAAGCTCACCGTTCTGATGAATACGGGACAGGCAAAGCTTGAAAGCTGCGGCGGCCCCGTCCGGATCATGCTTGATCCGAAGTCCCAGAAAAAACAGTAGTCTTTCCTCGTGAAGATACCTTCGATCTCAAAAATATTCGGCGGCGGGCGCAGCCGATCCGCGGGCGCGGCCTCACCGGTCGACAAGACCCCCTATCAGGGCACGTTGATCGCGCATGGTCTGACGAAGACCTATAATACGCGACGTGTCGTCAACGGCGTTTCGCTGGTCGTGCGCCGTGGCGAGGCCGTCGGGCTGCTCGGCCCGAACGGCGCCGGTAAAACCACCTGTTTTTATATGATCACGGGCCTGGTGCCCGTCGATACCGGCAAGATCGCCATCAACGGCAATGATGTCACCACCATGCCGATGTACAGGCGCGCCCGTCTCGGCGTCGGTTACCTGCCGCAGGAAGCCTCGATTTTCCGCGGTCTGACGGTCGAGGAAAACATCCGCGCCGTGCTGGAAGTGCATGAGCCCGATGCGGCCAAGCGCAACCGCAAGCTCGACGAGCTGCTGGAAGAGTTCCACATTGCGCAATTGCGCAAATCGCCCGCCGTGGCGCTTTCGGGCGGTGAGCGGCGGCGTCTGGAAATCGCGCGTGCACTCGCGACCGATCCGACCTTCATGCTGCTGGACGAGCCATTCGCCGGCGTCGACCCGATTTCGGTCAGCGACATCCAGAATCTGGTGCGGCACCTGACGGCGCGCGGCATCGGCGTTCTCGTGACGGACCATAATGTCCGTGAAACACTCGGCCTCATCGACCGCGCCTATATTATCCATGCCGGCGAAGTGCTGACCCATGGACGTCCGGACGATATCGTCAACAATCCGGATGTACGCCGCCTCTATCTCGGCAATAATTTCAGCCTTTAAACTATAGGGCGCGAAAGATTCTTCATCGCGCCCCACCCTGACGCTTGACCAAACAAGATAAAAAAGCAATTTTTGGGCCAAGTTCCATCGCCTCCGCAAAATTTATGAAAACTGTGGCAATGGAGAAGCTGTAAGGGGAGTTTCGCGTCCGCCATGGCATTGTCTGCCAGCCTTTTGCTGCGTCAAAACCAGTCTCTTGTGATGACACCGCAACTGATGCAGTCCATCCAGCTGCTTCAGATGACGCATTTTGAGCTGACGCAGTTCATCGCGCAGGAGGTGGAGCGCAATCCGCTGCTGGAAATTGCGGCAAACGATGGCGATTTGGGCGGCGAGACTTCAGCGGAGGCGGAAACTTTCAGCGACGGCGAAGCTTTGGACGCGGCCGCCAGGGTGACGCCGGACAGCGACGACTGGTATGGGGACCGCGCCACCAATCTTGGCGAGCAGCTCGACACCAGCTTCGAAAACGTCTTTCCCGATGATGGCGAACCGAGAAAGGCCGATGCGCCCGAACTGGCGAGCCAATGGAAATCCATGCCCGGCCAGGAGTCGGGAGAAAGCTACGACCTGGACGACTTCGTCGCGGCCCGACAGAGCCTTGGCGACCATCTCAATCAGCAACTGCCGCTCGCCATCTCCGCCGCCGAGGACCGGATGATTGCCGATGCACTGATTGGCCAGCTCGACGAGACCGGCTATATCGCGGCGGATGCCGTCGATGACGTCGCCGAACGGCTGGGGGCCGCCCCATCGGCGGTGGCGCAGGTTTTGAAAACGCTTCAGGGTTTTKACCCCCCCGGCATATTTGCGCGCTCGCTGAGCGAATGTCTGGCGATCCAGCTCGCCCAGAAGGACCGGCTCGACCCGGCCATGCGGGCTTTTGTGGACAATCTCGAGCTTCTGGCGAAACGTGATTTCGCCGCCCTGAAAAAACTCTGCGGCGTCGATGAGGAAGACCTTCTCGACATGCTGGCGGAAATCCGCACGCTCAATCCCCGTCCCGGCGCAGGTTACGATTCGATGGTTTCGGAGACCATCGTTCCCGACATCATCGTGCGCGCTTCCTCCACCGGCGGCTGGCTGGTGGAGATCAATCCCGATACCCTGCCGCGCGTGCTCATCAACCAGAGCTACTTCGCGGAGGTTTCAAAACATAAGGCCCGCGCCGGAGAGGACCAAGATTTCCTGGCCGAGTGCATGCAGACGGCCCATTGGCTGACCCGCAGCCTCGACCAGCGTGCCCGGACGATCATGAAGGTCGCCACCGAAATCGTACGGCAGCAGGATGCCTTCCTCGTCAACGGCGTCGACCATCTGCGCCCGCTGAACCTCAAGACGGTGGCCGACGCCATCAAGATGCATGAATCCACCGTCAGCCGGGTGACGTCGAAGAAATACATGCTGACACCGCGCGGATTGTTCGAGCTGAAATATTTCTTCAGCGTGTCGATCAGCGCCGTGGAAGGCGGCGACAGCCATTCGGCGGAAGCGGTGCGTCACCGCATCAAGGCCATGATCGCGCAGGAAGCCGCCGAGGCAGTCCTTTCCGACGATGATATTGTCGACAATCTGAAAAAGAGCGGCATCGATATCGCCCGCCGCACCGTCGCCAAATATCGCGAGGCGATGAACATTCCCTCCTCCGTGCAGCGGCGCCGGGAAAAGAAGGCGCAAGCCAAGCTCTCCGCCTTCTGAGCAATGAACCTGATCACGTTTATGGCGGTTTTTTGCCGCACCATTGACTCTTGCCACGGCAAGGGCTAGAAGCCCGCCGCACACGTAAGCAAGGTCATTTGTAACGGAATAATCTCCACCGTCCATGGGCGTAAAATTCGAATGGGGGCTTTTTAAGGTCTTCGAAACGCTTGGATGCGCGCGCGGCTTGACGTAAGCTGGTACTCGCAAATCACTACAAAAAGGAAAATTTCCATGAGTGTGCGTGTATCTGGTAAACATATGGAGATCGGTGAATCTTTCCGCCAGCGGATCGAGGACAATATAGGTCTGGCGGTTACCAAATACTTCGATGGGGGGTATTCAGGCCAGGTGACCGTGGAGAAGTCCGGATCGCGTTTTGCCGCCGATTGCAAGCTGCATCTCGATACCGGCGTTGTGTTGCATGCGGCGGGTCAGGCAAATGATCCACAAGCCAGCTTCGATGCCGCTGCAGAGCGGATTGAAAAGCGCCTGCGTCGCTACAAGCGCAAGCTGAAGGACCACCACAGTGGTTTGAACGGCGCGCTGTCGGAAATCGCCTATACGGTGATGGATGCTGTTCCCGATGAGGACCACGAGGTTCCCGAAGACTATGCACCCACCATCGTGGCGGAGAGTTCGAAACAGATTAAGACCATGTCCGTCGCCAGTGCCGTTATGGCGCTCGACATGACCGATGAGCCGGTTCTGCTGTTCCGCAGCCCCGGCAAGGAATATCTCAACATCGTTTACCGGCGTCACGACGGCAATATTGGCTGGATCGACGCGGAAACGATCAAGAGCTGAACAGTCTGACAAGACATGGGAGGCAGAGCGCAACGCGTGTCTGCCTCCTGCATCGTCTCGATGGCATGAAGGAAAAAGAGAATGGCGTTGGCAGATTTGCTGCAACAAGATGCGATTATTCCCGCCCTCAAGGTGAATTCCAAAAAGCAATTGCTTCAGGAGCTGGCTGCAAAGGCAGCCAGAATTACCGGAGTCTCGGAACGGGAAGTTTTCGACGTCATCCTCCAGCGTGAGAAACTTGGCTCCACCGGTGTGGGCCACGGCATTGCCATTCCGCATGGCAAGCTCAACAGCATTCATCAGATCACTGGCGTTTTCGCGCGCCTTGAAACGCCGGTCGATTTCGAAGCGCTGGACGACCAGCCGGTCGACCTGGTTTTCCTGCTGCTCGCGCCCGAGGGCGCTGGCGCGGATCACCTGAAGGCGCTGTCCCGCATTGCGCGCGCATTGCGTGACCCCGAACTGGTGGCCAAGCTGCGTGCCACCGATTCCGATACGGCAATCTACGCCTTCCTCAATCAGGAACAGGCGACGGCGGCTTGATCGCAAGCCGATCCCCTCAGTGTAATGGCAATAAAAAACGCGCCCTTAAGGCGCGTTTTTTTGTGACGTAAGGACAAATGCCTTACGCATCCTTTTCATTGAGAGACGACGTGCCCGGCTCCGCCGAGGCGGCGGTCTCCACCTTCGGTCCGCCCTTGGCGACACCGACCATGGCGGGACGCAGCACACGGTCACCAATCGTGAAGCCGGCCTGAACCACCTGCAGCACGGTATTGTTCGGAACCGCCGGGTTCGGAATTTCGAACATGGCCTGATGGAAATTCGGGTCGAACTTCTGGCCCTCGGCATCTATCTTCTTCACGCCATGGCGTTCCAACGTCGACAGCATCGAGCGCTCGGTCATCTCGACGCCTTCGATCAGGCCGTTGAGACCGGCTTCGCCATTGGTCTTGAGTTCGTCCGGAATGGCTTCCAGCGCGCGGCGAAGATTGTCGGAAACGGCGAGCATGTCGCGCGCAAAACCGGCCAGAGAATAGGCCTTTGCATCCTTGACATCGCGTTCCGTGCGGCGGCGAAGATTGTCCATTTCGGCCGCAAGGCGCAGGAATTTGTCGCGCAGATCGGCATTTTCCGCCTTGAGCAGCTCGGCCGGATCGGGCTCGGCAGCATCAGCGGGCTCTTCCCCGGCAAATGCGGGTTCAATAAGCTCTTCGGCGACGTCCGCGTCAGGTCCGGGCTTTTTTGTATCGTCGGTCATGACGTTCTCCAGATTTGAATGTTGTCGGTTGCGCCCGATATCGAGCTTTGACGGGCAAAAATCAAGGCTTGCGGCGAAAAGCTTGCCGCATTCTCCGACCTTGCGGGTCTGTCCTATCTCTGCTTGCGGGAAAGGCGCGCCATGATCTGCGCCGTGTAATCCACCATGGGCACGATGCGGGCATAGTTCAGCCTGGTGGGACCGATGACGCCGACCGCACCCACGACGCGGTTTTCCTCGTCGCGATAGGGCGCGACGATCAGCGACGAACCGGAAAGCGAAAAGAGCTTGTTTTCCGAGCCGATGAAAATCCTCACCCCCGAACCGCTTTCGGCAAGATTGAGTATCTCGATCAGATTTTCCTTGCGCTCCAGATCGTCGAACAGCAGGCGTACACGATCGATGTCTTCCTCACCGGCCAGCCCTTCGAGCAGGTTGGAGCGGCCGCGAACGATGAGCCGCCCGAGCTTGCCTTCCTCATTGTCACCCGCCCAGACCGCCAGACCACGCTCCACGAGATCCTGCGCCAATATGCCGAGTTCCGATCGCAGCTCCGCCCGCTGTGTCTGGAACTGGCCACGCAGTTCCTGCAACGTCTGCCCGGACAGATGGGCATTGATGAAATTCGCCGCCTCGGTCAATTGCGAGGAGGAAATGCCGGCCGGCAGTTCGATGATGCGGTTTTCGACCTGATTGTGGTCGCCCACCAGCACGGCGAGCGCCTTGGTGGGCTCCAGCCTGATGAATTCCACATGTTTGAGGATGACGTCGTTCTTCGCTGTCAATACAAGGCCCGCGCCTCGCGACATGCCTGAGAGCATGCGGCTCGCTTCCGTCAACAAGCCTTCCAGCGATTGTTCGTGGCCGGCGACCGGCCCGATCTGACGGTCGATATTCGCCCTTTCCTCGGCCGGCAGATCGCCCACCTGCATGAAGGCATCAACGAAGAAGCGCAGCCCCGTCTGCGTGGGCAAGCGCCCGGCGCTGATATGCGGCGAATAGATGAGGCCAAGCTCCTCCAGGTCGCTCATGACGTTGCGGACGGAGGCCGGAGACAGCGACATCGGCAAAAGCCGCGACAGGCTGCGTGATCCGAGCGGCTCACCCGTATCGAGATAGCCTTCGACGATGCGCCTGAAAATTTCCCGAGACCGTTCATCCAGCAGTGATGCCTGATCTTTTGATAGCGGTGCGGAAAAACCCATTTCGTCCGTTCTTTGTCGTTCAAACCAGCTTGCACCAATATAATGCGTTGCAACGCCGCGGCAAAATGGAAATTGGCTTTGCAAAAGCCCGGAGCGCACCTTAGAAGGCAGGAACCAACATGGAGAGTGGATCATATGCGGCCTTCAGGCAGAAAAACCGACCAGATGCGCAAGGTTTCCTTCGAGCGCAATTTCTCGAAACATGCCGAAGGCTCCTGTCTCGTGAAATTCGGCGACACGCATGTGCTCGTCACCGCCAGCCTTGAAGAAAAGACGCCGCCATGGCTTCGCAACAGTGGCAAGGGCTGGGTCACCGCCGAATACGGCATGCTGCCGCGCTCCACCCATGAACGCATGAAGCGCGAGGCCGCATCCGGCAAGCAGGGCGGCCGCACGCAGGAAATCCAGCGCCTCATCGGCCGCTCGCTGCGTGCCGTTGTTGACCTGCAGGCTCTCGGCGAGCGTCAGATCAGCATCGACTGCGACGTCATCCAGGCCGATGGCGGCACCCGCACCGCCTCCATCACCGGCGCATGGATTGCCCTGCATGACTGCCTGAAATGGATGGAAACCCGCAACATGATCAAGGTCGAGAAGGTTTTGAAGGACCACATCGCCGCGATCTCCTGCGGCATCTTCGCCAACCAGCCGGTGATCGATCTCGATTATCTTGAGGATTCCTCCGCCGAAACCGATGCGAATTTCGTCATCACCGGCTCCGGCGGCATCGTCGAGGTTCAGGGAACGGCAGAAGGCGCCCCCTTCTCCGAGGAAGAATTCCTGACGCTGCTCGGTCTTGCCAAGGCCGGATGCAGCGAGCTGGTCTCCCTTCAGAAACAGGCCATCGCCTGAGCCGACAGGAAAACGCCATGCGCAAGCTCGATACCAGAACGATCGTCGTCGCCAGCCACAACAAGGGCAAGATTGCCGAAATCGCCGATCTGATCGGACCTTTCGGTTTTTCGGCCAAATCGGCGGCGGAGCTGAATTTTGTAGAGCCGGACGAAACGGGCACGACCTTCGAGGAAAATGCCGCCATCAAGGCGCTTGCCTCCGCAAAGGCATCTGGCCTGCCGGCTTTGTCCGACGATTCCGGTCTGGTGATCGATGCGCTTGACGGTGCTCCCGGTGTATATACCGCCAATTGGGCAGAGACGGCCGACGGTACGCGCGATTTCGCCATGGCGATGCAGAAGGTCGAGAATGCGCTTGCCGAGCGTGGCGCATCCAAACCGGAAGATCGCACCGGCCGCTTCGTCAGCGTGCTGTGCCTGGCCTGGCCGGATGGGCATGTCGAATATTTCCGTGGCGAGGTGGAAGGCACGGTGGTATGGCCGCCGCGCGGAACGAGCGGTTTCGGTTATGATCCCGTCTTTAAACCCGAGGGATACGACACCACATTCGGCGAAATGAGCGCGGATGAAAAACACGGCTGGAAACATGGCGATGCTTTCGCACTTTCTCACCGCGCCCGCGCGTTTAAAAAATTCGTAGAAACCTGCCTGGAGGCATGAACCCGATGGTCGGGGAGCACCAACTTTCTGCCCCCGGCGCATCGCTTCTGCCGGATACGGGCGATCCCGGTTTCGGGATCTATCTGCATTGGCCCTTCTGCGCGGCCAAATGCCCCTATTGCGATTTCAACAGCCATGTCCGCCACCGGCCGGTGGATCAGGAACGGTTTACTGCGGCCTTTCTCCGTGAAATGGAGCACATGCGGACGCTGAGCGGCCCGCGTGTCGTGACCAGCATCTTCATGGGCGGCGGTACACCATCGCTGATGGACCCGCAGACGGTCGGCGCCCTGCTGGACGGCATCTCGCGCTTCTGGCATGTGCCTGACGGTATCGAAATCACCATGGAAGCCAACCCTTCCAGCGTCGAGGCGGAACGGTTTCGCGGTTATCGGGCGGCAGGCGTCAATCGTGTCTCGCTCGGCGTGCAGGCGCTGAATGACCGGGACCTGAAATTCCTCGGCCGCCTGCATGATGTTGCCGACGCCTTGAAAGCCATCCGCCTGGCACGGGAAATCTTTCCGCGCATGTCCTTCGATCTCATCTATGCGCGCCCGAACCAGACGGTCGCCGAATGGGACGCCGAGTTGAAGGAGGCTGTCTCCTATGCCGTCGACCATCTGTCGCTCTACCAGCTGACGATCGAGGAAGGCACGCCCTTTTATGGCCTGCACAAGGCCGGCAAACTCATCGTGCCGGATGGCGAACATTCGGCCGTGCTTTATGAGGCTACGCAGGAAATCACCGAGCGTTACGGCATGCCGGCCTATGAGGTTTCCAACCACGCCCGGCCCGGCGCCGAAAGCCGCCATAACCTCACCTA
The DNA here is from genome assembly GCF_047445855.1 of Rhizobium sp. BR 250. NCBI lineage: Bacteria > Pseudomonadati > Pseudomonadota > Alphaproteobacteria > Hyphomicrobiales > Rhizobiaceae > Rhizobium > Rhizobium sp. BR 250. The sequence goes on from NZ_JARWKW010000003.1 coordinate 154,937, forward strand.
CTGGCGTTACGGTGATTATGCCGGCATCGGCCCCGGTGCGCATGGACGCCTGACACGAGGCGCTTCCAAGCTCGCCACCGCCACCGAGCGGCACCCCGAGACCTGGCTCGAAACCGTTGAGCGGGAAGGCCATGGCATGGTCGATCAGGAATTGCTCGGTGTCGATGAACAGGCTGATGAATTGCTGCTAATGGGCCTTCGCCTGCGTGAAGGCATCGATCTCGCCCGCTGGAGCGATCTTTCCGGCCGCGACCTCGATCCGGAGAAGGAGGAATTCCTTCTGCAACACGGTTTCGTGGAAAGGCTCGGCAATTCCCGGCTGCGCTGCACCCCATCGGGCATGCTCATTCTGGACGCGGTCGTCGCCGATCTCGCCTGCTGAACCCAGCGCCACCCTGCTTACACCCAATAAACAATAAAAAAGCGGCCCGAAGGCCGCTTTTTTCATGCGTTGTTTTCGTTGATCAGGCGTTTCAGCAGCTCAACCTCGTGGCCGAGCTTGGTGTCGCCGGAAATCAGTTCCTCGATCTTGCGCACCGCATGCAGAACCGTGGTGTGGTCGCGACCGCCAAAACGGCGACCGATCTCCGGGAAGGAGCGTGGTGTCAGCATCTTGGCCAGATACATGGCGATCTGGCGTGGCTTGACGATGACGCGGGTGCGGCGGTTGGAGACCAGCTCCTGCCGCGACACATTATAGTGCTTGGCAACGATGCGCTGGATATCCTCGATGCGCACGCGCTTGGCCTCACCGGTTCCGACGAGGTGCGACAGCAGCTCATCGACACGATCAACCGAGAGGTTCGGCTCGAAAGAACGGCGGAACATCAGCTGGTTGAAGGCGCCTTCAAGCTCACGACCGCTTGCCGTCACGCTCTTGGCCACATGGGTCAGGATTTCGTCGGAAATCTCGAAGGACGGATCATCCTGGCGCGCCGAGCCGAGGCGACGGTTGAGCATTTCATAACGCATATCGTAATCGGGACCTTCGATCTCGATCGCCATGCCGCCCTGCAGACGGGACCGGACGCGCGGATCGAGCGATTCCAGCTCCCAGGGTGCACGATCAGCCGCAACCACGACCTGCTTGGCGCTGTCGAGCAGCATGTTCAGCAGGTGGCAGAATTCGTGCTGGATCATCTTGCCCTGCAGGAACTGCATGTCGTCGATGACGAGCAGGTCGATATTGCGCAGCGTGTCCTTCAGCGTCAGGGCGTCATTGTCGCGGATCGCAGTCGCAAAACGCCACATGAAATATTCAGCCGTCAGATAGACCACGCGCGGATTACGCGGGCTGTCGATCGCCGCATTGGCAATGGCCTGCAGAAGATGTGTCTTGCCAAGGCCGACACCCGCATGAATGAACAGCGGATTAAAGCGCACGGCACCGGCACCGGCTTCGGCGATCGTCTTAGCCGCCGCAAGCGCAACGCGGTTGGACGAGCCTTCGACAAAGGTGTCGAAGGTGAAACGTGTGTCGAGTGGCGAGCCGAACAACGGCCCGGAACCACCCTGACGCAGGGTCGCCTGCGCTGCCGCAGGCTGTGCTGCGGGCGCCGCCGCCGGCTGCGACGGAATGAAGGACTTGTTACGCGGTGCCGCGCCAATTTCCGGAACCGGATGTGCCCGCTCTTCGGCCTGCGCCGGACGGACCGGGCGGCTCGCCGAACGGACGAGAATCTCCACCTTCAGCACGTCCGGGTCTTCGCTCTGGACGAGGTTGGTGATCAGATCCATGTAACGGTTGTTGATCCAGGACTTCAGAAAAGTCGTCGGAACGGTAAAGCGGACGACGCTTTTCGAAACGGTATGGAGTTTGAGCCGTGCGAACCAGCTTGCATAGACCTCCGGACCAACCTGTGCCTTGAGCCGCGCGCTAAAACGTTCAAACAGCGCATCGTGCTTCATTGCCGATTTGTCCCCTGCCGCATCTGAGCAAGCTGCATCACATGCCTTTGGTGCGCGGTCCCCATCAGCCACCGCACCCATCGCCAAATTCAATTGCATATTGCCGCCTTTCAAATTGCCAATCATAGCCTGACGACCAAAGATCGATCGCCAGGGATCCCCCTCGTTTATTTCTGCCCCCAGCGTTCCCCTCGAAAGAACGTCAAAGGCGACTACCCGTTTGCGAGTCGGTTATCCCATTTCCCTCCCCCTCATGGAGAGGCCTGCGACACGCTAAAAACGCTCCTTTCGTTACAACCTTAAGGCGCATTCTTGAGGACAAAAAACCCCTGCCCGTTCCGAGACCGAAACGGCACAAAAAGCTCCATGACCTGAAAAAACGGACCCCGAAAGACCCGTCAGCAAGAGATCAATATCATCGATACGATCATCGAGATAATCTGTGGACTGAGATCCGCATCCCTTGTTGGAATGCATTTAGGCAGGATCGTGGGGAGAGATCAATGGCGTTTTTTCTGCAAAAACTCAGATCGGCCATTGACTCGCAAAGGCCGTTTTGCATCACCGACGAGGTGCGAAGCAGAATCGCTTATGAATCAATGAGATTCAATTTTGGCAATTTTTGAGAGCTGTTTTTACCGAAAAAATAAAAATCTGCTTGACTCAAAACTAGCCGCGACTTCCGTAGAGAAAGCTTCCCATTTTCCGGGAGACCTCCAGCAAGCACTTGTTTTTATTTAAGTTTTCCTGTCGTCCATCTGACACGCATTTGTCACGTTACGGCAGCAATGGTTAACGGGCGGTTAGAATCACAAAAAGCCCGGTCAAAAGACCAGGCTTTTAGAATAATTATTTGTGATTAGCCGGATTAGGCGGAAAGAGCCTTCACGCGCTGTGCGAGACGCGACACCTTGCGAGATGCGGTGTTGCCGTGCAGGACGCCCCTGGTCGCGGCGCGCTGGATCTCAGGCTGAGCTGCCTTCAGAGCTTCGGTGGCGATTGCGAGATCACCGGTAGCGATTGCTTCCTCGACCTTGCGGATGAAGCCGCGAACGCGCGAACGGCGAGCCTTGTTGACTGCGGTACGGCGAGCGATCTTGCGGGTCGCCTTTTTCGCCGAAGTTGTATTGGCCATGTATGCCTCTCTTCGAATTCAAACCAAATTCCGCAACCAGAGGATCGGGTCGTTCGACGACCTCACGTAACCCAAGAATGCGGGAGTAATTTCGGACAAGCCGGATGGCTTTCCTTAACCGTGGGCGGGCATATACCGCTAAAGCTTGAGCCCGTCAACGCGCAAAATGCTTAAAAGCGCCGATATTCCGAATCCTTAGCGATTCCGGAAAGCGGGTTTACGCTTTTCAACGAAGGCAGCCATGCCCTCCTTCTGGTCCGCCGTGGCAAAGAGTGACTGGAAGGCGCGTCTTTCATATCTCAGCCCCTCGGCAAGCGGGACTTCGAAGGAGCGGTTGACGCTTTCCTTGGCCATCAGAACGGAAGCACGCGACAGGGAAGCGATGCGGGTTGCGGCCTCCACCGCCTCGTCCATGAAGTCTGCAGCCGGCACGACACGCGATACGAGACCAGCGCGCTCGGCTTCCGCCGCATCCATCATCCGGCCGGTCAGAACCAGGTCCATGGCCTTTGCCTTGCCCACCGCCCGCGTCAGACGCTGGGAACCGCCCATGCCGGGAATGACGCCAAGGGTGATTTCCGGTTGGCCGAACTTCGCCGTGTCCGAAGCGATGATAAAATCGCACATCATCGCCAGTTCGCAGCCGCCGCCGAGCGCAAAGCCGGAAACAGCGGCGATAACGGGTTTGCGGGTCGCCGCAACATCGTCCCAGCCGCCGAGAAAATCGCCGACATAGGCATCGACAAAATCCAGCCCCTGCATTTCCTTGATGTCGGCCCCTGCGGCAAATGCCTTTTCCGAGCCGGTGATAATGATGGCGCCAATGGAGTCATCGGCAGAAAATGAAGACAGAATGTGCCGCAGCTCTTTCAGAAGCACCGAATTGAGGGCGTTGAGCGCCTTGGGGCGGTTGAGCGTGATGACGCCCACCTCATCGCGTTTCTCGACCAGTATCATTTCATAGTCCACGGCAATCTCCCCTTCTCCGTAACTTGCAGCACTGTCACTTCTGGCAGGCGGCACAATAGAATGTCGAACGACCGGCCTGCACCACCCTTTCAACCGTACCCCCGCAGCCGGGTGTCCGGCAAGGCTGGCCTTCCTGATCGTAGACCGAAAAGGAATGCTGGAAATAACCAAGCGTCCCATCCGTCTGTATATGGTCACGCAGGGAGGAACCGCCGGCAGCAATGGCATCGGCGATCACGTCGCGGATTTTGTCCGTCAGATCGATGAGCTGCGCTTTCGGCTTGCCACCCTTCGTCACCAGCGTTCCCGCCGCCCGCAAGGGAGAAAGATGGGCGCGCCACAGCGCCTCGCAGACATAGATATTGCCCAACCCGGCAATGACCTTCTGATCCAGCAGCGTGCTTTTGAGCGGCTGGCTTTTGCCCTCAAACCGGCTCGCCAGATAATCGGCGCTCAGCGCATTGCCCGTCGGCTCGGGCCCAAGCTCGGCAAAGGCAGGGTAAAGATCGAGCTTGTTGCGCTCCACCAGATGCATGAAACCGAAGCGGCGCGGATCATTATAGATCACGCAGACGCGCTCTTCTCCTTTATCCAGATAAAAGACGACATGGTCATGCTTGCCGTCTTTCGAGCGAGCATGATGAAACGCGCCGGGCGCATCACCACCCTCACCCTTTTCCGCCTCGATGCGGAACGAGCCGGACATGCCGAGATGCGACACGATCGTCAGCCCACCCTCCAGCTCGATGAGAAGATATTTCGCCCTGCGCCCGAGCGATATGATCGTCTTTCCCTCAATGAGCCCTGCGAAATCCGCAGGAAACGGAAAACGCAGATCGGGGCGGCCGAGATGGAGCTTACGGACCCTTGCGCCTTCCATGGCGGGTGCGAGGCCGCGTCTGACGGTTTCGACTTCTGGCAATTCTGGCATCTGGCTTATCCGGCAGTTTATCGTTAGGACCATGTGGTCTATACAGTGCACGCGAAATGTCGCGCCCAGGCGATGCGGCAACAGATAGCGTTGCCATGGCGTTTCCGCTATGGTCCGCCACGCAATAAATTATGGAGACAGACGATGACCGACGCCCGTACCACCGCCCAAGGCGGCATGGAAACGTCCTATGGCTTCCACAAGGTGGACGAAGGCAGGAAGCAGGGGCTGGTCAACGAAGTCTTCCACAAAGTGGCCAAACGCTACGACATCATGAATGACGTGATGTCGGCCGGCCTGCACCGGCTGTGGAAAGACGCCATGGTCTCTTCGCTTTCGCCACGCAAGGATGCGTCCTACAAGGTTCTGGACGTTGCGGGCGGCACCGGCGATATCGCCTTCCGCATCATCGAAGCGTCCAACCGTCTGGCGCATGCCACCGTTCTCGACATTAACGGCTCGATGCTGGCCGTCGGCGAAGAACGTGCGGCAAAAAAGAAGCTCTCCGACAATCTGACCTTCGTGGAGGCCAATGCCGAGGAACTGCCTTTCGAGGCAAACAGTTTCGACGCCTATACGATCGCGTTCGGCATTCGCAACGTGCCGCGCATCGATGTTGCGCTGAAGGAGGCGCACCGTGTGTTGAAGCGTGGCGGACGGCTGCTGGTGCTGGAATTTTCCGAGGTCGAAATGCCGCTGCTTGACCGCGTTTATGACGCCTGGTCGTTCAATGCCATTCCGCAATTCGGCAAGATGATCACGGGTGACGCCGAGCCTTATCAATATCTGGTCGAATCGATCCGCAAATTCCCCAATCAGGAAGACTTCGCGACGATGATCCGCTCGGCCGGCTTCTCCCGCGTGACCTATACCAATTACACCGGCGGCATCGCCGCCCTGCATTCCGGCTGGAAGCTCTAAGACCATGGCCGGCAGACGCAGGAGACAAGCATAAGCATGAGTACTTTGGGCGCATATTTCCGCCTCGCAAGGGTTGGCTGGGTTCTCGTGCGCGAAGGCGTCGTGCTGGCCCTGCCGTCCGATGACCTGCCTGCTCCCGCCCAATTATTGAAAGCGGCGCTGAAGCCCTTCGCCCGCAGCAAGGCGAAACGGGCGCAGCGAAGCGACCGGCTGGCCGTGGCTGTCGAACGGCTTGGGCCTTCTTATGTGAAAATGGGCCAGTTTCTTGCCACCCGGCCGGATGTGGTGGGTGCCGACTTCGCCGACGATCTCGCGAGCCTTCAGGACCGCATGGCCTTTTTCCCGGCGGCCGCGGCGAAGGCCAATATCGAGGGCTCGCTCGGACGGTCGGTATCTGATCTCTACAGGGAATTCGGCGATCCGATTGCCGCCGCCTCCATCGCCCAGGTGCATCCGGCCATGGTGGATACGCCGAAGGGGCCGCGCAAGGTGGCCGTCAAGGTCATCCGCCCCGGCGTGCGCCAGCGTTTCCAGAACGATCTCGAGGCGATGTATCTGATCGCCGATCTGCAGCAGCGTTTCGTCCGCTCCGCCCGCCGCCTGCGCCCGGTCGAGGTTACCCGCACGCTGGAGCAGACGACCAAGATCGAGATGGATCTGCGGCTCGAGGCCGCCGCGCTTTCCGAACTTGCGGAAAATACCAGACAAGATCCCGGCTTCCGTGTTCCGGAAGTGGATTGGGAACGCACCGGCCGCGATGTCGTCACCATGGAGTGGATCGACGGCGTCAAGATGTCGGACATCGAAGGGTTGAAGGCCGCCGGTCACGACCTGAACAAGCTGGCCGACACGCTGATCCAGTCCTTCCTGCGGCACACGCTGCGCGACGGTTTTTTCCATGCCGACATGCATCCCGGCAATCTCTTCGTTGATGCCGAGGGCGAGATCGTCGCCGTGGATATGGGCATTGCCGGACGCCTCGGCAAAAAGGAACGCCGCTTCCTTGCCGAAATCCTCTATGGCTTCATTACGCGTGACTACATGCGGGTGGCGGAAGTGCATTTCGAGGCCGGTTATGTGCCGGGCCATCACGATAAAGCCAGCTTCGCCCAGGCGATCCGCGCCATTGGCGAGCCGATCCACGGCCAACCGGCCGAGACGATCTCCATGGGCAAGCTTCTGACGCTGCTCTTCGAAGTGACCGAGCTTTTCGACATGGAAACGCGGCCGGAACTCGTCATGCTGCAAAAGACCATGGTGGTGGTGGAAGGCGTGTCGCGCATGCTCAACCCCCGCTTCAACATGTGGAAGGCGGCCGATCCGGTCGTCGGCGGCTGGATCAGGGACAATCTCGGGCCGAAGCGCATCGTCACCGATCTGAAGGACGGCGTAAAGGCCGCTCTCAAGCTCGCCGAAGCGGCACCCGAGATCGCCGCCAAGACGGAAAAACTGCATTCCGAACTGATGTATATGAGCGAGAACGGCCTGCGTTTCGACGCGCAGACAGCGGAAGCCATCGGCAAGGCGGAAGCGCGCAACACCAAATGGGGGCGCATCGCGCTCTGGGTGATCGCACTGACGCTTGTCTACATTGCGATCAGGGTGAGCTGACGGGCGGCTAGTGCCATGTTTGTGTAACGTATTGGAGCGATAAGAGCCTGATCTTCAAGCGAGACAGGTAATCGATGCGGGTAAGGGCTGCTTTGATGCCTGCGCGGAATTGCGCGGGTCGTTGAGAGCCGAATGATGCCGGACGGGATTTGAGTTTCATGGCAAAAACGCAGGTAATAAAACAGGCCCTTTCCTATTCTTCGTGGCCGCTCGTCTTCGTCGGCGGCCTCGTGGGGTCCTATTTCGCTTTCACGGGCAGCCATCCCATCGCGGCCTTTCTGGCCGTTTATGCGGGCGCGGTTCTGAGCCTGTTTCTTCTCGAGCGCTACATTCCCTATGAAGTCGAATGGCTTGAGGGCGACGGCGAGACCATGACCAGCATCGGCCACACGCTTTTGACCAAGGGGCTCGTGCAACTTGCCGCCGCAGCAGCGGCAATCTTCCCGATGCTGGCCGCCAATGTGCTGCAGCCGCTGGCGGCGATGCGCTTCGACATGTGGCCGTCTCATCTGCCGATGATCGTTCAGGTGGCGCTGGCGGTGACGATTGCCGAGTTCGGTCTCTACTGGGCCCACCGCATCGCGCATGAAACCGTGTTCTTCTGGCGCTTCCACGCGCTGCATCACAGTGTCGTGCGGCTCTGGGTCGTCAATACCGGCCGGTTCCACGTGGCCGATTCCCTGTTCAAGATCGCGCTCAGCCAGATTCCGCTCTATTTCATGGGTGCGCCGCTTCAGGTCTTCTGGTGGCTGGGTGCCGTGACCGCATTCATCGGTATCCTGACCCATTGCAATGTCGATATGAAAACGGGGCTGCTCGATTATGTCTTCAGCACCCCGCGCCTGCATCGCTGGCACCATTCGAAACAGCTTCCGGAAGGCAATACCAATTACGGCGAGAATCTCGTCATCTTCGATATAATCTTCGGATCCTACCATAATCCCGACCGGCCCTCTTCCACCGATATCGGCATCAAGGGTCAGATCGCAAAAGGGTTTGTGCCGCAGCTCCTGCAGCCCTTCACCAAGGAAGGCGTCCGCCAGATCATCGGCAAGGACAAGAACGTCAATTGACGCAAGTTACCGGCTGAGCGCGGTGTCGATCACGATGCCGAGCTCGCCCCGCAGCTTTTTTGTCAGGCCGGCTGCGACAAGCTCATAGGAACGGCGCACATAGTGTTCCAGTTCCTCCTGCTCGAGCGGCGAATGATCACCAATCGACACCCATTTGCGTTTGGCGAAATAAGGCGCCTGAGCGATGCCTTCAAGCGAGGTGAGGATTTCAAAACTCTCTTCCGAGCATTTCACCACCAGCCGCCAGTCCTCCCGCTCGCCCAGCACCGCAAAGACCTTGTCGCCCACCTTGGCGACATGCGAATCCCATTGATCGACGAACCTCACGCCCGGCCATTCGCCAAGCACCCTGTCGAATGTCTTGCGACCGAAAAAGGTCATGCGAGTTTCTCCGCGATAAGGCTGGCCAGACGTCTTGCGACGTCCGCCTTGTCGAGATCCGGCCAGGCCTCGACACCATCAGCCGAAATGATCTTCACGCTGTTGCGGTCTCCGCCCATGATGCCGGTCTCGGCCGAGACATCGTTCGCGACAATATAATCCGCACCCTTGCGCTCCAGCTTGGCGCGGCCGTTTTTCTCGACATCCTGCGTTTCGGCGGCGAAACCCACCACAAGCCTTGGACGCTTTTCATGATGGCCGACGGTCTTGAGAATATCCGGATTCTCCGTCAGCTGCAGCGCCGGTGGCGCATCGCCCGGCTGCTTCTTGATCTTCTGTTCCGATGAGCCCATCACCCGCCAGTCGGCGACTGCAGCGACCATGACGGCGATATCCGCCGGGAGCCGCGAAATCACCGCATCGCGCATTTCTTCGGCGCGCTCGACATGGATCGTCGTGACCCCGGCCGGATCGGCGATGGTGACGGGGCCGGAAACCAGCGTGACCTTTGCGCCCAATTCCGCCAGAGCCGCCGCAATGGCATGGCCCTGCTTGCCGGAAGAGCGGTTGGCGATATAGCGCACCGGATCGATCGGCTCATGCGTCGGGCCGGAGGTGACGATCGCCGTTTTGCCTTCGAGCGGCTTCGGACCACCATCCAGCAATGACTCAACGGCTTCGACGATCTGCAAAGGCTCCGCCATGCGGCCAAGGCCCGCCTCGCCCTTCTCCGCCATCTCGCCGGCCATGGGCCCGATGAAAAACACGCCATCCTTCTTCAGGGTTTCGACATTGCGCGCCGCCGGCTTCGCCGTCCACATTTTCGGGTTCATGGCGGGTGCTACCAGCACCTTGCGGTCGGTCGCCAGAAGCACCGTGGAAGCGAGATCGTCGGCCAGGCCATGCGCCATCTTCGCCATCAGATCGGCGGTGGCGGGKGCCACCAGCACAAGGTCACAATCGCGCGCCAGCCGGATATGGCCGACATCCTGCTCATCCTGCCTGGAAAAAAGCTCGGTAAAGACGTGAGTGGCGGAAAGCGCACCGACCGCAAGCGGCGTGACGAATTCCTGCGCGCCCTTGGTCATGACCGGCGTCACCTTCGCGCCGCGCTCTTTCAGGCGGCGGATAAGATCGAGGCTCTTATAGGCCGCGATGCCGCCGGAAATGATGAGGAGAATATGTTTGCCTGAAAGCGTCATGATGCCGGACCAGTTTCCCGTTTCACCGGGAAACTAAGCCCTTGGCATTCAAAGTGCAATCCGGCTGATATCACGCCGCCTTGGCGACGTGATATTCCTTGATCGCGACCATCTTGATCGCCGGAAAACGCTCGGATTCGTAACGCAGCGAGAAGGCATCCTGCGCCAGAAACACCGGATCGCCATCGAGATCGCGGGCAATATCGCCACGCTTGACGTTGAGGAACTTGTCCATTTCCGCCGGCTGATCGGAAGAAATCCAGCGGCAGACCGAAAAGCGCGACATTTCGAAGGAGACCGGCAGGCCATATTCGCCCATCAGCCGCTCCTTCAACACATCGAGCTGCAGCGCGCCGACGACACCGACAATGGCCGGCGAGCCATCTTCCGGCGAGAAAAGCTGCACGACGCCTTCTTCCGCCATCTGCTGCAGGGCTTCCTTCAGCTTCTTCGCCTTCATGGCATCTTCCAGACGCACGCGGCGCAGGATTTCCGGCGAGAAGTTCGGAACGCCCTGGAAAACGAGATTTTCACCTTCGGTCAGCGTATCACCGATGCGCAGCGTGCCATGGTTCGGGATGCCTACCACGTCACCCGCAAAGGCGGTATCGGCCAGCTGGCGCTGCGAGGCGAAGAAGAACTGCGGCGCAGTGAGGCCCATCTGCTTGCCGGTGCGAGCAAGCCGCGCCTTCATGCCGCGCTCCAGCTTGCCGGAGCAGATGCKGGCGAAAGCGATACGGTCACGATGGTTCGGGTCCATATTGGCCTGAATCTTGAAGACGAAGGCCGTCATTTTCTCTTCAGCCGCATGTACGGTGCGGGTATCCGCCACCTGATCGCGCGGCGGCGGCGCAAAATCGCCAAGCGCATTGATGAGGTCACGCACACCGAAATTGCGCAGCGCCGAACCGAAGAACACCGGCGTCATATGGCCTTCAAGAAAAGCCTGGCGGTCAAAGGGACGGCAGGCTTCCAGCGCAAGCTCCGTTTCTTCGACAAAAAGCTGACGTTCATTTTCCGGCAGACGATCGGCAACCGCCTGCGGACCGTTGACGGCCATGGCCTCCACCTGCGTATCGACGCCTCGGAACGTATTGTCGGCAAGATTATAGGCGCCACAGAAGATTTTAGCGCGACCGACCGGCCAGGTGATGGGCGCGGTGTCGAGCGCGAGCTTCTCCTCGACCTCATCCAGAATCTCGAAGGGGTCGCGGCTTTCGCGGTCCATCTTGTTGATGAAGGTGATGATCGGGATATCGCGCATGCGGCAGACTTCGAAAAGCTTCAGCGTGCGCGGCTCGATACCCTTGGCGGCGTCGATGACCATGATCGCCGCATCCACCGCCGTCAGCGTGCGGTAGGTATCATCGGCGAAGTCTTCGTGGCCGGGCGTATCGAGAATGTTGAAGACCCGGTCGTTATACTCGAAGGTCATGACCGAGGTGACGACCGAAATACCACGCTCACGCTCGATCTTCATCCAGTCCGAACGGGTCTGGATACGGTCCTTCTTCGCCTTCACCTCACCGGCAAGCTGGATCGCTCCGCCGAACAGCAGCAGCTTTTCGGTAAGCGTGGTCTTACCCGCGTCCGGGTGCGCGATAATAGCAAAGGTGCGGCGGCGGGAGACCGCCTCGGCAAGTGTTTCGGCCATCTGACAAATCCTGTGGAATTGCGGGCTATCTAGCGTTTCAGGCCCGCATTTGCAATTGACCTTGCCGCGATCTCGGCAAACTAATGCCCCATGACCGTTCAAAACGACAATCGCCCCCCTCTCCGCCTCGTCCGCCTCGCCAATGGCGCAGGCCTCGATTTGCCCTCTTATGAAACCGGCGGCGCCGCCGGCATGGACCTGCGCGCGGCAGTGTCCGCAGGTGAACCGCTGACCCTGAAACCCGGTGAACGGGCGCTGGTGCCGACCGGTTTCATCTTCGAGGTTCCTCAAGGGTATGAGGCGCAGATCCGCCCCCGCTCCGGCCTCGCCATCAAGAACGGCATTACCTGCCTCAACTCCCCCGGCACGGTGGACAGCGATTATCGCGGCGAGGTGAAGGTCATTCTCGCCAATCTGGGGCAGGATGATTTCGTGATCGAACGCGGCATGCGCATCGCGCAGATGGTGATCGCGCCGGTGACGCAGGTGACCGTAAGCGAGGTGACGGAAACATCCGAGACGGTGCGCGGTGCCGGCGGTTTCGGCTCCACCGGCGTTTAGCGACACCGCTTACCCGCCACGCGGCACTGCCCTGTTCCGCTTCAAGATGGGGCGCGCGGGCTGATTGTCTTTACCCGGCAATTTCGCTATGGATTTGGCGGATTTTCCGGGAAACACGATCATGACGCTGACCACCATTCTTGCCTATGCCACCGCCCTCTTCATTGCTGCCGCCATTCCCGGCCCCGGCATGACGGCGATCGTGGCGCGGGCGCTGGGATCTGGCTTTCGCGAGACCTTCTTCATGGGTCTCGGGCTGATACTGGGTGACATGATCTATCTTACCGGCGTGATATTAGGGCTCGCCTTTGTGGCGCAGACCTTTCAGGAAGCTTTCATGATCCTGAAATTCGCGGGCGCAGCCTATCTGCTCTATATCGCCTGGAAGCTCTGGACCGCCGGTCTGTTGCCGCAGGATCTGAAGGCTAAAAAAAGCTCCAGCATGTCCATGTCGTTCCTGTCCGGCCTGCTGATCACGCTCGGCAACCCGAAAACCATGCTGTTTTATGTGGCGCTGGTGCCGACGCTGATCGATATCCGCATGATCGGGCCATCGGAATATGCGACACTTCTTGCCCTGACCTTCGTTGTGCTGATGGCCGTTCTCCTGCCTTACATCGTGCTTGCGGCCAAGGCACGCAACCTGCTGAAACGGCCAAGCGCCCTGACGATCCTCAACCGTACGGCGGCCGGCATTCTTGCCGGAACGGCGACCATGATCGCGATCCGCAGCACCTGAAATAAATTCGTGCGCCGATCACACTTTCCGTAAAATTATTCCTGTCATTTCGCTACATTAGGATGAACGTTCGCTAGCCTGAGAGGGCTATTGCTCCTATTCTGCCGCTCAAATCTTGCGGTCTTCATACAGGAGAGCATCATGCCCGAAGCCAGAAAGCCCGGACGCGGACGCGTCTATTCCTCGATCACGGAAACAATCGGCGACACGCCGATCGTGCGGCTCGACAAGCTGGCGAAAGAAAAGGGCGTGAAGGCCAACCTGCTTGCCAAGCTGGAATTCTTCAACCCCATCGCTTCGGTGAAGGACCGCATCGGTGTTGCCATGATCGAAGCGCTCGAGGCGCAAGGGAAGATCACCCCCGGCAAGACTACGCTGGTGGAGCCGACCTCAGGCAATACGGGCATCGCGCTCGCCTTCGCCGCCGCCGCCAAGGGGTACAAGCTGATCCTGACCATGCCGGAAACCATGTCGGTCGAACGCCGGAAAATGCTGGCCCTGCTGGGTGCCGAGCTGGTGTTGACCGAAGGTCCGAAGGGCATGAAGGGCGCGATCGCCAAGGCGCAGGAATTGGCCGAGACCCTGCCTGACGCCGTCATTCCGCAGCAATTTGAAAACCCCGCCAACCCGGATATTCATCGCAGAACGACCGCGGAAGAAATCTGGAACGATACCGAGGGTACCGTCGACATTCTCGTCTCCGGCATCGGCACCGGCGGCACGATCACCGGCACGGGTCAGGTTCTGAAATCCCGCAAGCCAGAGGTGAAGGTTGTCGCGGTCGAGCCGGCCGACAGCCCGGTTCTTTCCGGCGGAAACCCCGGCCCGCACAAGATTCAGGGCATCGGTGCCGGTTTTGCACCCGCGATCCTCGACACCGGCATCTATGACGAAATCGTCACCGTAACCAATGATGAAGCTTTCGAAATCGCGCGTCTGGCGGCGCGGCTCGAAGGCGTGCCGGTCGGCATTTCCTCGGGTGCAGCACTGGCTGCCGCCATCAAGGTTGGCGCACGTGAGGAAAATGCCGGCAAGAACATCGTCGTCATCATTCCTTCCTTCGCGGAACGTTATCTTTCGACCGCGCTTTTCGAAGGGCTTGGACTCTGACCATGCCATCCGGTGCGCAGTCGCGCACCCAATGAGTGAACATTTCGATATGCCGCCGGCTGCCGGTGGCATGTCGGTTTTAAGACGCCTTACATTCAGCCGCGCCCGTGCGATGTTCTTCAAATCTCTTTTTGGCTGTCCTTAATATGCAAGCATCACGGTTCTAGGCCGCCACCGTCAGCCTTTCGCCTGCGATACGATAAGAAACCGCTTCCGCCACATGGATGCGGCCGACGGTCTGCTTGCCATCCAGATCCGCAAGCGTGCGGGCAACCTTGAGAATGCGATGATAACCACGCGCGGAAAACTTCAGCCGCTCGGCGGCGTCGCGCAGCAATTGCAGCCCGGAGGCATCCGGTTCGGCATATTTTTCGATTAGCGTCGTTGTGCAGCGGGCATTGGTGCGGATGGACGGGAACCCCGCCGCCGCATAACGTTCCTGCTGTACAAGCCGAGCCTGGGCAACACGTGCGGCGACTACCGCACTTGGCTCGGACGCAGCGGGTCGGATGAGATCGGTGGCGGAAACGGCGGGAACGTCAATGCGAATATCGATGCGATCCAGCAGCGGCCCGGAAATGCGGGCCTGATAATCGGCCACACAACGCGGGCCTCGGGCGCAGGTGAAGCCCGGTTCTCCCGCCATACCGCAGCGGCACGGGTTCATGGCAGCCACGAGCTGAATTTCGGCGGGATAACTGACGCGATGATTGGCCCTTGCGATGATGCATTCGCCGGTTTCCAGCGGCTGGCGCAACGCATCCAGCACCTGCGGCGAAAACTCCGGAAATTCATCCAGAAACAGGACGCCGTGGTGGGCAAGCGAGGCCTCACCCGGCTTGGCGCGCAAGCCGCCGCCGATCAGCGCCGCCATGGTGGCGGAATGGTGCGGCGTGCGAAATGGTCTGCGGTCCGAGAGCTTGCCGCCCGATAGTTGGCCGGCAATGGAATGCACCATCGATACTTCCAGCAGTTCCGCCACCTCCAGCGGCGGCAGGATGGAGGGCAAGCGGGCGGCAAGCATCGACTTGCCCGAACCGGGCGGCCCGACCATCAGCAAATTGTGCTACATTAATCACGTCACTTCTGATATGGAACGCCGATCATGACGAAAGCATATTCATATATTCGCTTTTCCACTCCCGAACAGGCTCAGGGTGATTCCTTGCGCCGCCAGACAGCGAAGGCGGAGGCTTGGGCGCGAGAGCGCGGACTTACCTTGGACAACTCTCTTCGCGACCTTGGCGTAAGCGCGTATCACGGCGCGAATCGGACGACTGGCGCGCTTCGTTCGTTTCTTCAGATGGTGGAGGACGGCAGGATAGAACGGGGGTCGTACCTCATCGTTGAAAGCCTAGATCGCATCTCTCGCGAGGCGGTCATGGATGCGGTTACCAGGCTGCTCGACTTGATCCGGGCAGGGATTATCGTTGTCACACTCAGCGATGGTCAGGAATACTCGGAGGACCGCCTACGCACGGACTGGACACCGTTGGTGTTCTCATTGATCGTCATGGCCCGAGCGCACGAAGAGTCCCGGATCAAGTCCGATCGCGTCAGCGAAGCATGGCGACAGAAAAAGGAGACGGCTCGCAAAGAAGGAAAGCCTCTGACGCCGAGGTGCCCGGAATGGCTGGAGGTTCGCGACGGCGCATTCGTGGAACGCCCGGAAAGGGTCGCGCTGGTCCGACGCATCTTTCAAGAGACGATCGAGGGATTCGGACGACGCGAGATCATGCGCCGTTTGAACGTAGAGGAAGTACCGACGTTCCGAGGCGGCAAAGGGTGGCATACTTCGAGCATCGCCAAAGTTATTCAGAGCCATGCGGTTCTTGGAGAGTACCAACCTCACAGTGGGACTCACAAGAATCGCAATCGGAAACCGGACGGCGATCCGATTCCAAACTATTACCCCCGCATCATAGATGATGAAACCTATTGGAGAGCTCAAAATGCCACCGAGGGACGGCGTCAAGCGGCGTCAGGAAGGAAGGGCCAGAAGGGGGCTCACATCCTCCAAGGCCTTGGCCGCTGTGCTTCCTGCGGTGGTCCCATGCATATCCAAAATAAAGGGGCGTTGCCCAAAGGTGGCATCTGGCTTGCCTGTTCGAGCAATCTTCGAAAAGCGGGTTGTGACAATGGCCGACGCATTCGGGTTGAACGCCTTGAGAGGGACTTGTTGACGGCGCTGCTTCACGTCGACGTTGCTGCTCTCGCCTCTTTGGATGATGAGACTCCTAAGCTGCTCCGGCAGATCGAAGCACTGAAAGCCAAACTAGCCGACGCGAACGCTCGACGCACTCGCTTGCTCTCAGTTTTTGCTAAGACAGGCGATGAAGAGGTCGAGGAGAACCTTGTTCAGGCTGCCTTGGAAGCGAAAAAATTTAAAGCTCAATTGAAAGAGCAAGAAAAGGCAGCGGCCAGCAGACAAGCCGATCCAGGCGTTATCGCGCGCTTAACTACGGCAAATGAACTATCCGGTCAGCTTGAAGAAGCAGACTTGGAGAAGCGTCGAGAACTCCGAATCAAACTGTCGTCTCTTTTGCGTGGACTGGTGGAGCGCGTAGAATGCCGACCCATCGGGCCAGTCATGATCCTCAAGCCGCGATTGGAAGTGCGGATGACGGCCGAACCCATGCCCTTCGCATTTCGGATGGACTATGGCGTTGTCTCAATGCTCCTTGAATCTCCCGTCAACAACGCTGCTTTGGATCAGTTCTTCCTCGGTCTAGGTGGCGCATCCGGAATGGAGTAATGGCATCTCCCGAGCGCTTGCGCGACGGCGATGAAACCCAGTCGCCCCGCGAGGGGCGTGAGGCCCTTCCCCGGGGGAGGGCCGCAGCACCGCCCGCGGGCGGGGTGGGGGATTTCATGCCGAAAGCAACGGAGCGGACCTCACCAACGATAAATTCTGTAATTCCCGAGGCTGCAAGGAACCCGGTTATCAACAAAAGTCATCAATTGTCTCGCCGCCATCCCACGTCAACCCCTGCGCCAGAGTGAACTCTTTCTCCGCACCCTCGCGGGAGAAGAACATCCCATGGCTTTCGTGAACGAAATATCCATTCTCGAATGTTATCCGCATTAATGACCATGGCTTGATTGCATCTTCACCATGCTCACCGAGAAGAAGGATGCTGCTGCCGTCGGGCGTCATAGCGGTATCGCCAATGGTGGTCTGCCCAAAGCGTGTAATGACCGCCACATCGCCGACGTACAATCCTTCGAAATAGGTAGCCAGTGGTGCATCTGAAGAAGTTGAAGGGCAGAGTGGGAAAAGTGCAGGAACCTTCCAGTTCCGCTGTAACGCACCTGGGGTTTCGGAGATAACAAGCGATCGTGATTGTGTGTTTTCGTAAGCCATCCGGTAGCCCTTCAAACAGATTCGTTAGATCGTTCACGCCCCATAACAGAAAGTAAAGCCTGAAGATCGCCATGACAGCACCGCCCTCGGGCGGGGTGGGGCATGAAAAGCATCACGCATTTGTACATGATAGCACCGCGAAATCGTTACGGTTGCGAAAGGTATTTTCGGCGCTTGACCTGTGCGCCATCGCACATGACCATAAAAAACACCGCATCAACGGGCTGGAACCCTCCGCGGTGTTTTTTCAAGGACAGGTTCATGATTGCCAACGGCGCGATTCTTGTAAAGCCCCCCATTTTTGAAGGTTGAGCCCGAGGCTGGGACATATCCCAGCCGATCCGGAGCCCCATCATAAAATTTTCAGTGTTGACAATTCGGACGTGCGCCTAAGTTCGGACGGTCCCGCAAAATTCCAGTACGATATTTTCGGCCCCGGCCAACATCTCAGGGTTCTTCACCCAGAAAACCAGAACCGCAACGGTGTTCGTAAAGGCGTCGTATCCTTCGCCCAGCGCGTGGCTGACGGCGGCAAGAACTGGAAAGAATGGACCGTCCCGATCGGCGGAGACGCGGTTCTCCATGCGGAAGACGTTCTACGCCGCACCGGCGGCGAGGATGTCTATGTCAGTCAGCAAGCTTTCGGGCGCTGGCGCGGCATCGCCGACCTAACCGCCATCGGTTCAAACTACGTCGATCTGGATTATCATAACCGGAAGCGCTGGGCAGGACGTCCCGCAACGGATGTCGCCGCTGCCGCACTCTACGAGCTTGAACAGGAGGGCTTGCCGCTACCATCCTACATTCTGTCAACCGGCCGCGGGCTGGTATGCGTCTGGTTGACCGAACTGTTGCCATTCGCCGTACTCCCGCGCTGGAACCTCGTGCAGAAAACCTTGGCCATCGCGTTGACGAAGTTCGGCGCGGACAAACGCGCCTTAGACGCCGCCCGGGTATTCAGGCTCTCTGGAAGCACTAACTCCCGGGCAGAGTGGGATCGCCGACACGTGGGAATGGTTTGGTGTCAAGGATCGCCTGAAGCACCGACACGCCATCAGTTTGGGACGCTGGCCGACGAAGTACTGCCCTTCACACAAGCCGAACTCATATCGCTTCGCGCCGCCCGTGCCACCCGGAAAGCCGAGGGGCTCGACCGTGACGTCAAGCCTGCCCAGCGTCTTTCTCGGGCCAGCCTATGGGGAACGGTGTTTGAAGACCTTCAGCGCCTCCGTAAGCATCGGAGTCCAGAGACCGGTGCACTTCCGCCAGGACAACGCGACGTCTGGATATTCCTCGCCGCTAACGCCCTCTCCTGGACGGACGTTCCCGACGTCATGGGTCGCGAGATCACGATCCTGGCGAGGCAGGCAACCAACTGGACACAAGCAGAGACTGATGCCCGTTTGAGCGCAGTCATCAAGCGAGCGAAACAAGCCGCCAGCGGCCTCAAGGTCCCGTACTCCGGGCGTGAAATCGATCCCCGGTACAAGTTTAGAGCCTCAACAATGATTGAATGGCTCGGCATCGAGCCGGCCGAGCAGCGTGCGGCTGGACTTCGCGCGCTCGTGGACGAGGATCGCCGTAGGGAGCTTAACACAGAAAGAACCCGCCAGAGCCGGCACCGTCGCGGCGCTGGCGATCGATCCGCCCAACAGACTGCCCGCCTCGAACTCGGACAAAAGTGCGTGTATCTGGCCGCAAAGAACGGCATGAACCGCGCCGAACTCGCCGCGCACTTCGGCGTGTCGACAGGCCATATTTCGAACGCGATGAGGGAAGCCAAGGCATCCGCAGAGTAAACAGAACCCCTTGGAAATCAGCACCCGTCACGATTCGTCGCGGTGTATGGTGTTTACCAACGCCTGGGGGAGGCCGAAGGCCTGGGGGTGCTTGCACCCCCGCCCGTTCATATTATTAATCCTGATCTGGTTGATCTCTACGAGCCCAGTTTCCACGGAACCCGAAAGCTGACCATGGCAAATGTGGTCGCGTGTCATCAGGCAACAGCGGCTTGCTCGTCATTTTCAAACCGAAATACTGCCGTAAAGGACGCGATCACGGCTCGATCTGGCGTAATCGTATGGAGGTCGCCGTCCTTGAAGAAATACTGCGTGATCCCTCCGAACGTATCCGGGGAAATCGGATTGCGGGCGTTCGGATTATGAAACACCTGCAACTCATCAGACCAGTATTCTTCATACTCTGGAGATAGGACGTCCTCTTGGAACGGTATCCCGACGTAGGCTTCTGGCGATGGATCGTAGCGGAAGCCTTGACGTATATACATGTGGTTCTCTGGCACGAAACCAGCACGTAGTCCCATTCGGTTAAACTTCGGCAAAGTGCCAGCATTGGAAAAGAGTACAGCCGAGACGTTCTCAGCGCCTGGAAGATCGAAGAAGCCCGTCGGAATCTTCTTTCCACCGTAGATGTGCTCGTCTCCCTTCACCATTCGCCAATAGCCGCCGCCTTCCTTGGCCTCAAACACGACGCGCTTCCCATAGAGATACGGCCATAGAGCCGAATGGCTGTACGTCATTGAACCCAGGTTCTCCAAGTCCGCTGGTTTGTGGAAGTCAGCCACCGCAAGAATGAACGGTTTTCCCTTGGTTTCCGCGCGGTCCCAGTATGGTTCCCCAGCGGCATTTTTCTTGTTTAATTTACTGGTCAGGCTGGAACCGAACTTCATCGGCATATAGTGCTTCAGGAATTCGGCTTGCTCCTCTGGGGTTTTGGGCTCGGGATGAATAGCGAGAGGCCCCGCAGTGGAAGGAGAAACCGTTGTGGCCTCGACAGTGAACGCGATGCCCGGTGCACGGCATGAAAAGTCTGGTGCCTCGGGCTGGGTAACGTCGAACCCGAGTTCTCTGAACGCTGCCCATAAGTAAAGCTCCCAAATTCTCTGATCGAATGCCGTCGTTTGGAACTCTTTGACAAAGTGAGGGTCCGACGGAGCGAGCCATGGACCAATCTCTTTCAACGCGGCCCGGGCTGGCATATGTCCAGCATCATTAAGTACCTCGAAGTATGGGTGCAGCTTCTCATTATGGGTAATGCTGAGTAGATCGAACGGCGCATTTGGCTCATCACCTTGCCAGCCGAAGTCCCCTGGAATTCCATTCCTAACTAGCTTGGCCATTTCGCCAAGCAGGATTTCCGTGGCCAGTGGTTCACTCTTGATACTGGCATCGACCTGACAGCACCGGAAACGTCCAATTCGGTCCCGCGCGAGGATCATCCAGGCAAAATCCTCATCAGTAAAGTCGAAGCTGATCAGGCCGAGAATGCGCTCCTCATTGTCCGCCCAGTATGATACTTCACCCGAGATCAAGCGACTGACAGCCATCCGAACGCCGATGGAAAGCAAGTGGAAACGGGCTGGATTAAGTTGCTTTACTAGCTTCTCATTTTCCGCCCGTGCGATCGCCCGTCTTTTTGCTTCGCCCATACCAACCTCCCATTCGCCAAATGCGGGAGTAGTATCACCTTGTTACAATCACCAACAAGGTGGTCTCAACCGCAAACAGGGAATGTGACGTCGGGGACAGTCGATCCGGTTCCCGCCAAGTCGGCGGCGCAAGTGCTGAATCTCCCGCGGCTACCCCGAGATCGTCACATACGCGAATTCCCCCGCCATCTCCGTTGCCGGGACCGCTATGCTTGGCGCTCCGATGCGCTCTTCTTCGTCGCAGACGCGGTTCCCGCGCCCAAATGGTCCACGGGACCATTTTGTAGTCAAACGCGTTCTATGGGCGCGTATAGAGCCCGTACAACACGTTTGTACGTTCGGATGGGCCAAGAACCCTTGAATCCATTTCCCCACCCTCACCGCCGTGCCTGCCAGCATGCTCGCTATGTCAACGGCGCTGCCGTCCTCCGCGGTGCTGCGTCCCTCCGGGTGACTGCCGCTGTGCGTGCCGGCCGTCCTGGATGCATCGGGACGGGGAGCATCAAAAGACCGCGCTGCGCGCGGGTTCGACCCGCCTCCGGCAGGATCGAACAGGGAGCACAGGTTTCAAACAAGAATCCTTAGAATTCTACCGATCCCGTTAACTTCGCCTCCGGCACAACTCAACCATGCCGCGTTAATCCCTGGGCTCGATTCTCATGACATGTTATAAATAGGCCAATGAAAACAGCCGCTTTCGAGGTGCATAATGGCCGTAAAGACCACACTCATTCCGGGTCTGACCTTCAATCTCATGATCGAGGAGGTTAACGAGCGGGCACCGTGCGGGGGTCTCCTCTGCTACGTGGCATCCATCTACGCGGTAGAGAAGGCGACATCCGTGCGCCGCCTCGTCGGGAAGTCACGTCTGCCCGGTGCCGCTGACGAGATGAAACGGGAAATCCAGCGTGACGGCATCCAAGCATTTCGACGCTTTTCGCGCACCTGAACCCACATTCCCACATGAAGGAACACGACATGCTTGTTTTACGAGTCCTCTGCCTGCCGATCGCCATGGCAGCCTTTGCAATCCTGTACACCGCCGCCATCAAAGCGCCGGAAGTGATCGAGGCGGGCAGCCTCGCTCTTTGGATCGTGTTACCGTTGCTGATCGTCGGTAAGCTCATCAGGAGGTGCGTATGACGGCAATCGCGATAGACTGGTACAATGCCGAACACGAATTCGCGGTTCATGACGCCGCCGAAGTCGATCACCCTTCATATCCGTACCCGCTGTGCGCTTGGATGGAAGAACTCCGGAAATGCCCCAATGCTCGATGGGCTTATTCCGTCGACATTCCAGACATGCAGTCTCGCGATGAGAACGGATTTCCGAAACGCCTCCGCTCCCTTGCCAACGGCATCGTCCATACCCGGGAAGAAGCCGTCGCGGCTGTCGAGGAAGCTATCCACCGCATCGTCAGCGGCCCTGTTCTGGTGTCGTAAAAAACTTCACCGTCGGCGCATTTTCCATCTTGCACAGCGATTCGAATGGACGAACACTGTGTATGTGGACAGTCACAAACGCACTTCTCCACACCACATGTACTCCTGAAAATGGAAACAAATCAACGAATAACGTGCCTTTGCGCGGCGGCGAAGCTTTGCCCGAAGGCCAAAGAAAAGGGAATGGAATGAACAAGGCCAGACGGAAAAGTCTTCGGAAACTGCTGGATCAAATTCGGCCGATCGAAGCTGTTATCGAAGAACTGAAATACGACATCGAGGTGCTGAGGGACGAAGAGGAAGAATACCTCGCTGCGATGCCGTCCAGCATTGGCGAAAGTGCACGAGGTGAGGCGGCTAATGCGGCGATCGGAGCCTTGGAGGACGCAATCGGTCTCCTTGAGGCAATCCAATCGGATGTCGTTGAGGCAGTAGAGAAAGTCGAGGAGGCAATGGCGTGACCAAAAACCGGAAGAATAGACATCCGCGAGAGCGGCTAAGCGTGGACCTTCCCTCCGGAACGCTGACAGCGCTGAAGGTTCACGCCGCGCAACATGAAATGACGATCCGGGAGGTTGTCACCATCCTCGTTCAAAAGGCCATCCAACAAGGACAACGTGCATGAACACGAAATTCAAATTCGACGACTTCGGCTTCGGCGGCAAACTGGCGATTGTCGATCCGTTGGGCAACTATGAATGGGTCGAGCCCATCGTCGTGGACATCCCAAGCGAAGGGTGCGTCCGGTTCGATCTCGTTGGGAGCGATGGTGAAGGCGATGAGCACGCCCGTCACGTGCTGCGCCAGCATCTTGGAAGCTATACGATAGAGTTTGATTGCGACTTCCGCGACATGGAAGAAGTCATCCGGGCGTGGGAGGCAGCCGAGGCGGCACGGGATCGCTTTCTGGTGGCGGTGCTCGGGCCGGCCCATGAAGAACCCCTTAAAACAGAAGCGTGATGGGGAGAATTATATGATGGCGAAAATCTCCGACTTTCCAATCGCCAAATTCGCCATGAACCACGATACGTACTGTCGTCTCCGCAACGAGATCGGTTCTATCGCAGCCCGCTTTTCCGATTTCGGAACACGTGACGGGGCGGCGGTCGCGAAACGGATGGAGAAAGTCCACGCCGCCCTTGGCGATGCATGGGAACTGATCCGCGAGATCGAACAACGTGAAGACACACATTGAAATGCGGAAATCATCCGCCTCACCATCATGTAGAAATACGTGATGGTTGTTTAGTTTTCATATCTGAAAATTTACACCTTCGCTAAACCTTTAACGGTTTTTTCGGGCTTCCATTAACGCGCCACCACTACACAGCGGGTGACACGGGCGTCGTGAAAGGAAGATCGAATGAAGGTTGTTGAACTTTTCTGTGGCGCGGGCGGTATGTCGCTTGGTCTCAAGCGCGCTGGCTTTGATGTCGTCGCTGCTTATGACAGCATGCCGGACGCGGTCGAGACCTACCGCACGAACATCGGCGACCACGTTCATCAGCGTGACCTGTCCGATCTTCTCAGCATTATCCCGGATATCGTGGACCTGAAACCCGACCTGATCGCGGGTGGCCCTCCATGTCAGGACTTCTCCGTGGCAGGCAAGCGTGCTGAGGGCAAGAATGCCCGACTGACCCTGGCATACGCGATCACCATCGCGGCGGTGCGTCCTGAATGGTTCATCATGGAAAACGTCGTTCAGGCCGCACGCTCTCAATCGTGGGCCGAGGCACGAGCCATGCTCAAGAAAGCTGGCTACGGCATCTCAGAGTGCCGGGTCGATTTCTCCTACTACAATACGCCAGAGGCGCGACGTCGTCTGATCGTGGTCGGACGTCTCGGCGAACGTGATGGGTTCATTGAAGGCGCGATCGCGGATGCCGCCACCGACGTACCGAAATCCGTGCGGCGGGAATTCACCAAAGCGATGGGAGAAATGCCGACTGCGGAGAACCAGTGGCGACCGGAATACAATCTCGATATCGTCGTGAAAGGACACATCTACACGCGACCTCTGCGCGCCGGCCGTGCCGTCCGTAGCGTTAATGAGCCCTATGCGACGATTACCAGAACCTCKGGCGAGCCTCCGTCGGCAGCGCTGAAGGCAAAGTACGAGGCACACCCAAACGACAGCGCTCCGCTGGAGGAGGCAGCTATTGGCCACCAGAAATTCCTGTCCCGTATCCAGGGGTTTCCCGAGGGCTGGACATGGTGTTCGAAGAACAAGCGCCGCATCATGGTGATGATCGCAAACGCAGTCCCGCCCACAGCCGCCGAAATCATCGGAAAGGTCATCCTCGACCGTCAGACGGGAAAGATTTCCCCGAAGACCGAGGAACGCTTCATGCAGTGGCTTGTTCGTGGCAACCAGCGCTCACGCGCAACCGCCCGCAACATCAAGTCGAGCCTTGGGCGTGCCCGCTATATGCTCTTTGGCCGCACCTTCGAGAATGAGGCCTTGGAGCTCGCGGCCTTGGAAAGCGCGTCCGGTTTCGAAGCCCTGTCCAATGGCACCAAGTCCGAGCTTCGTCAGGCATTGCGCCATTACCGGGCCTTTGAGAACGCCCGCAACGGCAATAACCCAGAACCCTTGCAGGGTGGAGTAGAGCGCCGCCGTCCGCGCCCTATCGATCTCAAGGAGTTGATGCAGGGGGTCACTTCAAGTTGGAACCAGCCGGAACAGGGCGATGCATCCGATGACGTCATGGATTTTCACATGACGCGTTGAACGTTGATGAGTTATGATCCACAAGGCAAAAGGGGTGGCTAAAGCGCCACCCCTTTTTGCATTCGCTTACTCACCTCGACTCGACATTGAAGGACAGGATGCCCGTTGCCGTCTGCCCCGTTTCAGCGTCTGTCACGCGGACTGCGAGTTCATACTCACCCTCGACGGGAACCCCCGAAAACTGACGGTTGGCGGCATTGTAGGTCATCCAGTCCGGTGTTGCCGTTGGCACGATCTGGACAGCCCCCGTCGACCTCGTGACGACGACACCCACAGTCAGGGGCTGACCCGCCTTGAGGCGTTCGGTCGGCGACGTGTCGGGACTTGTGAACTCCACGCGCAGCGCGTCGGCGGGCGGCTGCAGGAGCGATCCTGCGTTAGCCGAGAGGGTCGCCAGAGCGATGAAAATGGTGGTCAGGGTCGTTTTCACAGGGTCTCCTTAATAGACAACAACTTTGTGCCAGGTCGTGCGCGGCGGATCGACGTAATCGGAATCTCGCGACGGACAGGCATCTGTTTTTATGGCGACGTCATACGAACCCTTGCCAGGGTTGCCGTAGAGGTTCCCCCCATTCGGTCCCCCACGTCGAAACGCGAAGCCTGCCGGGTATTCGACGGACCAGCGGCCCGCACAATCAGGGTGCATGTACACGGACATGGCAATGTCCACCTGCGGGACGCCATAAGCCGCCCGTGCCGCAACGGGAAACCGGAAGGTTTCGGCGCTCACGTTTCCCGTCGAGATTGCCGCAACGATGACGGTAGCGATCACCAGAAACTTCATTTCTCGCACTCCCGATTTCCGCCGATTGTAATTGAGCTAGGAAGTTCTGCCCATGCCTCGATACGATCAGGCAGAGACCACACAAAACCAAAGAACCAGACAGCGAGGACCTGTAATGCGCAAAACACTGTCAGTGTGAAGACCGTGGCCGACAGGTGCGGCAACCCCACCAAGCCGCAGGCCAGCGCCAGACCAAATCCTGCAGACGCCCAGATCAAGAGTTTCTTCATTTTAGTTTTCCTCTCTTTTTCGAAAGCCCTGGAAGAATATTCTTGGGCATCATCCCGCGTCCGGCAACCGCCATCATTCCGCCGAACGCACCAGAAACGAGTCCGGATTCGCCGTAGGACGTGCTTTGGCCGGACCAGGCCAGAACGCGGTCAGGAAGAGCCCATATCTGCCCGTAGGTCTTGAGAACGACGTACCAGATCATGTAAGTCTGCCCGAAGGTCATCACGATGTAACCGGGAAGGCCGACAATGTGCCCGCCCGATTGCGCGAGGAAAGCGGTTGCCCACAGACGGTCCAGCATTCCGAGGACAGGATTAAAAACCCCATAGGCAGCGAAGACCGCGAGCATGGCCAATGCCGGCCGTAGGAAGATATTGACGAGAAACAGAAGACCGAGCTTGACGCTGTCTCCCGCGAAATCATCGTTGCCGTCCATCTTGAGCCAGCGAAGGCACCAGATCGTTAGGGCAACCATCGCCTCCATCACCGAAACGAGCAGGGCAACGCCGGACACGATCATGAAAACATGCGGCATAATGGGGATTACGTAGGCCCTGAGCGCACCCATGATCCACACGGGAATGATGGCAAACCTCGACCAGTCAAGGAAGTAGTCAATTGCCGCCGCTCCGAAGAACTCAGCGACCTTGTTGCCTGCAACTCCCGCAATTATACCACCCGCGGCGATGGCGGCCGAGACACCCGCCATCATTGCATGACCCGATGAAACCAAGATGCCCATTTCATCACGAGGTTGCCCGTCGTCAGCAGACGTCGCGGCCCACTCAATGATCGAGCGCGATATCGGCGCGAGGATTTTCGTAGCTGGATCAGCAGTTTCGTCGCCAGCCGCCGCGAAATCGTTGGCGCTCAATGCTTGCCGTTCCGCTTCGCCCGACACCTGCAAGCGAAGCGCGTCGAACGCTTTCTGGATCGCTTCACCGAAGTCTCCATCGATACGGGGCGGGGTATCTTCGGGCCGCTCATTTGTCATCGCAGTCGTGATTTCCGAAACCTGCGCCAGAGTGCTCCAATACATACCCGTCGTCAGGAATCCCTGTTCACGGGCATCCCTTACAAGAGCGTCACGGGATGCGGTCGCGACTGTCTTGGCCTCTTCTTTTGCGGCTGCCGTCGTCGCGCGATCATAGGCGGCTCCCATTAATCGGATGCGCTGGACGAGATCGGGCGACAGTACATTGGACGTTACCGCCTTCGCCGCCGCATCTGCGGACGATAGCCCGGAGGTTTCGGCGGCAAGCTGGGCATATCTGCCGGACTCCGCCCGGAAGGCGTTTACGAACGCCTTTATGGCTTCCCGCCTCGCATTCGAGAATGTGGCGCGATCCTCGAGCGCGCTGACGGAGAAATGTCCACAGGTCGGACCATATGCCCAGGTGATCCGCTTGTCGTATCCCAGAATGCCAAGACCGGATACGTTTCCGTCGGGATCGGGCAGTCGCGCATTCCAACCCCAAAGATTGCCCGCCTGGTTGTAGACCGCCGCACATACTTCGTGCCGCAGCACCATCATCGCGATGCTCGATCCGTTCGAGGACGCGGGCGTGATGGTGACGCCCTCCTTCACGACGGTGGTGATGCCCGTATTCGACAGGGCATTGCCGAGATTGATACCGGGACGGGCAACAAAATCTCGAAGGAGGTAATGAACAGAGGAAAAGCCAGTCTGCGGCGTTGGGATGAGCAGGCCGAGGCCAACGACAACGCGCAGCGGTGTCCATATGATATGCCACCGTTCGCCGAGCGCCTGTCCGGTGCGGGCCGAGGCGACGATGCCCTGTGTAGATTGGTAAGCGACGAAGAGGCCGCCGAGGAAAAACAGGACCGACGTGAAGACCTGAAGGACGCGACCGTACATCGTCGTCGCCTCGCTCGGCAGCACCGCGTTGACAATCTGCCATGCGATATCGGTGGACGGCGGTTCAGCCAGCAGATCAATCATTTGAAACCTCCCGGCATCTTTGGACCCGATAGGCGGTTCGTCCCGTCTGGATCGTCAGGCGTGAGTTCCTCCCTGGCGTCGGCGTCCGAGGCGGGCTTGTCGAGGCCGAGCACCTTCTTTTCGGCTTCGGTCAGGATAATCGGAACGACCGGCAGAGCCAGCCGTGACGACGGTTTCGGTTTCGCCGTCGTTCCAGCCGATCCAGCTGATCCGGTTTTCCCCGAGCTGCCTTTCTCGTCTCCACCGTTCCCCGACGCCGAGTCTGTATCCGCCGGCCCAGGCGTGACTTCGAAATCGGCCACACTCTTGGGGGTTGATGGCTTGCCGAGTATCGACTGACCTATCGCAGCCAACTCGGGGAGCGTCTGCCAGATTGCCGCCAGCCATGGCCGACGACATGGCTGCATGTCGCTATCTCGAAGAGTATCAGCGTGGACCTGAATACGATCCCGAAGCGTCCGCCACCCGACGCTATCGCCCGACGACGCCAGCTTTTCGAGGTACGCCAGAAGGGCTGGAGATTCTGCCTCCAGCAACGCCTGTTGATGGTAGGTCGGACGATGCCTTGTGTTCAAACACTGCCGCACGATGTTCACGGCGGCACCGTGCGCCCAATCAAGGTGTGGCATGCCAATGTCGCGCAGGATCGCGCGGGCGTTTGTCCGGGAGATTTCTTCGCCTGTCGTCATCATGGTGCTGGCACTCCCGGTGTTGGCTGCGGTTCGTCCAGCGCGGCAGCGAGCGCGGTGGACAGGTTCCGGATTTCCTGCTGCGCGGCCACAAGCCGTTCCCGCTGTTGCCGGAATGCGTGACGCTGCTCGGCAGCCTGCTTCTCGGCATTGCGCTGGGACGTTTTTGCTTTCGTTGCCTCCGCTTGCGCTTTTTCCACCGCAGCCTTTGCGGCGGCAAGGTCGCGGGTAAACTCCTTGCGGATTTGGTCGCGGATTCGGGATTCCTGAATACCGTCCACGACGGCACGGACAGCGCCGCCGATCCCGGTCAGACGGTCGGTTGATGCTTTGACCTGGGCGGCATCCGCCTTGATTGCCGCCGCGTCCGCTCTTGTCTGGTCGATGTAGGCTTGCCCCTGCCGCTTCACGGCTTTCGCCCTGTCAACGGCGTTCTGGAGCGCCCGTGCCTGGGCTTGCTCGGCTTTCCATTCTTCCCGTGTAAGACGGCGGCGGGCCGGACCGAGGCGCGTCAGGCCACAAGGAACGGCAACGGTCTCATGGTAGGAATCTTGCCAGTCCCGCATCGCAGCCTTGTAAGCGACGTCGGCGCGCTTGTTGAGCGCCTTGCCATCCTCGCCGTCTCGTCTGCCGGCAGCCTTCACCGCTTTCTTGGCGATAGCGCCGGGATGATAGACGCCCGCCCGCATCTGTGGATCATTCGTCGGCAACACGTAGGCATGGACATGCCATTGCTTCTCGTCCGTATGGCGGATGACGCATTTGAGCGCAGGCCCATATTGCTGCTTGAGCCATGCAACCGTCCTCCGCTCCCAGTCCCTTACTTCCGCCGCCTTTTTTTTATCGGCGCGGACTTCCTCGACGGTATATGGATGCGAGGCGACGACCGTGTGCAGGGTCTTCTGTTTGGAATCGAGTTTCCGAAGCTTGCCCCGAGCGCCAGGTGTCATTGCCGCCGCAGCCGCCTTGTCGTGCATCTGGCGCACTTCATCGACGCCAAGGCCGTAAATAACGGTTGGGGGCTTGGGGTCGGCGACGTGGACGGACGCGATGGGTTTGCGGGATGCCTCGTCGAAGATAAAATCCGTAGACCTGCCCTTGGCGTCAGGCTTCCGAGACCACGATTCCAGGTGGATGAACTGATAGGCCATGACCGTACCTCATCGCTTCACAGGCACGATCATGCAGTGAGAGATTTCGCCGTCGCGCTCTATGAGCCCGAAGCGCGGATCGTGGGCCTTCTCCTCCATCGCATCCAGCCAGTCGGCGCGGCTCATCCCGTCGGGAATGATGTAGGTGAACGGCCGATCCCGGGAGACGCTGAAGACATACGCCACAGTGTCCAGAAATGCGCCCGTTGACATTTCCGCCAGTGCCGGAGACGACGCGCCCGAGTGTTCCGTGAATCCATAGGAGCGCAATTGCGCGAAGAACTGCGTCGGTTCGCGAATGATGGTCAATGACGCCAGATCGCCATCATCAAGGCGAACAAGCATGAAGTAGATGGGACTACGCATCCAGGGCCTCCTCGAAATCGAAGTCGATCCCTTGGTTGAAGCTGGCGACAAGCTGGACACGATCGAGGAAATTGCGGTCGGACATGTGCTCGAAACCGCCGTTTCGCGGCGATGCGTTCTGGCTGAAGCTCGCGTAACGCTCCGGGTTTTCCCAGATTACTGCGTACCAGCTTTCGGGGAGCCTGATGACTTTGAGGGTCGCGGAAGTCGGCTCCCCCTGATTGGTGATGACGATCTGGCGCTCATACTCCTTCATGGTGGCCTCCCTTGCGACGAATGTTCTCCGCCGCAAACAGCGCGTCCACATCATCAGGGTCGGCGTCCAGCATGGCCGCATAGGCATCCTGGCGGCACTGGCGCTCATGCTTCATCGCATGAAGTATTGCCCACCCAGCAGGAAGAAGAGGATCATCAGGGCGGGTCTGCTCGGCATGGAGAAGACCTGCTTCCATGCTCTGTATGTGGTCATCGAGGATGAGGTCTTGGATTATCGGCGGTAGGGACTGATCATCAGTCTGGGGCATCGGATGCACTCGGAGGAATAACCCAAGCGTGCCCCCAAAACTCGCCGGCTAAAAGGGAAAAATTGACTGTAGTGACCGACTACAGTCATTCGCAAGCTCATGACATCAGCTCTCCGAGGGCCGCACTGCGGAGCCATTTCATGGAGACCTGGCAGGGGCCATGTCGTCGCCACAGACGACAAGAAAACCTCGTGGACGCCATCGGTGACGTCGCCTTTCAGGGAGGCTAAGGTTGTTGGCCTCATTCGATGGCTTTCACGAGCTCCAGCTTTAAAAAGAACACCGCGGAGCCGCTACTTGACAAGCAATCTTGTTGAAGTTTCAACGATTGGTTGACGCCGCTGGATATGTCGAACGAACCAGCGTAGAAGTGACTCGGCAAAGGGGAGACACATGGCGAAAAAGATTTCAGTAATCAACATGAAGGGCGGCGTCGGCAAGAGCACCTTGTGTACAAATCTGGCATGGCATTTCTCAGCTATGACACGATGGAAAAAACGAGTTCTCTTGATTGATCTCGATCCACAATTCAACGCCAGCCAGTACATGCTTGGAGTTGATCGATACCAGAAAGAGGTCATCGAGGACAATGCTCCGACAGTGTGGGACATCTTCGAGCAACAATCCCGAGCACCCGGATTGAGAGCTGCCAATAGAAGTTTGAGAGACTCTATACGAACTATCGCTAGGTTTCAGGGAGGACAGTATATTCATCTCGTTCCCTCGCAGCTTGAACTTAGCTTTACACTAAAGAACCCGAGCCAAAAGGAACATCTTCTGGCGAATTTCGTTGCCGACGTTGAAGATGACTATGACCTGATCATAATAGACTGCGCCCCAACGGAGTCTGTTCTCACCACTGCGGCATATCTGTCAACCGATGAGATTCTTGTGCCTGTGAAGCCCGAATTTCTTTCCACCATTGGTTTGCCGCTTATAAGGCAGTCTCTATCCGACTTCGAGCGCTCCTATCGAAAGAGTGTCAAAGTGGCTGGAGTAATATTTAACATGTGCTCCGACTACTCACCCGAGGAGAACAAGTCAAAGACCGAAGTTAGAGAGTTGTCAGATTCGTTCGATTGGCATGTTTTCGACAAAGAGGTGCCTTATTCGCGGTCATTTCCGAAGGGCGCGCGCGAGGGAAGGCCCATTTTTCAAACGTCTTACGCAAGGTCGAATGTGGCATCTGAAGTTGCAGAGTTCTGCAATGCATTTGCTGGACGGGTAAGTATATGATGAAGAAGTCAGAGAAGCTCGCGAGAGAGCTAGTTGCACTCACAGAGACGTATTCTGAGAAGGATTTTGCGGAAGCAATCGCACTTCTGAGGAGTGGAAAGCTCTTTCGTCAGGCGACATCTGGCGCGGCGACCGCTATCAACCTAAAGAAACGTGCGGAGAAGCGAACGCAAGCTCGCACAACGAAAAATGATGATTCCAATGATGGAATGGAGGCGTTGCTAGGCCATTTCCCCGAGGGCGAAAGAAACGAGATTCGTAGTTTCTCAGATAAGCTGCAGCGAGGGGATTTATTTCCATCGAACGTCCATCTCAGGGCATTTGCCGAGGAAATTGGTGTCAATATTCCTCAAAAGACCCCTAACCGCCGCGACCTTGTAGCAAGGATATTGTCGCGGTTTCTGATACTGGGTGAAGTTGATAGAGAGCAGATCGTTAACGAGGCTTCTAAGCGTTCGACTACCGAATCGTCTTTAAAACGGTGGAGCAGTCTGATCGTAAAGAAAGACGGTTCAAACTAAGTCCGCGCATGCGGTTACCCTTGGTGACGTCGCCCTCGGTAAAGGCGCGGGTCGTTGGCCTCACGGGGTCAAGCAACCGCCACTCAATCGTGCCTACGGTGACACCATTTAATTGCGATCCCCAGCGTCGGAACTACCACGACCAACGTTTCCGCCACGACAGCTCGACTGAGAATTCACGCCGACACTGTTGTCTTACCGCCCAGGGCCTCCCAGTGTAGCCCGCTGCTTCTTGTCACGTGCCTCATTGGGATCGTCGATTGCCTCTACCGACTCGATGTATTCGGCCATGTAACCTCGCGGCAGGTCGTGCTCCCTACCACCTGCTAGGACAAAGTCCTTGTACCAAGCATAAGGTTTGAGGTTGTCGTCGATGTAGTTGGGAGTAGCGAGATAGGTGAGGACCTTCCGCCTACGACCTTTGTCGTTGATGACCGTTACCGTCGCGTGCTCGTAGCCGCTGCCGACGCCTTCAGCCTTATCTAGCTTTGCGCGTTCGGCGGGATCGAAGCTGAATAGAACTCCGATCACGCTATTCTCGTCCCCAGTGGCAACTGCATTGCATTTCCCGGACCCATCCGTACTGCGCTTATGAAAACGAAGCGCATGACCCGGTAAGGTCGCGATGCCGAGCGGCTTGCAACTCGGCATTCGTTCGCGCAGCCGGGGGGTCGACATGTTCGACCCATAGGCAAAATATACAACATGCTCTAGGGGGCCGGTCTCTGTATTCTTCAACGGCTCGATTGTCTGGTCTCCCGGCTTCAGGATCGCGCGTAGCGGTACTGTCATTATGCTGCACTCGTCAGTCTCTACGCCTTCGCGAGTAATGATCGGCTGTCCGTCCTCAAGGTCGAAGATAGGTATGGGCCTGCCGGACCATCCGCAGTCGGCACAGCGTGGTCGCTCCCAAAGCACGCCAGGCGCGGCGGTATTTTCGCCATGCTCAGGTTCGAGATGCGGCGACCCGCAAATCGGGCATTCCTCAGGCACACCACGCAACTCGCGAAGGATCAATGAGGTCGCCATCCCGATGGCATGCTGAGTTAGCGAGTGCG
The DNA here is from genome assembly GCF_047445855.1 of Rhizobium sp. BR 250. Classification (NCBI taxonomy): domain Bacteria; kingdom Pseudomonadati; phylum Pseudomonadota; class Alphaproteobacteria; order Hyphomicrobiales; family Rhizobiaceae; genus Rhizobium; species Rhizobium sp. BR 250. The sequence goes on from NZ_JARWKW010000003.1 coordinate 188,646, forward strand.
CCATGTCGGCATCAATCCAGGTCGCCGACTTTGAATGCGTCAGCCAGTTGGAGAATGTCCATGCGGAGTCGAGCACGCCCTTGAGGGCTCCACGACGCTCCTTGTTGGTGTCACTCGGCAGGAGATCGTTGCAGATGATTTCTGTCCATGCGCGGAAGTTGGCGCGCTGTGGCGGAGCGTCGGTCTTCCACACTGCTGCGTCCTGCGCTACGGCGATCAGTTCAAGCAGCACTTCACGACAGCGGACGCCGACGGCTTGATAGTCAGAAAGCTTGTGCGCCTGCGTCACGGCTGTCCCAGCGTCTTCCATCCTTTCGAATACGGGTCCGAATGGGAGGAGGCGAAGATCACCCTCTTGTTGTTTCTCCGTTCGCGGGATGCGGAGCATCAGACCGATATGGAATGTCAGAGCAAGGTCCATATTTGGGAACTGCTCCTGGGAATAGAGGTTTGTACCGCCCGTGATGACCCACCAACGATCCTTATTGGTGTGGATGTCCCACACGTCGTGACGGGTGTTCAGGACGGTCTCCGAGTAGACCTTCTGCATGAAGGTCACTTCGAGGTCGGGGGCCTGCCATTCAAAGTATTCCCGGACTTCCTCGATTTCTGCTTCAGTAGATTTCAACATGATCTGGACAAGCCCGGACGTCAGTTTCTAGCAAATGTTGGGTATGGCATTCGTCACGCGGCCTTGGAAGCCGACGGCTTATTGTCACGCCGTGCGTCGATCAAGATCACGTCCTTGTTGTTTTCCAAGTGGAGCCTTTTCAGGATGGCCTTCACCCGCACTAGCTCCGACGCGGTGAAGTAGATGATAGCCTTGATCGCATGCTTCGCATCGCTCGCCGCTTGGTAAATCTCCGCCTGTTTAGCGAGGTTCTGCTCAAGCTTGGTATTTTTGGCGAGCTTCATTTCGACCAAGGTCTTATCCCGCCCACGGCTGATCTTGAAGTCAACCGGTCCGCGTCCATCATTAGCCTCAGCGCCAGCGTCGGAAGGCGTACCAAACCACACCAAGCGATAGAGGACGTGCAAGTCCTTTTCGCGCTCGATCGGTTCGCCCTTGTCGTCGTAAAAAAACCGATGGCCGCCCTTATTTTCAATTACATCCTTTAGGTACGCGAGGCGGGCGTGTGCTTCGTCATAGGTAGTCTTGCCGACCTTATAAAAATCTGTTTCCGCCAACAGGACCGACTGAAGAGCTTGCAATTGCTCGATGAACAAATACTCGATCGCGAGGACCTTTTCCTCACTGAAGTCTTTCGCCTCGTCGCCGCGCATCTCTTTTAAGCGGATGTAGTAGTCAATGATCTCAGGGAATTTCTGCATGGTTGCGACAACCGCGGCCGACCGCTCTTTCCGCGTGGGTTTTTTCCCCTTTTCGCGTCTTCGCCGCTTCCCTTTTACAGCGCCTGGAGATTCGGCTTCTGTCCTACGATGCAACTCCAGTTCAAAGTAGTTGAATACCGAGGCCCTAAGCTGAGCGTCAGGTATCGCCTCCGGTATATCTTCGAACCCGCTAATCAGGTCGCCGCGATTGATCCAATTCTCGTCACGGGTCAACATGTCCTTCGGCGTGAGGATTACATAGTCGCCATTGACCCAAGGTAGCTTGTAGCGGCCCCTCGACCAACTCTGCGTCTCGTAACTGAATTTCGCGCGATCTACCCATACTTCTCGCACGGCTCCGACTGGCAAATGGTCTGCGGCAAATTTCTCGGTGTAACGGCATAGAAAATCTTTGATCAGATTAGTGGTGAAGTCGCTAATGTTGTCGCGGCCAACTCCGTCTGACACCAAGCAGACCTTTTCGAGATGGCTGCTTTCGGTGATTCTCTCTGCTCCGAAATCGGAAAAGATGACATGCAGATTGGCATGCAGGTTTCTAGCGAAATCGATGCCCAGGCCAGCACCATCATTGCCCGTCTCCGAGAAGCCCAACCAATTCTGCTTTACCTCCGGAAAGCAGTACCAATTCCGCAACTGTCCCTCGTTCACACGCCCTTCGGCAGCACGGTCCCGCAGGAATACGAGATATTCGATAATCTTCTCGTGAAGAGCTACGTACTCAGGCTTTTCGCTATGGAAGAGTAAGAATGGATCAATAAACAACGGAAGGTCATTAACCACCGATATGTTCACCGCGCCATAATCCTCGAACACAGCCTGATCAATAGCAAAATAGTCGCTGATAAATGTCGCCACGTTGCCCCCCGTCGATGCAAGCAAAGATTACAGAAGGCCTGCAGCTTCTCAACTGGATATTTGCATCTTTGTTGAAGACAATACGTGAGCAAACAGATGGTTTCGCCCATGAGCGTCAGCTCCAGGGAAGCATGTCCTCGGGAATCATTGCGGCACCGTCAAACACGCAGACCTCCTCGTGAAGTTTTTGAAGGTTTGCGGGCTTCCAACGGTCTTCAAGCTTGGCATTCGAGATTGCCAGCATGTCTAGGATTCGATGATAGTCATATAGTTCTAGCTTGAGTTGGCCGAAACCATCAACAGTCCTACTCGACACCAGGCTTGCCTCCTGCTTCGCGTCTGTCGAGAACCTCTCACGCGTCGAAACGATGATCCCGCTGGGAACGCCGCGAGCGAGCAGGGTTCCGGCGACTTCGCGAACCGTGCGTACGCTTTCAGCTCCCTTTTTAGTCTCTCGCCACTTAATTTGAACAATTGTACGAATCTGATCATTGGCCAGCACAAACGCGTCGACCCCACCGTCCTTTCGACCACCGAGCGCGTGGACCTCGCAATCCAAATAGTCTTTGAGCAAGTCGGCTACGAACTTCTCCGCGCGGAACGGCGTCACCTGAGTCATGGCCTCGGGAAAGCGGCGAAGATGGCTGACCAAATATGAGGTAGATGCATCGTCGAGATTGGCGATGGCCTTGTATCGACCGATCACTCCCCGCAGAGGCACGTTATGCAGGTGACTATTCCAGTCCCGGAAGCCCCGTCCACCCCAATACCCACACTCCGTGCAAAGGAGCAAGACCTCGTCTTCGACCCATGATACTTGCGTCATGGACTTTCGACAGATTGCGCATGTTTGGAATTGCGTGAGACGATGCACCTCTCGGTTGGCGCGATCGTCCGAGATGCGGAAATACCGTTCTCCCTGAGAATCCCATTGAAGCTCAAAGGCGGGGTTGCCGAGTTGGGTTGCCCAGGCGTCGGGCTCGTCTCTATCTAGGGTGAGCTTCTCAGCACCGATATGAATGGGCCACCATTTGTCGAAAATTGCGATCCTTGCGCTGACGCTATTCATGCGTTGTCAACTCCGCCCTTCGCGTACGAATTTTAGCTTGGGTACCAGCGCGTATAGCGCCGGTTCAGATTGCGAATATCCCCCAGCGGCTGTGGTTTCGGCACTTTCACCCGGGCCTGCTGAATCAGAGTGAATTCTAGGGCGTCTTTGCCTTGAACAATCCTTCGAAGATTATTCAAAAAGACCCCGACGTCGCCAAAGTAGTTTGGGTATGTCCGGACCAGATTTTCGACACGTGAGACTTCGACAGTCACGACCTTCGAGCGCGTAAGGCCCTCCTCGATTTGCCGCTCGATGGTTGCGAGGCGAGCCTGAAGCTGCAAAATTTCTGAATACCTCTCGACTGCGACGGTGTGATCATCGTTGTTGTAGACGATCAAGAAGAACTTCCCATCCCGATAGAGATACGTCTCGGCATAGGTGGTCGCTGTCCGAATATTTTCTAACGTAGAGATCGCGTCAAGCTTCGCTTCCAGTGCTTTGATCTCTGCAATTCTCAGTGGCCGATTGGGCACGCCGGGGCCAATCGGGCAACCCTCGACATGGGCGAATTCTCCCGACATAAGTTTGAAGAGACGAAGCCAGTCGGCATTACCGTGGTGATGTTTCAAATCCTCGCCGTTGAACAAGCTTACTGCTTCGATTGCAGTCGCCCAAGAGTGTTGGAGGCGGGTGCGGATTTGGAACTCTATCCGACGCCCCTCGTAGACTGACTGTTCCTTAATTCGAGGGCAAAACTCGAACGAGATATGATGGCTACGATATCCATCCTCTTTGGGCTCATCAATATAGGGCCACTGCCTCCGGTCTCGATGAGGAAACCCCTCATTGATTTCACCAATCAAGGATCGAACTCCTGCGATGTCGTCAAGAATGGCGCGACAGCCTCCGATATCCTGCATACGGTCGAGGTGAATGTCAGATTCGCGCAGCTTCCGCCGAATGCTGGCCATGCGCTTGGGCCGAGCCGCCATGTCGCCCTTGATGCCTATTTTACGCATGCGGTACGCGGCCGACAGATAGACTGAACGCATTGGGAAATAATGGCTGTCGCGCCAAGAATTTGCGACAGCGAAAACATGATGCGTATCCCGCCAGTTAACCTCTGAATCTAGGCTAAGGTCGTCTTTAAGCCTTTTGCCTGCGGCTCGTACTTCTTGCAGGCTGAATTGAAGCTCGGGGTAATGCGGCATCGCGAATCGGGTCCAATTGTCCACTCAGGCATTTTCTAACATTTCTTAATGGGGCTATCATCAAAACTGAAACCGCAAATAGGCGGGTTTTCTCCCCAGAATGTCGTCCAAATTTGATGGAGCCAATGGCAGCACCGCTTCGAATTAATGTATCACAACGTCAGCAGATTATGACCGCCGGCAGCCGCCACCTCCAGAGCACGCCTGGCGCTTTCCTGTCCCTTGATATCCGCCAGATCCGGCAGATTGACCGGATTGGCGCGGATGGCGGGCGTGGGGCGCGACAGAAGCTGGGTGCCGCGAAAATGATTGGCGAGCGCGATGAGGCTGCGCGGGGCGAGAATATCGATACCAGCGCCGGCCCAGGCCGCTTCCGGCCCGCTTTCAGCCGGGCAGATCAGCCCTCTGCCCAGCGCATTGGCGCCGATGGCCGCCGGCAACGCACCCGAAACCATGCCTATCGTGCCATCGAGATTGAGTTCACCGAGAACCACATATTGGCTGAGCGCTTCCGCCGGTATGGCGCCCAGAGCGGCCATGAGACCGAGAGCGATGGGAAGATCGAAATGCGAGCCTTCCTTGGGCAGATCGGCAGGCGCGAGATTGACGGTGACTTTTTTTTGCCGGCAAGGCCAGACCCGAGGCATGCAGGGCGGCCTGCACCCGCTCCCGGCTTTCGGCCACCGCCTTGTCCGGCAGGCCGACAATCTGGATGCCGACCTTTCCGGGTGCGACCATGACCTGCACCTCGACGGGCACGCCCTCTATGCCCTGAAATGCAACCGTATTGACCCGTGCCACCATGGCCTGCCCCCGCAAACCGGCCGCGTCATCGGAACTTCATGTTCCATGGCAGCCACCCGCAAGCAACGTGCCACAGAGCAAAGAATAAAACAAGAACACCTAGAGAACAATTTCTCGCTGGCGATGTATTTTAGTTGTATCGAGTTGTACGCACGGAACAAACCGGGAGCGATTAAAACCGCTTCAGAAATCCTGAGCGTCGCGCTTTTTCTCGATCGCATCCCACAGCAGGCTTGCCACATCGGCGCCGCCGAATTTGCGCACTTCGCGAATACCGGTCGGCGAGGTGACGTTGATTTCCGTGAGGTAATCGCCGATCACATCGATACCGACGAAAAGAAAACCGCGCTCGCGCAGGGCAGGACCGATGCGGCGGCAGATTTCCTTCTCCCGCGCCGTCAGTTCCGTCGGCTCCGGTCGGCCACCGGCGTGCATGTTGGAGCGGGCATCGTTTTCCGCCGGCACGCGGTTGATCGCACCCACCGGCTCGCCATCCACCAAGAGGATACGCTTATCGCCCTTGCGGACATCCGGCAGGTATTCCTGGGCGATATAGGGTTCGCGGAACATCTGGCCGAACATTTCCAGCAGGGAGGAGAAATTGCGGTCGTCACGCGCCGAATGGAAGACGCCCGCGCCGCCATTGCCGTAAAGCGGCTTGAGGATGATATCGCCCATCTCATTGCGGAAGCGGGCGATCTCGGCCACATCCTTGGTGATCAGCGTCTTCGGCATCAGATCGGCGAATTCCGTGACGAAAATCTTCTCCGGCGAATTGCGCACCCAGGCGGGATCATTGACCACCAGCGTCTTGGGATGAATACGCTCCAGCAGGTGTGTGGAGGTAATATAGGCCATGTCGAAGGGCGGGTCCTGGCGCAGATGGATGACATCCATGGTCGATAGATCGACCCGCTCCGGTTCCGACAGGGAGAAATGGTCGCCCTTGATGTCACGCAGTTCCATTTGCTCGACGGTGGCGTAAATCTTGCCATCGCGCATGGAAAGGCGCTCGGGCGTATAGTGGAACAGCCGATATCCGCGCGCCTGCGCCTCGAGGCTCATGGCGAAGGTGGAATCACCGGCGATGTTGATGCCGGAGACATGATCCATCTGGATCGCGACGTTCTTGATCTTCGCCATGCGCATGTTCCTCTTGCAGCATGCGGACGCTTCGCCGGCCCGCCGTGCCCATTGCCTCGTCTTTTCACAGTTCCCGGCAGGACCGGGAGAGACCCCGGAAATGCTTCAGAAAACCCGAAAGATGTAGGGCAGCGACCATTCTAACGCAACTGCTGCAAGCGGTGGTTCGTGTGAGTTTTATTGAACCTTCACAATTCCGCCGGCGGAGCAGCACAGGCCCGCCGGCCGGGAGGTGAAAACAGGGTTCAGGCCGCGAGCTTGTAGGAGCGACCGGCAAACAGCTTATTCTTGACGCGATAGGCAAAAGCCAGCGCGGTGGGGAACGGACGGCGCATGAAGGCGACCTTGCGGACATAGTCATCCACCCGCCAGGTGGCCCATGTTCCCGCAGGAAAATAAGCGACATCGCCGACCCTGAGGATGCTGACCGAGCCGTCTTCGGCCGTCACATGCACCTCGCCTTCCAGAATATAAACGGTCTCATCCCAGCCGAAGAACCAGCGGAATTCACCCGCCGTGCAATCCCACATGGCCGTGCTGGAAGCGCGGTCACCGCTTCGGGAATGATCCGCCGCGCGTGCCTGAGGGTTGCCGGAAATGATCCAGTCCGGATTGATGGGGGCCGGCTGAAGCCGCAGATCGGTGCAGGAGGCGCTGACGACCGCTTCGTCTTTTCGTTTGCGCAGATAGGCCGGCAATATCGGCACCGTGCGGATTGCCATGGTTGCGGCTGCCGCGAACATCATTTTGAACGACATATGAGAAAACCCCCGTGAAATATTGGAGGTCTTCTATCATCGGGATCGTAACAAAGCGGTTTTGACAATCGGCGCAATTTTAGTCATCGCGCCGATTTCTGCGCTGCGCTCAGGCCGTCGCCAGCTGAGCGGACTGCACACCCAGCTGCTCCGCCTTGCCGGCAATGCGCTTGCCGGTTTCGCTAGAGAAGAAATGCAGCTTTTCCGGCGCGATCGTAACCGACAGCGCGGCGGGAACCTCGACATCCGGCGGGAAAGCGATTGTCAGGTTCTGGTCGCCGACCGCGCCGTGGATAAGGCGCTGCGAACCCAGCTCTTCGATATAATCGACGCGAAGCGCAAAACCCTGCTCGCCTGCCGCAGCGAGACGGAAATCCTCCGCCCGCATGCCGACCGTCACCGGCCCGGAGGTGGGCGCGAAACCATTGAGCGCAAACAACGATGGACCGATGGCGAGGCTGTCACCATGCAATTCGGCATTCAGCAGGTTCATGGCGGGGGAGCCGATGAAGCTTGCGACGAAGGTGGAAGCCGGCGTGTGATAGACATCCAGCGGCGCGCCGATCTGTTCGATGCGCCCGCCATTCAGCACCACCAGACGATCGGCCAGCGTCATGGCCTCCAGCTGGTCGTGGGTGACATAGATGGAGGTGGTGCCGAGACGCTTTTGCAGCCGCTTGATCTCACCGCGCATGGAAACACGCAGCTTGGCATCGAGGTTGGAGAGGGGTTCGTCGAACAGGAAGGCCGCCGGCTTGCGCACGATGGCGCGCCCCATGGCGACACGCTGCCGCTGGCCGCCGGAAAGGGCGCGCGGCTTGCGGTCCAGATAGGGTTCAAGCTGCAGCATGCGCGCGGCTTCGGCCACACGCGCATCGATTTCCGTCTTCGCTGTCTTGCGGTTCTTCAACCCGTATTCGAGGTTCTCGCGCACCGACATATGCGGGTAAAGCGCGTAGTTCTGGAAGACCATGGCGATATCGCGATCGGCCGGATCGGTCTGGTTGACGACCCGGTCGCCGATCTTCACCGTACCCTCGGAAATATCCTCGAGGCCGGCGACCATGCGCAGAAGCGTGGACTTGCCGCAGCCGGAGGGGCCGACGAGAACGATGAACTCGCCATCGCGGATGTCGATATCGACATGATGTACGGCGCGCACGCCGCCGTGGTAATCCTTGCAGACCTGACTGATTTCTATCGCGGCCATTTCGGTCTCCTTATTTATCGCTTTCGGTCAGGCCCTTGATGAACCAGCGCTGGAAAATGACGACGATCAGCACCGGCGGCAGCATGGCCAGAACGGCGAGTGCGAAAGCTTCGTTGTAATCGGGAATTTGCGAACCGACCCAGACCTGCAGGATCGACTTGATGCCGCGCATCAGGGTGAAGAACTTCTCGTCCGTCGTCATCAGCATGGGCCAGAGATACTGGTTCCAGCCATAAACGAACATGATGATGAAGATCGCCGCCATCATGGTGCGCGACAACGGAATGAGCACGTCGATGAAGAATTTCACCGGCCCTGCACCATCGATGCGGGCAGCTTCCAGCAGCTCTTCCGGAACCGATTTGAAGAATTGCCGGAAATAAAAGGTGCCGGTTGCCGAGGCGAGAAGCGGCACGATGAGGCCGGTATAGGAATTCAGCAGGCCGAGTTTGCTCATCACCTCATAGGAGGGCATGATGCGCACTTCGAGCGGCAAGAGCAGCGTGGTGAAAATGATCCAGAAGGCGAGCGTCGCGAAACGGAAGCGGAAATAGACGATCGCATAGGCCGCCGTCATCGACAGGACGATCTTGCCGACGGCAAAACCGATGCCGAGGATCAGCGAATTGATCACCATGTTGAGACCCGTGATCTGCCCGGTGAAGCCACCCTTCTGCGTCAGCACCTTTTCATAGGTCTCGATGAAATTGTCGCCCGGGACGATCGTCAGACCGCTGCGGTGGATTTCCGCCGCTGTGTGGGTGGATGTCATGAAGGCCACGACGACGGGCAATATCAGAAACAGCGCGCCGAGGATCAATACCAGATGATCGAGAGGTCTCGTCTTATACATGGTCTTCTCCCTCAATTGTAGTGGACGCGCTTTTCGATGAAGCGGAACTGGATGACGGTGAGAACGAAGACGACCAGCATCAGAATGACGGACTGGGCCGAGGAACCACCGATGTCATTGCCGCGGAAACCATCGAGAAACACCTTGTAGACCAGCGTGATGGGATTATCCGCCGCCTTATCCTTCACCATCACGTCGATGACGCCGAAGGTATCGAACAGCGCGTAGGTGATGTTGATGATGAGCAGGAAGAAAGCCGTGGGCGCGAGAAGCGGCATGATGACGGTCCAGAACCGTCGGAAACCGGAGCGGCAATCGATTGCCGCGGCTTCGCGCACGGAAACCGACACGCCCTGAAGGCCGGACAGGAAAAAGATGAAATTGTATGGGATCTGCTTCCAGACCGCGACGACGATCATGGCTGTAGCGGTATCGAAGTAGTTGAGACCGACCTTCATGTCCCAGCCGAAGACCGCGGCCAATTTGACGAAAGGCCCGATATGCTGGTCGAAAAGCATCATGCCGATGAGGCCGGCGACCGGCGGCGCGATGGCATAAACGGAAATCAGCAGCGTCTTGTATGTCGAACTGCCGCGAATGACCGCGTCGGCCTTGACGGCGAGCAGCAGGCCGAGCGCCAGCGAAAAGAAGGTAACCAGCACGGTGAAGACAACCGTGAATTTGGCGATGCTGAGATATTCCGGGTTGAATATCGCGTCCGAATAATTGGCGAAGCCCACAAAGGATGCGCCGAAGCCGAAGGGATCTTCGATATAAAACGAGGATTGCACGGCCTGAACGGACGGCCAGTAGAAGAAGATGAAAATCACCGCAAGCTGCGGTGCAAGAAACAGATGGGGCACGTAGGACGAGGAGAACTGCACGCGCTTCATGCCGGCTTCTGCGGGCTTGGCGGGTTTTCCAGCCTTTGCGGACCGACCGGACAAAAACCGGCGCGGTTGAGACGATGTATAGGCCACGCTTGCGCCTCCTTCATCCGGAAGCGAGCCTCCCTTCCATCGGAAAGGAGGCTCGACAACGATCATTGGTTTCGAAAAGATCGATCAGCCAGCCGTCTTGGCGAAGCGGGCCAGAAGGTCGTTGCCTTCCTTCTCGATGATCTCGAAAGCAGCCTTCGGCGTCACTTCGCCCGAGAAGATGCGGTTATATTCACGTTCCATGACGGCGCGGATCTGCGGGTAGAAACCGAGACGGTAACCCTTGGACCACTCGCCACCCGGCAGCGACAGCTGCTGGATACCAATTTCTGCGACCGGCTTTTCCTTGTAGTAGCCTTCAGCCTTGGCCTTTTCGTAAGCGGCCTTGGTGATGGCGACGTAACCGGTTGCCTTGTGGTAGAAGACCTGGATTTCCGGCGAGGTCAGGAACTGGAAGAAGTCGGCCACGCACTTGTTTTCGGCTTCAGACTTGCCCGACATTGCGAAGAGGGCAGCACCGCCGATGAAGGAGTTGGTGCCGGCACCCTTGATGGAGCCCCAGTAGGGAAGGAAGGTTGCCGAGAACGGCATGGTCGCCGTCTTCTGCAGACCGCCGAAGGAACCCGAAGAACCGACCCAGAGAGCAACCTTGCCTTCTTCGAAGGGCTTCTGGTTGTCGTTCCAGCCGGCGCCGTAATAGGCGAACAGGCCCTTGTCCTTCCAGTCTTTCAGCTTTTCGAACATCATGACGAGGTTCGGGTCGGTGACCTTGAGCTTGGTGTCGCTCACGCTGTCGTAACCGTTATTGTTGCTGGCGAACTGGATGTTGTTGCGGGAGAAGAAGTTCTCCGTGAACTGCCAGGTCAGCTGCGACTGGACGAGCGGGATATAACCGGCTTCCTTCAGCTTCGGCGCGACCTTTTCGAACTCTTCCCAGGTCTTCGGTGCCTCGACGCCAGCCTTTTTCAGGGCTTCGTCGTTGATGTACATGATCGGAGCGGAGGAGTTGAACGGCATGCCGACGAACTTACCGTCAGCGGCAGCGTAGAAATAACGCACGCCGTTGATGAAGGCGTCACGGTCGAACTTGTAACCGGCCTTGTTGATGAGGTCTTCCGCAGGAATGACCGCGCCCTTGGCGTTGATGATGGTGGCGGCGCCGGCATCAAAAACCTGGAGGATGTTCGGCTGTTCGCCCGAACGGAAAGCAGCGATGCCGCTGGCCAGCGCTTCTTCGTAGGAGCCCTTGGAAACCGGCGTCAGAGCGCATTCCTTCTGGGCTTCATTGAACTTCTGGGAAACTTCGTTGATGACTTCGCCGTTACGGCCACCCATGCCGTGCCACCAGGTGATGTTGGTCGCAGCCATGGAAGACGTCGCCGAAATGCTGACCGCCACTGCGGCCATGGAAATCTTCTTCAACATTACTAATTCCTCTCCACCATTTATTGGGATGAGGATGCGAATAGAGACGTTCCATGACGCCTCTTTAACAGTTTCATGTCAGATTTGTTACAGCGCCCGCTAATAGACTGCGTTGCCTCAAAAACGCATATCTCAGACGTCGCTGCGTTTTATCGGGCGGACCGGATTTCCCACCACCGTCGCACCCGGCGGAACGTCGCGCGTCACCACCGAACCGGCGCCGACAATCGCCCCATCACCAATGGTGACACCCGCGAGAAGGATCGCCCCGCCGCCGATCCAGACATCTCGGCCAATCGTGACCGGCCTTGCGATTTCAATGCCTTGCGAACGCGGTACGGGATCCAGATGGTGTTCGGCGCAATAGATCTGCACGGCGGGGCCCAGCATCGCACCGTCGCCTATCCGCACAGGTGCGGAATCGAGAATGACGCAGCCGGCATTGAGATAGACATTCGTGCCGAGGGTGATGTTGAGGCCGTACGCACAATGAAACGGCGCTTCGATAAATGCCCCTTCTCCGGCCGAGGCAAAAAGTGTCCGCAAGGCTGGCGCCATGGAACCGCGCTCGTCCGGCGGCATGGTATTGTGCTGGTGGACGGCCCGGCGCGCCTGCCGGCGCAGCACATCCAGCTCGGCATCCATGCAGCTATACCATTCGCCCGCGGCCATTTTTTCCCGCTCGGTGGACATGGCCTTCCCTCTCCTCAAAAGGCGTCGATGAAATGTTGCGGCAGGCGTCGCGGCAGAACGGCGACGATATCAAAGCGTAGCGAAAACCGCCCGGCATCGTTGCGGCGGGCAAGCCAGAGATCGGCGGCCGCGCGAATACGCTGCTGCGAACGGAAGCCAACGGCATCGACCGCGCTAAGGCCAGAGCGCCGTGCCTTGACCTCGATGATGGCGATAACATCCCTCTTGCGAGCGATGAGGTCGATTTCCCCCAGCCGGGTGCGATAACGAATGGCGAGGATACGATATCCCTTCGCCAGCAGATAGAGTGCGGCCCAATATTCGGCAGCATGGCCGCGCCGCTCGGCTTCTCGTCTTTTATCGCTTCGTCCGTCAGCGGCCATCCGTTTCCTTCATATCCAGCAGCCGCTGATAAAGCTCCTTGCGCGGCAGGCCTGTCAGCTTCGCCGCTTCGCCGGCAGCCTTGGCGGCAGACATGGTGGCGACGAGATCCTTCAGGAGCTTCTCGACATCCTCGATATCGGGAATTTCGTCATAAGAGGGCGGCTCCACCAGAAGCACGATCTCGCCCTTCACCACACGGTCGCCATCATAATAATCCGCAAGCTCGCCCAGCGTACCGCGCCGGAACTCCTCGAAGGTCTTGGTCAGTTCGCGGCAGACCACCGCGCGGCGATCGCGGCCGAGCACCTCCGATGCCACCTTGACGGAGGCGCTGATGCGATGCGGCGATTCAAAAAAGATCAGGGTCGCGGGGATTTTCGCCAGCTCGGCAAAACGGTCGCGCTTGCCGCGATCCTTCACCGGCAGGAAGCCCGCAAACAGGAAGGCATCGCTCGGCATGCCCGAACCGACAAGGGCGGCGAGCGGCGCGGATGCGCCCGGCACCGGCACCACGCGATGCCCGGCCTCGAGTGCCAGCTGGCCGAGGCGATAACCGGGATCGGACACGAGCGGCGTTCCGGCATCCGATACCAGCGCCACGGATTTTCCGGCCTCCAGCGCGGCGATGAGCTTCGGTCCCGCTTCATTGGCATTGTGTTCGTGATAGGCGAGCGGGCGGGTGCGAATGCCGTAACGTTCAAGCAGGATACGGGTGACGCGGGTATCCTCGCACGCGAGAACATCGGCCGAGGCCAGCGTTTCCAGCGCGCGGATGGTGATATCGCCGAGATTGCCAATGGGGGTGGCCACAAGATAAAGCGCCGGCTCCAGCGGCCGGGCCGGAATGGTGGCCGTGCCGATCCTGAATTCCTTCGCTGCCTGTCTGGCATCGCTGCTCGATATTTCCTGCGTCACACGGCTTCCAATCATTCTGGCCGATCCTTGCCGGCCGGTCGCTCCAGTTTTCCCCTTTATGGGCAATAGAAAACCGGCGAACAAGGTCCATCGGCGGTCCCAACCTGTGGATCATGTTGTATAGCAGCAAAATGAGCCGTGGCAGATGCACTCGGCTCTTGCATTTTCTGCAATAACTCTGCCATTTTGCCCGTCCACATTGTCCGGCTTTTGGCCGGTGAAGACTCTTCTTGCCGATCCGGCGGTGGCCGGTTCGCAACGGTTGAAAGCGGTAGCGTCCATGCGTATTACTCTTGAGCGGTCGAACCTTCTGAAATCGCTGAACCACGTCCACCGGGTCGTCGAGCGTCGCAACACGATCCCGATCCTGTCCAACGTCCTCCTGCGCGCCTCCGGTGCCAATCTGGACATGAAGGCGACCGACCTCGATCTCGAAATCACCGAAGCGACCCCGGCCATGGTGGAGCAGGCGGGCGCCACCACCGTGCCGGCGCATCTGCTTTATGAAATCGTGCGCAAGCTGCCAGATGGTTCGGAAGTGCTTCTGGCGACCAACCCGGACGGGTCCTCCATGACCGTTGCCTCCGGCCGCTCGAAATTCTCGCTGCAATGCCTGCCGGAAGGGGATTTCCCCGATCTGACCGCCGGCACCTTCAGCCACACCTTCAAGCTGAAGGCGACGGATCTGAAGATGCTAATCGACCGGACACAGTTTGCGATTTCGACCGAAGAGACACGTTATTACCTGAACGGCATTTTCTTCCACACCATCGAAAGCAATGGCGAACTGAAGCTGCGCGCCGTCGCCACCGACGGTCACCGCCTGGCGCGCGCCGATGTGGATGCGCCTTCCGGCTCCGAAGGCATGCCGGGCATCATCATTCCGCGCAAGACCGTCGGTGAATTGCAGAAGCTGATGGACAATCCGGAACTGGAAGTCACGGTCGAAGTCTCGGATGCGAAGATCCGCCTGACCATTGGCTCGGTCGTTCTGACCTCGAAGCTGATCGACGGCACCTTCCCCGATTACCAGCGCGTGATCCCGACCGGCAACGACAAGGAAATGCGTGTCGATTGCCAGACCTTCGCGCAGGCTGTCGACCGCGTCTCGACCATTTCTTCCGAGCGCGGCCGCGCCGTGAAGCTGGCCTTGACCAATGGCCAGCTGACGCTGACCGTCAACAACCCGGATTCGGGCAGTGCGACGGAAGAAGTGGCTGTCGGTTATGACAATGATTCGATGGAAATCGGCTTCAACGCCAAATATCTGCTCGACATCACCTCACAGCTTTCCGGCGACGATGCGATTTTCCTGCTGGCCGATGCCGGCTCGCCGACGCTCGTTCGCGACACCGCCGGTGACGATGCGCTCTATGTTCTGATGCCGATGCGCGTTTAAAACCGGCCGTTTTCTTCAATTTTTACCAGAAACGCCGGTGGATCATTTCATCGGCGTTTTTTGATTCGGCGGACAGGCATTTCGATCCGTAACCGAATTTTCTCAGTTACGACATTTTGCCTTGTTTTTGCGCCAAATGGGATCAACATTGCGTAACAGTTTTTTGACAATGACCAATATATCCGAGGGGAATCATGGCACTCAACCTGAAGCAACGCCTTGAACAGAAGTTCGAGGAAGAAATCCGCTTTTTCAAGGGCATGGTCAGCCAGCCGAAAAAAGTGGGCGCCATCGTCCCGACATCGTCCATCACCGCGAAAAAAATGGCGAGTGTCATCAATCCCCATTCCGGCCTGCCGGTTCTGGAGCTTGGTCCCGGCACCGGCGTCATAACCAAGGCCATTCTGGCGCGCGGCATCAAGCCGGAGAACCTGACCGCCATCGAATATTCGACCGATTTCTACAATCAGCTGCTCCGGAGCTATCCGGGCGTTAATTTCATCAATGGCGACGCCTTCGATCTTGATGCGACGCTTGGTGAGCACAAGGGCCAGATGTTCGACAGCGTCGTCTCCGCCGTGCCGATGCTGAATTTTCCGATGGCCGCCCGCATCAAGCTTCTCGACGAATTGCTGAAGCGCGTGCCGCATGGCCGCCCCGTGGTGCAGATATCCTACGGTCCGATTTCCCCGATCGTCGCGCAGCCGCATCTCTACCACATCCGCCATTTCGATTTCATCGTGCGCAATATTCCGCCGGCGCAATTGTGGACCTATACGCGGGCCTGATACTCGGCAAACTGCCGGAACCCGTCATTTCCCGGTCGTGACGAATGGTTAGGGTGTCGATTTACCCTTTCCATCGCCCTTGAGGACCGAACCCCATGCATGCGCTCTATATCACTCACCCCCAGGTCAAGATCGATCCGGCTGTTCCCGTCCCCGAATGGGGGCTTTCGGACAGGGGTGTCGAACGGACGCGGGAGGCAAGCCGCCTCCCCTGGGCGAAGGCATTGCGGCGCATCGTTTCCAGCGCCGAAACCAAGGCGATCGAAACCGCCCGTGTCCTTGCCGAGACATCGGGCGCAGAAATGGAGATCGTCGAGGCGATGCATGAAAACGACCGGTCCGCCACCGGTTTCCTGCCGCCGCCGGAATTCGAGAAGGCCGCGGACTGGTTCTTCGCCCATCCCGAGGAGAGTTTTCACGGTTGGGAGCGTGCAATCGACGCGCAGGCGCGGATCGTCGGGGCCATCAAAGCCGTTCTTGACCGGCACGACCCGCAGCAGCCTATTGCCTTTGTCGGCCATGGTGGCGTGGGCACACTTCTGAAATGCCATATCGAGGGCCGAGGCATCAGCCGCAGCAAGGACCAGCCGGCGGGTGGCGGCAATCTTTTCCGCTTCTCCATCGCCGAGTTTTCACTTGCAGCCGCGTCCCCCACATGCGACTGGACGGCAATGGAAACATGGCAGGGATAAGACAATGACCGCGCGCGAAAAACTCATCGTCGGGCTGGATGTTCCGACTGTGCAGCAGGCAGAAGACATCGTCTCGAAAATCGGCGACGAGGTTCTCTTCTACAAGATCGGTTATCAGCTGGTATTTGCAGGCGGCCTCGAATTCGCGCGTGACCTTGTGCAGAGCGGCAAGAAGGTCTTTCTCGACATGAAGCTGCTCGATATCGACAATACCGTCGCCTCCGGCGTCGAAAACATCGCCCGCATGGGCATGTCGATGCTGACGTTGCATGCCTACCCGAAAGCCATGCGTGCTGCCGTCAAGGCGGCGGAAGGTTCCGGGCTTTGCCTGCTGGGCGTCACCGTGCTGACCTCCATGGATGACAGCGATCTGGTCGAAGCCGGTTACGCATCCGACGCCCGTTCACTGGTGCTGCGCCGGGCGGAACAGGCACGCGAGGCAGGCATGGGCGGCATCGTCTGTTCGGCGGAGGAATCAACCGCCGTGCGGGAAATCCTCGGTCCGGACCTTGCCGTGGTCACCCCCGGCATTCGCCCCGCCGGTGCCGATCTCGGCGATCAGAAGCGGGTGATGACGCCTTATGACGCCATCAAGGCCGGTTCCAGCCATCTGGTTGTCGCCCGCCCCATCGTCAGAGCGGAAGACCCGAAAGCGGCGGCCCGCGCCATTCTGGACGACATGCTGCGCGCCAGTTTTCCGGCCAATCAGTAACGACAATCGGAGGAGACGACATGCCCAAGGGATATTGGATCGCCCGCGTCGATGTGCGCGACAGCGAACGCTACAAGGACTATGTGACGACGGCGAAACCCGCTTTCGAGCGCTTTGGCGCCAATTTTCTGGCCCGTGGCGGTGCTTTGACCGAGCTGGAAGGCAAGGCGCGTGCGCGCAACGTCGTCATCGAGTTCCCTTCGGTGCAGCACGCCATCGATTGCTATAATTCTCCCGAATACCAGGCGGCCGCCAAAATCCGCCAGGAAGTCGCAGATGCGGAAATGGTGATCATCGAAGGAATTTGACGGCCGTCAACCGCATTTCCAAAACTAGCCTCGGGCCTTGCGACAACCTCTCTTCACGCGCGCGCGGCTTTGGGCTAAGAGACTGAAAAACGCTTTATCGACAGCTTCTGAGGAGCCTCCCATGACCTTGGCCAACCTTCCACCCCTCGTCACCGTTTTCGGCGGTTCGGGTTTTGTCGGGCGGCATGTCGTGAGAATGCTCGCCAAGCGCGGTTACCGTATCCGCGTCGCCGTACGCCGCCCCGATCTTGCCGGCTTCCTGCAGCCGCTCGGCAATGTCGGTCAGATTTCCTTCGCCCAGGCGAACCTGCGTTATCGCGACTCCATCGTCAAAGCCGTGGAAGACGCCGACCATGTGGTCAATTGCGTCGGCATCCTGACGGAAAGCGGCCGCAATACCTTTGACGCCGTACAGGAATTCGGTGCGAAAGCCATTGCCGAAGCGGCCCGCGACGCCGGCGCCACGCTGACGCATATTTCCGCCATCGGTGCAGACGCCAGTTCGCCGACCGGTTATGGCCGCACCAAGGGCCGCGCCGAAGCCGCCATTCATTCCATCCTTCCTGGCGCCGTGATCCTGCGCCCGTCGATCATTTTCGGACCGGAAGACGATTTCTTCAACAAATTTGCCAAGATGGCCCGCAGCATGCCGTTCCTGCCGCTGATTGGCGGTGGAAAAACCAGGTTCCAGCCGGTCTATGTCGAGGATGTGGCGGAAGCCGTCGCGCGCGGCGTCGATGGCAAGCTGAAGCCCGGCGCGATTTATGAACTCGGCGGCCAGGACGTGATGACCTTCCGTGACTGTCTCGAGGCGGTTCTTGCCGCGACCTATCGCGAGCGTTCCTTCGTCAACCTGCCCTTCGGCGTGGCCTCGATGATCGGCAAGGTCGCATCGCTGGTTCCGCTGATTGCACCGCCCCTGACTCCCGATCAGGTGACCATGCTGAAAAAGGACAATGTCGTTTCCGCCGAGGCTGAAAAGAACGGCCTGACACTGGAAGGCATCGGTATCACGCCTGTTCGCGTCGCTTCGGTTCTGCCGTCCTACATGGTGCAGTATCGCCCGCACGGCCAGTTCTCAAACGCGGGCAAGGCTGCCTGAAACCCGTCCTCGGACCTTGACGATTTAAACGGAAGCGGGAGCCATTCCCGCTTTTTGTTTTGGTGCAATTCAATTGCAACCAAACCGCTATTCGTGCATTTTCCCCTCAACTGCGGGGGAGGTGCAGAATGGGCGAAGGCGGGCTTGGAGAGCCGGGTAAAAGTTAACGGCCGTGCGGTCTCGACACGCAAGCGTGGCACAAGCGCAACTGTGGAAAAGACTTCGTATTAACCCGGTATTCAGCAAGCTCGTTTATTGATATTCGCCACATTCCAAACATATCCCGAACCCTCACTTCACACACGGCGGCATGATCCGCGCGAACGAACGTCTGAAAGGCAATCATAAAATGGGCAGATCTATCGCACTCTTTTTTGCGTGTGCGGCTTTGGTGGTGCTGGCGGGTTCTTTCATGGCGCCGGGAACGGTTGCAGCAGGCAAGAGCGGCTGTGCTCCCGCCTATGGCGTCGACCCCTGCGCAACGGCTTCGATCAGCGCCAACTGATCGGCCTTTACAGGTTTCAAAGAAAAAGCGCCGCCGGTTCTCCGGGGCGCTTTTTTGTTTTGGTCCGGATAAAAGGCTGGATCAGCCGATGACCAGAAGTGCGATCAGGCCCAGCGAACCGATGACGATGCGCCACCAGGCGAAAGGCGCAAAACCGCGCCGCGAGACGAAATCCAGCAGCGAGCGCACGACGAACAGGCCGGAGACAAAAGCGGCGATGAAACCGATGGCGATCAGCGCGCTATCATCGAAACTCAGCGCATCACGGTTCTTGTAGAGATCGAGGGTGAAAGCGCCGAGCATGGTTGGCATGGCCAGGAAGAACGAAAATTCCGCGGCGGAGCGCTTGTCCGTGCCCATCAGCAGCGAGCCGACAATGGTGGCGCCGGAGCGCGAGGTGCCGGGAATCATCGCCAGGCACTGGAAAAGGCCGATCTTGAAGGCAAGCGACGGCGGATAATCCATGATGTCGGTATATTTCGGTTTGAGCGGCATGCGGTCGACCGCCAGCAGAATGACACCGCCAATGATGAGAACGACGCAGATGAGCATCGGCGTTTCGAACAGCACCGTCTTGATGAAGTCATGCGCCAAAGCGCCTATTATCGCCGCCGGCAGGAAGGCAAGAAGGACAGCCAGCACGAAACGCCGCGCCCTGGCGCTTGTCGGCAGAGCCAGCGCAATCGACACAAGCTTTTGAAAATAAACAAGAAGAATCGCAAGGATCGCGCCAAGCTGGATGAGAACGGCAAAGGTGTTGCCGGGTGATTTGAAGCCGAGGAAGTGCCCGGCCAGCAGCACATGCGCCGTGGAGGAAACGGGAATGAACTCCGTCAGACCCTCGATAATGCCCAGCAGAAGTGCGCTGATGATCGATTGGTCACCCATGAGGTATCCTTCTTTTCAGGGGGAAAGTGGCAATGGAAGGCAATTGCGTTAAACTTGTTTTAAAGTAGCCAAGCTCTTATAGCGTCTTGATGAAGCGAAACTGAAAAAGTTTTCCGGCAAATGCCGATCATAACAACCAATCGTAAAAATTGAGTACCGATGCCAACTCTCTATCACTCCCCGATGTCGACCGCATCCCGGTTCGTTCGTCTGATCCTTGCGGAATACGGCTTTCAGACCGATCTCGTGGAGGAACAGCCGTGGGAAAGACGGCGGGAGTTTCTGGCGCTCAATCCGGCCGGCACCCTGCCGGTCTATCTCGATGACAATATGCGCTCCCTGAGCGGACCTTATGTGCTGGCCGAATTTCTTGACGAAACGCATGGGGTTTTGAAGCGCGACCGGCGGCTTCTGGCGGAAGACCCGTTTCAGCGTGCGGAAATCCGCCGCCTGACGGAATGGTTTCTGCAGAAGATGGAAAATGA
Source organism: Rhizobium sp. BR 250 (assembly GCF_047445855.1). Taxonomy (NCBI): domain Bacteria; kingdom Pseudomonadati; phylum Pseudomonadota; class Alphaproteobacteria; order Hyphomicrobiales; family Rhizobiaceae; genus Rhizobium; species Rhizobium sp. BR 250. Next base: position 209,118 of record NZ_JARWKW010000003.1, read on the forward strand.
CGTGACCCGCCCGCTGGTGCGCGAAAGGGTCTATAAATTGCAGATGACGGCGGCACAGGGTGGCGGACCGCCGGATTCCAAGCTGTTGCGCACCGCCCGCAACAATATCCGCCAGCACATCAAATATCTGGAATGGCTGGCCGGATCCCGCACATGGCTCGCCGGCGACCGGCTAAGCTATGCCGATCTTGCCGCCGCGGCCGCTGTTTCCGTGCTGGACTATCTTGGCGAGATCAACTGGCTTGAAGCACCGATTGCCAAGGAATGGTATCAGCGGGTGAAATCCCGCCCCTCCTTCCGACCGTTCCTCAGTGAGCGCATTCCGCGCCTTGCCCCCTCCTCCCACTACGCCGATCTGGATTTCTAAGGTCCGGCCTTCCGGTTATTTGCGGCGACCTGCGGCTCAGCCTATATAAGTCGCAGATTAACCCGCAGGAGAAACGGCCATCGACGTTGCCAGCGACAAGCAGCGGATACGCGCACGCAAACTGACGGATTTCGTCCGTCAGGAGGCGCTTTCGCTCGGCTTCGATCTGTGTCGCATCACGGCGCCCGACAGCATTCCGCTCGCACCGGAGCGGCTGCGGCAGTTTCTCGACAATGGCTACCACGGCACCATGGCGTGGATGGAGGAAACCGAGGCTCGCCGGGCGGAGCCGAAGACACTCTGGGGAGACGTGCGCTCCATCGTCATGTTCGGTCTCAACTACGGCCCGGAGGAGGACCCGCGCGACCTGCTTTCGAAACCGGACAAGGCGGCCATTTCGGTCTATGCCCGCAACCGCGATTATCACGACATCATCAAGGGACGGCTGAAGGAAATCGCCACCCGTTTTGCCGCCCGCGCCGGTGAGGATGTGAAGGTCTTCGTCGACACCGCCCCGGTGATGGAAAAGCCACTCGCCGCCGCCGCCGGTCTCGGCTGGCAGGGCAAGCACACCAATCTGGTCAGCCGCACCCATGGCTCATGGCTGTTTCTGGGCAGCATGTTCACCACCGCCGAGCTCTGTCTGGATGAGGCGGAGAAGGATCATTGCGGTTCCTGCCGCGCCTGCCTCGATGCCTGTCCGACGGCGGCCTTCCCCGCTCCCTATCAGCTGGATGCGCGCCGCTGCATCTCCTATCTCACCATCGAGCACAAGGGACCGATCCCGCACGAATTCCGGCCGATGATCGGCAACCGCATCTATGGCTGCGACGATTGCCTTGCCGCCTGTCCGTGGAACAAGTTCGCGGCCAGCGCCTCCGAGATGAAGCTGCAGGCGCGCGAGGATTTGAAGGAACCGTCCATCGCCTTCCTGCTGACGCTGGACGATGCCGCCTTTCGCAGCTTTTTCAGCGGCTCCCCCGTCAAGCGCATCGGCCGCAATCGCTTCATCCGCAACGTGCTGATCGCTGCGGGAAACTCTGCCGACCGGCAATTTGTGGAACAATGCAAGGCGCTTGCGGAGACCGATCCTTCTGCAGAAGTACGCGGCATGGCCGCATGGGCTTTGTCGCGGCTTATGGACAGGGACGAATTCCGTACATACTCTGCCACACGCGCGCCGGAGACTGATCCGGAAGCGGAAATGGAATGGCAACTGGCAGAGGCATGAACCATGCATGTGATGATTTTCGGCGCGGGATATTCAGGGAAAGCCATTGCCAACGCGCTGAAAACCGAGGCCGCAAGTGTCTGCGGCACCACACGCAGCCAGGATAAGCTCCCAAACCTCGCAGCCGCCGGCATGACGCCGTTGCTCTTCGACGGCGCCCATCTCAGTGGCGATCTCATTGCCGCCATGGGCAATGTCACCCATCTCGTGCAATCCATCGCACCGGGTAAGGATAGCGATCCGCTGCTAGCGCTTGTGGGCGGCGATCTGAAAAAGCTCCTGCCCAATCTGAAATGGGTGGCCTACCTTTCCACCGTCGGCGTTTATGGCGACCATCACGGCGCCTGGGTGGACGAGACGACACCTTGCCGCCCGGTTTCCGCACGCTCCGTGGAACGGGTAACCGCCGAGGCTGCCTGGACCGAGGCAGCCCAGAAAGCAGATGTGCCGCTTTCCATCCTGCGTCTTTCCGGAATTTATGGCCCGGGGCGCAATGCCTTTATGAATTTCGAGAAGGGAACCGCTAGGCGGTTGGTGAAGAAGGACCAGGTGTTCAATCGCATCCGTGTCGAGGATATTGGTGCGGCACTTGCTTTTCTGGCGTTGAGAAACGAACGCGGCATCTTCAACGTGACGGACGGCGAACCCTGCCCGCCGCAGGATGTGGTGAGCTTCGCAGCAACCCTGATGGGCGTGGAGCCACCACCCGAGCAGGCCTTCGAGACCGCCGATCTGACGCCGATGGCGCGTTCCTTTTATGGCGAGAACAAGCGCGTTTCCAACGCCAAAATACGCGCCCTCGGCTTCGATTTTCGTTTTCCGGAATACAGGTTGTCCCTGAAACAATTATGGGAAAATGATCTCTGGCGGGGCTGAAAACCGCCCCCGGCGAAAGCGATGAAAAATCCTTCCAAAGCCGTTTTTGCGGATGGTTTTCGTGCCATTTCAGCCGATTAGGATTTTATTAACTACCCAAGAATCGCTAAAATCATAGTCATTAGAAAAATATTTCACTCACATTTCGTGAAGTGGATTCACGAAGCCGTGACTAGCAACGGCATTTCCATTGACCATTGATTCTGCGTTATTTTTTCCACTTCTGCGCCGCAAGGTCCCATGGACGGCTTTCCGGCTAACGATCACAAATGTTACAGCCTGTAACAGTTCGTGATTTGAGATCAGCTTTTTTTCGCCATTTTTCCCTCGCCCTACAATCTCGCATCAAAAGGCGTTCAGGCCAGTTCTTGGCCGTTTAGCAAGGGCACAATCAATCGGCGCGGGGCCGATTTTCAGGGAAGCACAGTTTGTTGAATATCCGTCGTATAACTTTCACCGCTGCAACTATCGCCGCCTGTTCCATCATTGCGCCTCTTCAGGCGAATGCGGCAAATGGTTGTGGAGGCGCATCGTGGTATGCGTTGACCTCTAAGACTGCTTCGGGCGAGCGCATGAACGCCGCCAACCTGACCGCCGCTCACCGCTCGCTGCGGTTCGGCACCAAGGTCAAGGTAACGAATGCCCGCAACGGCAAGGCCGTTGTGGTGCGCATCAACGACCGTGGCCCGTTCATCAAGGGCCGCGTTCTCGATCTTTCCAAGGCTGCAGCCAAGAACATCGGCATGATCAGCTCCGGCACTGCCAAGGTCTGCTATGAGGTCGTCAAGGCCGATTGAGCCTTGCCCTCGCCGCCATTCGCGTCTACCAACCGGGCTTATCAGCAAGAAGAGGTAGACAATGCGTTTGGGCGGGCGTTTGGCCGGAGCAATCGAAGTATTGGCGGATATTGAGGGACGCAGGCGTCCCGTCGCCGATGCTCTGAAGGATTGGGGCCTTGCCCACCGTTTTGCCGGTTCCGGCGACAGGGCCGCCATCGGCAATATCGTTTATGACGCGTTGCGCATGAAACTGTCGCACGCCTGGCTGATGGATGACGATAGCGCCGCCTCCCTTGCCTATGCTGTCCTGCTGCGGCAATGGGGCAAAAGCTTTGCGGAACTGGCGGCGGAATTCGACGGCGACAAATTCGCCCCCGCCGCGCCTGACGCGGAAAGGCAGCAGGCCTTTCTCTCCCGTTCACTTTCCGACGCACCGGCCTATATTCAGGGCGATATTCCCGAATGGGTGCAATCTTCCTTCGAAACGGCCTTCGGGGAGCACTGGCTCGCCGAGGCGCAGGCGCTCAACGAGCGACCGACGCTTGATCTGCGCGCCAACACGCTGAAGGCAAACCGGGACAAGGTTCTGAAAGCGCTCGAGGAAAGCGACGCGGGAGCCACCCGAATCGCCCGGCAGGGTGTGCGCATTCCAGCCGGCGAAGGCCCTTCCCGCCTGCCGAATGTCACCGCCGAACTCTCCTTCCAGAAGGGCTGGTTCGAGGTGCAGGACGAGGGCTCGCAGATTGTTGCCGATCTTGCCGGCGCGCATGAAGGTGAACAGATCCTCGATTATTGCGCCGGCGGTGGCGGCAAGACGCTGGCCATGGCTGCCAGCATGAACAACAAGGGTCAGGTCCACGCCTTCGATGCCGACCGCAAACGGCTCGCGCCGATCATCGAGCGGCTGAAGCGTGCCGGCACGCGCAATGTGCAGGTTCATGACCGCGCATCGGGTCTTACGCCGTTCCACGAAAAATTCGACCGCGTTCTGGTCGACGCACCCTGCACCGGCACCGGAACATGGCGCCGCCGCCCCGACACCAAATGGCGGCTGACGGCGCGCAATCTGGAAGAGCGCGTGCAACAGCAGGGCGAGGCGCTTTCGCAGGCGAAAGGCTTCGTGCGCCCGGGCGGCGAGCTGCTTTATGTCACCTGTTCGGTTCTGCCCGAGGAAAACGAGCAGCAGGTCAGGCGCTTCTGCGCGGAAAACCCGGAATTTTCGATCGGTTCGGCTCTGGAGCGCTGGCAGTCGATTTTCGGCGGCAATGCGAATAAACCGCATTCTTCCGATGGCAAGACAGTGACCCTCACGCCTGCAACCACAGATACGGACGGTTTCTTCTTCTGCTTGATGAAACGCAAAGCATAAAAGCCGATTTGCACGCAGCGATTTTACTTGGAAAATACCACGCGGGCTTGTTTCAAAGCATTCTAAACTAGAATGTTTGACACAAGTTTGTGATTGGGTCAGAACTCGCTGGCCGCAGCGTGAAGTCTTTTCATGCCTGCCCAAGGAGAGGGATCATGATCCGCAAAACCATTCTCAGCGCCTCTTTCGCGCTTCTTGCCGCATCGGCGGCTTTCACCGCGCTTCCTGCACAGGCCGCCACTGACGCGGCTGCCGTCGTCAAGCATTACGCCGATGTCGCGCATGCGAAATACGAGGATTCGCTGACCACGGCGAAGGCGCTGGACAAGGCGATCGATGCGTTGATTGCAACGCCGAGCGAAGCGACTCTGAAGGCCGCCCGCGAAGCCTGGATCAAGGCGCGTGTTCCCTACCAGCAGTCGGAAGTCTACCGTTTCGGCAATCCGCTTGTCGATGCATGGGAAGGCAAGGTGAATGCCTGGCCGCTGGATGAAGGCCTGATCGACTATGTCGATGGCTCCTACGGCACGGAAAGCGACGAGAACGAACTTTACGTCGCAAACATCATCGCCAATCCGAAGATCAAGATCAGCGGTGAAGAGGTGGATGCCTCCAAAATCACCCCGGAACTGATCGAAAGCCTGCACGAGGCGGGCGATGTCGAAGCCAATGTGACGACCGGGTACCACGCCATCGAATTCCTGCTCTGGGGCCAGGATCTGAACGGCACCGGGCCGGGCGCGGGCAACCGCCCCTATACCGACTATGACAAGGCAAAATGCACCAACGGCAATTGCGACCGCCGCGCCGATTACCTGAAATCCGCCTCCACCCTGCTGATCAAGGATCTTCAGGAGATGGTGGATGCCTGGGCTCCCGAGGGCGAAGCGACGAAAACCGTGGAAGCCGATCCGAAAGCGGGCCTTACCGCCATTCTGACCGGCATGGGCTCCCTTTCTTATGGTGAGCTGGCCGGTGAGCGCATGAAGCTCGGCCTGCTGCTTCACGATCCGGAAGAGGAGCATGATTGCTTCTCCGACAATACCTATAATTCGCACCTCTACGACGCCATTGGCATCGCCTCGGCCTATACCGGCGACTATACCCGCGCAGACGGCACGAAGATGACCGGTGCCTCGCTGTCGGAACTCGTCGGCGCCAAGGACAAGGCGCTGAACGACGAGATGCTGGCGAAGCTGAACAAGACGCTCGATGCCATGCATGCCATGGAAAAGCGCGCCCAGACCGTCGAGGCCTATGACCAGATGATCGGCGAAGGCAACAAGGAAGGCAATGCCGTGGTTCAGGCGGCCATCGACGGCCTTCTCGACCAGACGAAGTCTGTCGAACGTGTCATCGCGGCGCTCGATCTCGGCAAGATCGAGCTTGAAGGCTCCGACAGCCTCGACAATCCGAACGCCGTCTTCAAATAAGCGGCAAAGCGGGCCGCAGATCGCTGCGGCCCGTTGCTCCCATGCGATTTTTGCTGTCATCGATCCGCAAGCCGTTCTTTTTCGCCGGGGCAGCCTGCCTTGCGGCGTCGATAGCGCATGCCGAACAGCAGCGGAACGATCTGACGGAGAAAGATCGAAGCCGCGTGCTGGCCGTCACTGCGCCAACAACCGATTTTACGAAGCCGGAGCCCTTCGAGGCCATGTCAGGCGGCGCTACCACCAGCACCGGCAAAGCTGATGGCGGCGCATTTTCCCATCCTTCCGCTACCATGCCTTTCGAGCGGAAGCAGGATTTCAAGCTCGGCAACGCGCTGTTCCAGAAGCTCTGGGTCTCCTCCCCCTCCTCCACACAGGCCTCGGACGGGCTCGGGCCGCTGTTTAATGCCAGATCCTGCCAGACCTGCCATGTCAAGGATGGCAGGGGCCGCCCGCCCCTTTCCGGGGAAGAGGCTGTTTCCCTGTTTCTGCGGCTGGCGCGACCGGCCCGGAATGAAGCCGAACGACAGGCCATTGCCCGCCACGAGGTACTGAATTTTCCTGACGAGACCTATGGCCGGCAGTTGCAGAATCTTGCCATTCCCGGCCTCGCCGCTGAAGGCAAACCGATCATCACCTATACGGAAAGACCGATTACGCTTGCAGATGGCGAACTGGTGATGCTGCGCAAGCCCGCCTATGGCGTGATGGGCCTTCATGACGGCCCACTTGGTGCCGATACGACGCTCTCGGCCCGTATCGCCATGCCCACGCTCGGGCTTGGCCTGATCGAGGCCATTGCCGATGCCGATATTCTCGCCAGCGCAGACCCCGATGACAAAAACGGCGGTGGCATCGCCGGGCGTCCGGCATGGGTCAGGGACCATCGCACCGGCGAGATAAAACTCGGGCGGTTTGGCTGGAAAGCCCAAAATGCAAGTGTACGCGACCAGAGCGCCAGCGCCTTTTCTCACGATATCGGCATTTCCACACCGGATGCGCCGAATGCCTATGGCGATTGCACCGAAGCCCAGAAGGACTGTCTGGCCATGCCGACCGGCGTGCAGCCACGGTTGGGGCCGGTGGAAGCGCCGGACCCGGTTCTTGATCTCGTGACCTTCTACACCGAAAACCTGGCCGTGCCGCAGCGACGCAATGTCGATGATCCGACCGTTCTTGAGGGCAAACAGCTATTTTACACCTCCGGCTGCACGGCCTGCCATACACCGAAATTCGTCACCCGCCGCGATGCCGCCGACCCGATGCATTCTTTCCAGCTGATCTGGCCCTATTCGGACTTCCTCCTGCATGACATGGGAGAGGAGCTTGCCGATGGCCAGCAGGTGGGCGAAGCGAGCGGGCGGCACTGGCGCACCCAGCCGCTCTGGGGCATCGGCCTGACGCAAAAGGTGAATGGCAACGGTTTTTACCTGCATGACGGGCGCGCGCGCAGCCTGACGGAAGCCATATTGTGGCATGGCGGCGAAGGGCAAAAAGCGCGCGACGCCTTTGCCGCCTTGCAAAAATCCGACCGGCAGGCTTTGCTGGCCTTTCTGGAGTCCCTTTGATGAACTTTGCCATGCGAAAAATTTCCGGCGTCATCTCCGTGCTGCTGCTTCTCACCACGCTGCCGGCCAAGGCGCAGGATGTGGAACTGTTGCCGCCGCCACCGCTCGACCCTGCGCAAGTGCGGGGCGTGATGGAAAAAGCGGTGAACGGCTTCATCCGGCCCGGTTATGACCATTTCCGGCAATCTGCGGAGATGCTGGAAGGCAGCATGAAGGCCTTCTGCGCGGCACCCTCCAAAACGACGGAAACGGCAGCACAGGCGGCTTTTACTGAAACGGTCTTGAGCTGGTCGACAATCGAGATCGTGCGTATCGGCCCTGTGATCGAGAAGAACCGCTTCGAACGCGTGCTTTATTACCCCGACAAAAAGGGGCTCGGACTGAAGCAGGTGCAGCGTTACCTTGCCGACAAGGATGAAAGCGTCACCAGCGCCGACGGCCTGAAAGGCAAGAGCGTCGCGGCACAGGGGCTCGGCGCGCTGGAGTTCGTGCTTTATGGCACCGGCGCGGATGAACTTCTCGACAAGAAGGGCGATTTCCGCTGCCGTTTCGGCGCGGCCATCGCCGGCAATATCGCCAATGTGGCGGCGGAGCTTTCCGACAGCTGGAACGCACCTGACGGCGCCCAGAAAAACTGGACACAGCCCGGACCGGACAATCCCGTCTTTCGTGATGAGCGCGAGGCGCTGGTTGCCCTGCTCGGTATTCTCGTGCACGGTGCAGAGGCGATCCGCGACCAGCGGATCGAGACTTTCTACAAGGGGCCAGACAAGGCAAGATTTCCCCGCACCGCCATCTACTGGCGCTCCGACCTGACCTGGAAGAGCATCTCCACCAACATCAAGGCGGTGCAGACACTCCTGCATACCGCCGACATGGTCGAACTCGTACCGCCCGATCAGCGCTCCATCGTCAACTCCATCGACTTCATCGCCAAATCGATGATCCGCGTTGCCGGAACGATCGATACGGATGTGCAAAAGGCGTTGGATCAGGACGATCAGCGTGCCAAGGTGGATTACCTGCTGCTCAATGGCAAAGACCTGATCTACCGCCTCAACGACCAGTATGGCGGCGCCATCGGCCTCAGTTCCGGCTTTTCCTTTGCTGACGGAGACTGAGTGATGACCTCCGGCAGCAAGCGGATGCTGATCGACCGGCGCAGCTTCATCAAGGCGGCGGGTATTCCCTTCCTTGCCGCTCTCGCCCCGCGGTCGCTCCATGCGCTGGAACGCACAGACGCCGTCTTTGCCTCCGCCTTCCGCGCCCGTGATGGATCCTACGGCATTGCGACGGTGAGCGAGCGCGGCGAGATCATCGACCGCGTTGCGCTTCCCGCCCGCGCCCATGGAATGGCGACGAGCCATGCAACCGGTATGACGGTGGCCTTCGCGCGCCGTCCCGGCACTTTCTTCATGGCGTTTGATCCCGTGCAGCGTCGGGAGCCTGTCGTGATGCACACGCCGGACAACCGCCATTTCTATGGCCACGGGCAATTCTCACCCGACGGCGCAATCCTCTATGCCAGTGAAAACGACTTCGACGGCAATCGCGGTGTCATCGGCCTTTACGACGCCCGCAACGGCTTTGCCCGCATCGGCGAATATGACGCGCATGGTGTCGGTACCCATGACATGACGGTGAGCGATGACGGACGGCTGATCGTGATCGCCAATGGCGGCATCGAGACCCACCCGGATTTCGGCCGCACAAAGCTCAATATCGACAGCATGGAACCGTCCCTCGTGCTTCTGGATACCGCCACCGGCCAGCTGATCCAGAAGCACGCAATGCCGGAGCAGCTGCGGCAGCTCTCCACCCGCCACGTCGATCTCGGCGACGACGGCCGCATCTGGTTCGCCTGCCAATATGAAGGGCCGCGCAACGATCTTCCGCCGCTAGTCGGCCATTTCTCGAAGGGCGAGGATCTTGCCTTCGTCGATCTGCCGCACGAAACGACGGTGCGGCTTGCCAATTATGTCGGGGCCATCGCCGTCAACCGGCACGAAGGGCTGGTGGGCCTGACCTCGCCGAACGGCAATGCCGCCGTAACGCTCGATGCAAAGACCGGACGTGTGGTGTCCGAGGTCACCGTACGGGAAGCGGCAGGTGTTGCGGCCGCCGCCGGCGGTATTGCGGTTTCCTCCTATGACGGATTTTTCGAAGCCCTTCGCAGCGATGTGGCCTGGGACCAGCATATCGTGCGCCTTTCCGGCTAAAATACTGAAAAGGCTGGGGAACAAAAGCTTGGCCGGCGCATTGGATGCGTCATGAAAAACCTTGCCGTGTATATTGTTTTTGTCGTTGCTGTTGTTGCCATCGGGCGCTGATCGGTGTCAACAATGTGCCGGGCGAATGGTATCAATCGCTGCAGAAACCATTCTTCAATCCCCCCAACTGGATTTTCGGACCGGTCTGGACCACGCTCTACGTGCTGATCGGCATGGCCGGCGCGCGGACATGGATCCGGCAACCGATGGGCACGCGCATGCGCCTCTGGTTCACCCAGATGGCGCTGAATTTCCTGTGGTCACCGATCTTTTTCGGCATGCGGAGCCCGGCCGGTGCGCTCGTCATCATCATTCCCATGCTGATCTGCATCATCGCCTTCATGGCGCTGGCCTATCGCCGTGATCGCATATCCATGTGGCTTTTCGCGCCCTATGCCTTGTGGGTCGCCTTTGCCACGGTGCTCAACGCAAGCATCGGCATGCTGAACTAATTCACCGCAGGCCCTTGCCTTGCCCGGCGCCACGCGCCATGTCAGTCTGCGACAGGGCAGAAGCAGGCAGGTAGGCCATGGAGATCACGGATCCCGGCGATTTTCGCCAGCGGATAGAAAGAAGCTTTGCGCGGCAGGGCGTGGTGCAGGCCATCAATGCCGAGATAAGCCGCATCGAACACCGGCTGGTGGAAATAGAGCTGCCCTTCCATGAAAAGCTGACACAGCAGCATGGCATATTGCATGCGGGCGTCATCGCCGCCGGCCTGGATACCGCCTGCACTTATGCGGCCTATACGATCATCGAACCGGAAGCCTCGCTGCTGACCATCGAATTCAAGGTCAACCTCATGTCGCCGGGACGTGGTGAGCGGTTTCTGTTTCGCGGCGAGATCATCAAGCCCGGCAACAATCTGATCGTGGCGGATGGTCGTGCCTATGCGCTGTCCGATGGGCCGGCGAAGCTGATCGCCTCGATGACGGGCACAATGATGGTGGTGAAGGGGCGCGAGGATATTACCGGATGAGCTATCGGCTTTCGCATGTCGCGAATAAATCCATTCTTTTCGTCATGGCGGCTTCCGCCGAATACGGCCCCCACCTTCAGGCGCGCATTACGCCCCTGATGACCGGCGTCGGCCCGGTCGAGGCGGCCATTTCGGTGACGGCCATTCTTGCCGGTCTCGATGCGGCCGATCATCTGCCCGATCTCGTCGTTTCGCTCGGCTCCGCCGGTTCCCGGACACTGGAACAGACGGGCATCTATCAGGTGGTTTCGGTTTCCTATCGCGATATGGATGCCTCCGCCTTCGGTTTCGAGAAAGGGCGCACGCCGTTTCTCGATCTGCCCGCCGAAGTGGCGCTGCCTTTGCGGATACCCGATATTGCCGAGGCAAGGCTTTCCACCGGCGGCAACGTCGTTTCCGGAGAAGCCTATGGGTTGATCGATGCCGATATGGTGGAAATGGAGACCTTTGCTGTCTTGCGAGCCTGCCAGCGCTTCGGTGTACCCCTCATCGGCCTGCGTGGTATTTCCGACGGCAAGGCCGATGTGAACCATGTGGACGACTGGACGGAGTATCTGCACATCATCGACGAAAAGCTCGCCGATGCCGTCGACCGGCTCTGCCGCGTCATCGAGGATGGTGTGATTGCCCTTTGAAACCTTGCGATTTTCGCAAATTTCCGCCGTTTGACACCCGCTTCCGGGTTGCCTAAAGCCCCGCTTTTCTTTAAAGGCTCGCCATGACCCAGATAGCCCATCCCGACAGCATTCTCATCATCGATTTCGGCAGCCAGGTGACGCAGCTGATTGCGCGCCGCATCCGCGAAGCCGGGGTCTATTGCGAAATCCACCCGTTCCAGAATGCCGCAGAGGCGTTCGAGAAGCTTCAGCCCAAGGGCGTGATCTTCTCCGGCGGCCCCGCATCCGTGACGGCCGAAGGTAGCCCGCGTGCGCCGCAGGCGGTGTTCGACAGCAAGGTTCCGATCCTCGGCATCTGCTACGGCCAGCAGACACTCTGCACGCAGCTTGGCGGCGTGGTCGAAGGTGGCCATGCGGCGGAATTCGGCCGCGCCGATATCGACATCAAGAAGGCTAGCCCGCTGTTCGAAGGTTTCTGGGAACAGGGCAAGAGCTATCCGGTGTGGATGAGCCATGGCGACCGCGTGACGAAGCTGCCGGAAGGTTTCGAGGTCATCGCGACCTCCGAGAATGCTCCCTTCGCCATCGCGGCTGACGAGAAGCGCCACTATTACACCACCATGTTCCACCCGGAAGTGGTGCATACGCCTGACGGCGGCAAGCTGCTCTCCAACTTCGTGCACAAAATCGTCGGCCTCAAATCCGACTGGACGATGGCCGCCTATCGCGCCGAAATGATCCGCAAGATCCGCGAGCAGGTCGGCACCGGCCGCGTGCTCTGCGCACTTTCCGGCGGCGTCGACTCCTCGGTTGCTGCCATCCTCATTCACGAGGCAATCGGTGACCAGCTGACCTGCGTTTACGTCGACCATGGCCTGATGCGGCTTGGCGAAAGCGAGCAGGTCGTCGGCATGTTCCGCGACCATTACAATATTCCGCTCGTTCACGTTGACGCCGCCGATCTGTTCCTCGGCGAATTGTCTGGCGTTTCCGATCCGGAAGCGAAGCGCAAGACCATCGGCCGCCTGTTCATCGAGGTCTTCGAAGCCGAAGCGGCCAAGATCGCCGCCGATGGCAAGGGCGCACCGAACTTCCTGGCACAGGGTACGCTTTATCCTGACGTCATCGAAAGCGTTTCCTTTTCCGGCGGACCTTCCGTCACCATCAAGAGCCACCACAATGTCGGCGGTCTTCCCGAGCGCATGAACATGCAGCTCGTCGAGCCGTTGCGTGAGCTCTTCAAGGATGAAGTGCGCGCGCTTGGCCGCGAACTCGGCCTGCCGGACAGCTTCATCGGCCGCCATCCCTTCCCCGGACCGGGTCTCGCGATCCGCTGCCCCGGTGCCATTACGCGAGAGAAGCTCGATATCCTGCGCAAGGCGGATGCGATCTATCTCGACGAAATCCGCAAGGCTGGTCTTTACGACACCATCTGGCAGGCTTTTGCCGTGCTGTTGCCGGTGCAGACCGTGGGCGTGATGGGCGACTACCGCACCTATGACTTCGTCTGCGCGCTGCGCGCCGTGACGTCAGTGGACGGCATGACGGCGGATTTCTATCCCTACGACATGAACTTCCTCGGCCGTGCGGCAACCCGCATCATCAACGAAGTGCGCGGCATCAACCGCGTCGTCTACGACGTGACGAGCAAGCCGCCCGGCACGATCGAGTGGGAATAGGAATATCTCGATCATTGTAGCGTGGCTGCGGCGGCGCTACCATGATCGAAGAGCCATGGGATATGCGCCCGGGATCGCCAGCCGGCGCCGTTCACATGCTTGAATTTTTGTCCTCTTTCGTGAGGATTTCGGCTATCCTTCACGAAGCACCGCCAGTGTGCGGCCAGCGTTCACCCTGATGAGAACGCTGAGAGGAGGCATTGATGGCATCCGATGCTGATCCGAAACCCCTGACGCATACCGCCGCGATCCTCTACGCCATTGGTTTTCCGCTCAGCCTGATCGCACTTGTCTTTCTGCCTGCCGGGCGGATCGGCTGGCTTCCGGGCTGGATATTTATCGCAACCCTCATCGCAGCTTTCGGCCTTTCCGCTCTGGTCCTTGCGCGCGTGAACCCGGTCATTTTCCGCGCCCGCAGCCGGTTCCAGCCCGGCACCAAAAAATGGGACCTGATCCTCGTCACCGCGATCCTTCTGGCTTTTGCCGCTGAAATTCCGGTTGCAGCATTTGATGCGGGCCGGATGGGTTGGTCCGTGGTACCGCCCCTGGTCATCACAATCGGTTATCTCCTGCTCGCCGGCGGCATCGCCCTCACGGCCTGGGCTCAGGCGGTCAATCCGTTCTTTGAGCCGGGTGTTCGCATTCAGGCCGAGCGCGGACAACACGTGATCACCTCCGGACCCTATGGCATCGTGCGCCACCCCGGCTACACCGCAGCGATCGCCATGTTCGTCGGCATACCGCTCGCATTGGGTTCATGGGTGGCTCTGCTTCCGGCCGTCCTGGCTGTCGCCCTGCTGATCCTGCGCACCTACTGGGAAGATCGCCTGCTCCAGACCGAATTGCCGGGCTATTCGGACTACGCCCTTGAAAGGCGCTATCGACTGTTTCCTGGCCTCTGGTGAGTGTGAACGGCCAATGTTCTCTTTTTGTTCTTTTAATTTTTCCCGGTGATGCTAATATCGCGGCCTTGGCACAGGCCGTGGAGCATCGTCATGGGTTTCGAGTTGACGGATAAAGGAGGGTTAAGGCAGCTTTTCCTTGAAGGGTTTAAGCCGGAGAAACAACGCCGGATCAATCCGCGATTTAGCAGCAAGGTCCTTGTCGTGGTGAAACCGCCGGCGGCCTTGGCGGAGAGAATTTTCGCCGATGCATCGCACCACGCCACAGGGCGGACGAAGCGTGAGGCCCATCCGGCAGAGCTTCTGCATATCACCCTGTTCTGTATCGGATGTTTCGACACCGTGCCTCACGGCCTTGTAAACCGGCTGAAGGCGGCACTGGGGGAGATAAGGGCGCGGCCCGTTCCGATCACATTCGATGGGAGTTCGCTTTTCGGCAACCGCAACTGTCTGGTGCTAGGCAGCAGCCGAGAGATGCTGGAGCTCAGGGCCCTGGCGAAGATGGTGCAGCGCGCCCTCTGGCGGGCAAATCTCCCCTATATCGCCGCATCATCGTTTACGCCGCACCTCACCATGATCTATGGCTGCGGGAAAATCGATCCTATGCCGGTTGAAAAACCCTATAGCTGGCTGGCTGGCAGCTTCGAGCTCATCTTCAGCCACAATGGGGAAACACGGCACGAATCTCTAGGACGCTTCGCGCTTTCGGCGAAGGCGGACCGCTACGAGCAGCCAGAGAGCCAATTATATCTGCCGGAAAAAATATTCAGCCTGCCGAAGCGGCCAACCCGTAAGATAGCGGCGCGATAACGTGGGCCTGAAAAAGCACGGCATCCATGCCTAAAACTATCTGCTGCTGAGTAGCTGCAGGGACGCGCCTTCTATACGACAAAGGCGCAGTTCAAATCATCGAAGGCACCTGCCGAAAACCGAAGGAATTCCGGTGCCAAGCGCAAGCGAGGCGATTTCGCCTCGCTACCAACGATAAGCAGCTTAGAGCTGGACCTTGTCGAAAGCCTTGCCGTCGATGCCGAGAGCTTCGAGATCGGCGCGGGCGGGCTTGCGATGTGCGCGAACAGCGGCCGAAACCGAGAGCGCTGCACCGAGAACGGCGAAAGTTTCACCGAAGAAGTTACGCGATGTCTTTGCAACCTGACGCATTTTTCTCTCCATCTTTGATGCCCAGATAATGGGCATTTCCGGCCCGTTCTACAACTCATGATGCAGCAGGGAAGCCATGCAGCTTTGCTCGCGCTCGTTTGGATATCAGCCACATCGATTTTGCATGGCTCAGACGTCAGGCTCCCCAAAATGGCGCAAGGCAAATTGGGCGCGGCTTGAATAAGATGGATATTTCGTTATGCCGGAGGGCCTAAAGATGGAGAGACGCCAGCATGACGGTCACGATTTACGGCATCAAGAACTGCGACACGATGAAGAAGGCCAGAAGCTGGCTGGAATTGAACAGCGTTGATTATTCTTTCCATGACTACAAGGCGACCGGTATCGACCGCGCCCATCTGGAAACATGGTGTGATGCCGCGGGCTGGGAGACGGTTCTCAACCGGGCCGGCACCACCTTCAAGAAACTCGATGACAGCCAGAAGGCCGATCTTACGCGCGAAAAGGCCATCGGCCTGATGCTGGAGCAGCCCTCGATGATCAAGCGTCCGGTGCTGGAGGCAAAGGGCAAGGTAACCGTCGGCTTCAAGCCGGAAATCTACCAGACCCTTTTTGCCTGAGCACAGCCCGCCATGTCCAAAACGACCCGCGCCACCCAGATGCTGACGAAGGCCGGCGTCGCCTTCACCACCGTCACCTATGATTATGACCCTAATGCCGACCGCATCGGCCTGCAGGCGGCCGAGGCGATCGGTGAGGCGCCGCATCTGGTGCTGAAGACGCTGATGGCGGAACTGGACGGCAAGCCGGTCTGCGTCGTTGTCCCCTCCGACCGCGAGGTGAGCATGAAGAAACTTGCCACCGCCTTTGGCGGCAAATCCGCCAGCATGATGAAACCCGCCGATGCGGAGCGGGCGACCGGTTACCATGTCGGCGGCATCAGCCCCTTCGGGCAGAAGAAACAGGTGCCGACAGCCATTGAAGCCGATGCCATGGCGCATGACTACGTCTACATGAATGGCGGGCAGCGTGGTTTGCAGGTGAGGCTTTCGCCCCGTGATGCCCAGAAAGCGCTGAATGCCATTATCGCCCCTCTGGTCGCGGAATGACGTGCAACGGCCGCTCCTGAAAGCGTTTGGCTTTCGGAAGGAATGGGCTATGGTCGGCGCCTCCTATTGAAATAGACGAAGGCAGATCATGACCGTTTCCCCCATCGATCCCGTCAAACTCGAAAAACTCGCGGAAGTCGCCGTCAAGGTCGGCCTGCAATTGCAGAAGGATCAGGATCTGGTGATCACTGCGCCGCTGGCAGCCCTGCCGCTGGTGCGGTTTCTGACCAAGCATGCCTATATGGCGGGCGGCGGACTGGTCACCACTTTCTATTCCGACGAGGAAACCACGCTTTCACGCTATCGCCACGCCAGCGACGCGAATTTCGACCGGGCTTCCGGCTGGCTCTATGAGGGCATGGCGAAGGCCTATGCCAATGGCGCAGCTCGGCTGGCGATTGCCGGCGACAACCCCATGCTGCTGGCCGAGCAGGACCCCGCAAAGGTGGCGCGCGCCAACAAGGCCAATTCCACGGCCTATAAGCCGGCGCTGGAGAAGATTTCCAACTTCGACATCAACTGGAACATCATTTCTTATCCCAACCCCTCCTGGGCAAAGCAGGTCTTCCCCGGCCTCACCGAGGATGAAGCGGTGCGCAAGCTCGCGGATGCCATCTTCGCCGCCTCGCGGGTGGATGTGGCCGATCCCGTCGCCGCGTGGGCGCAGCACAATGCCAATCTTGCCAAGCGCTCCGCATGGCTGAATGGCGAACGCTTCTCTGCGCTGCATTTCACCGGCCCCGGCACCGACGTAAAGATCGGCCTGGCGGATGGCCACGAATGGCATGGCGGCGCCTCCACGGCCAAGAACGGCGTGACCTGTAACCCGAATATTCCGACCGAAGAAGTCTTCACCACACCGCATGCGCTGCGCGTCGATGGTTACGTCTCCAGCACCAAGCCGCTGTCGCATCAGGGAACCCTGATCGATGATATTCAGGTGAAGTTCGAAGCCGGTCGCATCGTAGACGCCAGGGCTTCGAAGGGCGAAGCCGTGCTGAACAAGGTGCTCGACACCGATGAAGGCGCGCGGCGTCTCGGCGAAGTGGCGCTTGTGCCGCATTCCTCACCGATTTCAGCAAGCGGCATCCTGTTTTATAACACGCTGTTCGATGAAAACGCCTCGTGCCACATCGCGCTCGGCCAGTGCTATTCGAAATGCTTCCTCGACGGCGCCTCGCTGTCGCAGGATCAGATCAAGGCGCAGGGCGGCAATTCCAGCCTCATCCATATCGACTGGATGATCGGCTCCAACAAGGTGGATATCGATGGCGTGAAGCCGGATGGCTCCACGGTTCCTGTCATGCGCAAGGGTGAATGGGCCTGACGGGCTACCTCGGCAACTGGCTGCGCTGACTGAGCCAGATGCTGAAAAGCACGGCAACAAACCCGGCGATCTGCGCTGGCGCGAGGCTTTGGCCAAGCGCCAGCCAGCCCAGCAGGGTCGCCACGACAGGACTTAAAAAACCGAGCGATGCCGCCGCGGAAGGTTCGATGCGGGCGAGCCCACGAAACCATAGAAGATAAGTGAGTGCCGCACCGATAAGGCCGAGATAGGCCATGCCGAGAATATTGGCGGCCGTTGGCGCCGGCAAGGCCGGCTCCAGAACATAGGCGATCGGCAAAAGAAGAATGCCGCCCGCCGTCAATTGCCAGGCTGTGAAGGTGAGGTTCGAGACCGGCGGGCGCCATTTGCGGGTCAGCACCGTTCCGAAGGCCATGGAGACGGCACCGGCAAGGCCTGCGGCAACGCCGATACCATCCAGCGCCGCACCCGGCGTCAGCACCAGAAGCGCAACGCCGGCAATGCCGAGGAAACCGGCGACGATGGCAAGCGGCCGCACCGGTGTTGAGAGAAACAGCCGCGACAGACCAATGACGATGAGCGGTTGCACCGCGCCCACTGTTGCCGCGACACCGCCCGGCAACCGATAGGCCGACACGAAAAGCATCGCCCAGAAAAACGAGAAATTCAGTGCGCCGAGAATGAAGCTGCGCGGCCACCAGATGCCCTGCGGCAGCTTTCGGACGAGAAGTAGCAGCAGGACACCGGCCGGCAAGGCGCGCAGCATGGCGACATGCAGCGGATATCCCTGCGGCAAAAATTCCGTCGTGACGAAATAGGTGGTTCCCCAGATGGCGGGGGCAAGCGCGGTCACCAGCACATCGGCGGCATAGGTCGTATTTTTCTTCATTTCAAGAATCTCTACATCAAGATAAATCCAGCTTAGTCGATTTTATCTTGACGTCAAGATATCAATTGTTATGCCTTGGTGATGAGCAAGGAACCCATGGACCACGTCGACCATATTCTCGCACAATGGCGCAGCGAGCGACCCGATCTCGATGTCGCCCCCATGGGGCTGCTCGGGCGGCTGCACCGGCTCAGCACACATCTTGGCCGCGAGGTGGAGGCGGTGCTGTTGAAACACGGCCTCTCCTCCTCGGCTTTCGACGTACTGGCGACATTGCGTCGCGCGGGCTCACCCTATCGGCTCTCACCCGGCGATCTGCTTGCCATGACCATGGTCAGTTCCGGCACCATGACAAACCGGATCGACCAGCTGGAAAAAGCCGGGCTGGTGGAACGCATTCACAATCCGCAGGACCGGCGCAGCGTCTTGATATCGCTGACAGAACAGGGCTTTGCCATCGTCGAGGAAGCAGTCGGCGCACACGTCGAAAACCAGCATCGCCTGGTCGCCCATCTCAGCGAAGAGGAGCGCGTGGCGCTGAACGGATTGCTGAAGCGATTTTTGCAGGGTTTCAAGGATTAGGCCTTGGCCGCACGGAAAGAAGCGCAATCGCCGGCAAGGGCGCTTGTTTTGTCACATATAATCCTGTAAGCAATTTTCCATAAACCTGTACTACAGGTTGGAGGAAAAATGTATAACGCCATTTCGCATGAGTCCGGCCTCGTCAGCAGCACGATCGGCGCGATCACCCGCCATATCCGCGAAAATGAACTTGCCCCCGGCGCCAAGCTGCCGAGCGAACTTTCGCTTTCGCAACAGCTCGGCGTCTCGCGCACTGTCGTTCGCGAGGCTTTCCGGTCGCTTTCCGCCATGCGGCTGATCGATGTCAGCGCCGGCAAGCGCGCCACCGTGGCGACGCTGGATCATGGCGCGATGTCGCTGATGTTCGAACATGGCATTCACACCGAGCAGATCAACATCCAGCAGATTTACGACGTGCGCCGCACCATCGAAGTCAGAACCGTGACACTCGCGGCGCTGAGGCGCGCGGATGCGGAAGCGCTCACCATCCTCGACCACGCGAACAATATGGAGCGGGATTTCAGCGACAATGACAAGGTGATGGAACACGACCTTGCCTTTCACCTTGCTGTTGCCAGAGCCTCCAAGAACCCGGTTTTCGAACTCATTCTCGGTGCTTTCCAGAATGTGACACGCCAGACCTGGCCGATCGGCTGGAAAAGCCGCACCTCCGATGCGCAGCGCCTTGCCGCGTGTGAACTGCACATCGCCATCGGACAGGCCATTGCTGCAGGCGACCCGCAAACCGCCTCAACGCTGATGGCGCGCCACTTCGATGAAAGCGTGCACGCGCTTCTGGCAGCTGGCATCGCCTGATTTTTTCAACGCAGTCCCAGATGGAAAACTGACTGCCTCTGGAGGAGATACCATGAAAATCACGAAACTCGAGACCGTCCGTGTGGCGGAACGGACGAACTTGCTCTGGGTTCTGGTCCATACGGATGAAGGCATTACCGGGCTCGGCGAAACCTTCTTCGGAGCGGAGACGGTGGAGACCTATGTGCACGAATATATCGCCCCTCGCGTGATCGGCCGCGATCCACTGCAGATCGATCTTCTGGCGCAGGACCTCGTCGGTTATCTCGGTTTCCGCTCGTCGGGCGCGGAAGTGCGCGGCAATTCCGCCTTCGATATCGCGCTGTGGGATATTTTCGGCAAGGCCACCAACCAGCCCATAGCCCAGCTTCTCGGCGGCTTCAGCCGCAAGGAAATTCGCACCTACAACACCTGCGCCGGCACCGAATATATCAAGAAGGCGACCGGCCAGCAGACGGCCAATTATGGCCTCTCCGACGGCAAGGACTATGACGATCTGAACGGCTTCCTGCATCGGGCCGACGAGCTTGCCCATTCGCTGCTCGAAGACGGCATCACCGCCATGAAGATATGGCCTTTCGATGCGGCGGCGGAAAAGACGCGCGGTCAATATATCTCGATGCCGGACCTGAAAAGCGCGCTCGAGCCTTTCGAAAAGATCCGCAAGGCGGTGGGCGACAAGATGGATATCATGGTGGAGTTTCACTCCATGTGGCAGCTTCTGCCCGCCATGCAGATTGCCAATGCGCTCACCCCTTACCAGACCTTCTGGCATGAAGACCCGATCAAGATGGACAGCCTTTCCAGCCTGACGCGTTATGCCGCCGTGTCGCCCGCTCCGATTTCCGCATCGGAGACGCTCGGCTCACGCTGGGCCTTCCGCGATCTGCTGGAAACGGGTGCGGCCGGCGTGGTGATGCTCGACATCAGCTGGTGCGGCGGCCTTTCGGAAGCACGCAAGATCGCCTCCATGGCGGAAGCCTGGCATCTGCCGGTCGCGCCGCATGATTGCACCGGCCCCGTGGTGCTCTGCGCCTCCACGCATCTGTCGCTCAACGCGCCGAATGCTCTGGTGCAGGAAAGCGTGCGCGCCTTCTACAAGACCTGGTATCGCGATCTCGTCACCGCCTTGCCCGAGGTGAAAAACGGTATGATCACCGTGCCACCGGGCGCCGGCCTTGGCATGGAGCTGCATCCCGATATCGAAAAGAGCTTCACCGTCAGCCGCCGTTTTTCGGATGCGGCGTCGATCTGATCAGAACAGGCTGCCCTGGTTGCCAGGGCCGGAGGAAGCCGGTTTTGCCGGCTTCTTTTTCGGCGCGGCGGCGGCATCCGCAGAAGGTGTCCCTTCTCCCGTCGTGATGGCGGAAACACGGCCATCGGCAAACTCCATCGACACCACAGCACCGGAGGCGATGGCGGCAGCGCGGGTCAGCGGCCGGCTCTCTTCGTCACGGATCACGGCATAACCGCGATTCAGCACGTTCTTGTAGGACAGGGATTGCAGGATGCGATCATGGGCGGCGAGACCGGAACGGTTCTGGGCCATGCGGTGCAACACGGCGGTATCGGCCCGGCGCGACGCGGTGACGACCCGTTCCTTCTGCCGTTCCAGCTGGCCAAGCAGGCGCGCGGGGAGCGAACGCAGGGCGGAATCGAAGGAATCAACCCGGCCTTTGCCCTGCAGCAGACGGCGCTCCACCAGGGTCTCGGCCCGGTGCATGCGTTCGGTGATGCGCTGCCTATGGTGTTTGAGACCGTTCAGCAGGGTTTCCGGCCTCAGCCCAGAGGCGGAACGCTCGAAGGCACGGCGCTTGTTCAGCGTCGTCAATTCCAATCCACGGCCAAGACCGCTCGCAGCCTCATCGAAACGTCGGCGCGGCAGGGCGAGAAGCTGATCAAGTGACGGCAGGGCACGCACCAGCGCCCGCACGCCCTGTCGGCGGTTATCCATCTGCCGCGAGACCGAACCGGAAAGGCGGGCAGCAAGACCTGAAAGCTGTGCTTCGAGTTCCGCCCGCACCGGCACCGCCATTTCGGCAGCGCCTGTCGGCGTCGGCGCGCGCACATCGGCGGCATAATCGATCAATGTCGTATCGGTCTCGTGCCCGACGGCGGAAATCAGCGGGATTTCGCTTTCGGCTGCGGCGCGCACGACGATCTCGTCGTTGAAGCTCCAGAGGTCTTCGAGGCTGCCGCCGCCGCGCGCGACGATCAGCACATCTGGACGCGCGATTTCACCGCCGGGCTTGAGCGCGTTGAAACCCCGGATGGCGTTCGCCACCTCCTCGCCCGAGCCTTCGCCCTGCACCTTGACTGGCCAGACGACGACGTGGACCGGAAACCGATCCGAGATACGGTGAAGAATATCGCGAATGACCGCACCCGTGGGCGAGGTGACGACGCCGATGACACGCGGCATGAATGGCAGGGGGCGCTTGCGGGCCGCATCAAACAGCCCTTCCGCCGCCAGCCGCCGGCGACGGTCTTCCAGAAGCGCCATCAGCGCGCCGGCACCGGCAGGCTCAAGGCTTTCGATGACGATCTGGTATTTCGAGGAACCGGGAAAAGTGGTGATCTTGCCCGTCGCGATCACTTCCATGCCCTCTTCCGGGCGGAACTTCAGGCGAGAGAAGGTGCCTTTCCAAATCACCGCGTCGATACGGGCGCGATCATCCTTCAGCGAGAAATAGGCGTGGCCGGAAGAATGCGGGCCACGATAGCCGGAAATCTCGCCGCGCACCCGCACCTGCTCGAAAGCCGTCTCCACCGTGCGCTTAATGGAACCCGACAGTTCGGACACCGAAAATTCGGCAAGATTGCTCAATGCGGCGTGGGAGAAGATATCGCTCATGCCCGTTTGTAACCAAAAGCCGTCGATTCGGAAATGCCGGCACCGGCTCACCGATTTTAACGACGATGAAACCATAACCTCAACTAACGAGTTAGGAAAACAGGGATTGGAGGAGAAAACAAGGGTTCGTTAGGGAAGGAGACGCTAGGTCTTGTTCCAGACCCGGCAACCAAAGAGGAGGCGGCATCATGATCTTTCTTACCGCCACGGTGCTCGGCGTAACCGCCGTTGCGTTGCGTTCTGTCTTCAGCATCGTTTTCATCTGCATGATGATTATCGGCGCCTATGGTGTCGCAATGGTGCTTTCTTCCACCGCCGTGCCGCTGATGTCGCTGCTTTTGGCGCTTGCCGGTTATAATTTCGGCGTCGTGGGTGTCGTTATCGGCCTTCTGGTGCTGCAGCGCCCGCGCTCCACGCAGCCGACACTTTAAAAGCCCACACCCTTGAGACTTCCGCACTTCGCGCTGACCGAGATCTGCGGATTGGCCGTCGATCTTGCCGTCACCTGCCTTCTTATCTTCTATCTCGGCGTCGATCCGCTGGCAGCCCGTTTGCCCGGCGCGGCGGCGGGACTTGCTACGAGCTGGCGGCTGAACCGTTCCAATGGAAATGCACCGGACGCGTTGAACGGCTTTCTCATGAATGCCGTCACGCTCATCTCCCGCTTCGTCGGCGTCGGACTTTTTGCCCTGCTGCTATGGCGCAACCCGCTGGTGCAGCCGCTTGTCCCGCTTGCCCTTTCAGCGCTCGCGGCACTGGCGCTGGCCCTCTACGGCTATTGGCGGCTGCAAAGACAGCGACGGGATCCGGATTAAACCTTCTCCCAGCCATCCTTTTCGGCCGCGTGGTAGATGGCGTCGATGAAAAGCTGGTTCTTCCTTGAGCTTTCCAGGGTGACAACCTCTCCCTCGCCCTTCACTGCACGGGCAAAGGCCTCCGCCTCCAGCTTGTACTGGCGGCTATCCTGAAACCGGAAGACCTGCGACTGGTTATGGGCCTGATTGGTCAGTTCGATCTCTTCCGCACCCCAGCGATTGGCGTTGAAGGGGGATTTGACCTCGATGTAACCATCCGTACCGTGGAAGACCATGAGCTGGCGGGCGGCAAGCTGGGTTGCGAGATAAAAGCTCAGCTCGAAACCGCCGAAATCGGCCCGGACACTGGAATAGATATCGGTGCCGAATTCCCGGTCACGCTCGACTGTCGCCTGCACGCGCTTCGGCTCGGCGCCAGTGGCAAAGCGGGTGACGATGGTCGGGTAGACGCCAATATCCGGCAGTGCTCCGCCACCCAGTTCGGGAATATTGCGCATATTGCCGGGATCGCGATTAAAATAGCTGAAAGCGCCCTGCACGTGCTTCAGCGTGCCGATAGCACCCGAAGCCAGCAATTCCTTCACTTTCGCCCAGACCGGCGCATAGGTAACCATGAAAGCCTCGGACACGATGACACCATTGCGGTCACGCGCCGCGATAAGTGTATCGATCTCTTCTGCTTTCAACGCGATCGGCTTTTCGCAGAGAACGTGCTTGCCGGCATCGGCGGCCTTGATGGTCCATTCCACATGCTGGGATGTGGGAAGCGGGATATAGACCGCATCGATCACATCCGATGCCAGCATCTCCTCATAGGAACCAAAGGCATGCGGCACGGAAAAACGGTCGGCAACCGCGCGCGCCCTGGCGTGATCGCGGCTGGCGATGGCGCTGACGACGCAATTTTCCGCATCCTGTATCGCCGGAATGACGTGATCCTGAGCGATCTTCGCCGTCGAGATTATTCCGAAGCGCAGCATTTCATTCTCCCGCTCTGCAATCCAGCGGCAACTTACCACCATCACACGTTCTGACAAGCCGCAGACACGCGACGAATAAAAGTTGGCCGGATTTGTCCTGCCTTTGTCGGTCTGGTTGCTTTTATCCGCGTGATTAAAGGAGAATTATGCTATTCATGAACTCACTGGAGAACCATGAAATGTCCTCTTCCAATACCGCGCTTCTCGTTATCGATGTTCAGGAATCCTTCCGGCATGCTCCTTATTTCGAGGAGAGCGGGTTCGCCGCTTATCTCGAGAAGCAACAGACGCTGATCGATGGCGCCAGGGCCGCAGGAATCCCCGTCGTGCAGATTTTCCATGTCGATGGCGACCGCGCCTTTTCGAAAGACAGCGGCTATATCCGCGCTCTGGAGGGTGTGCAGATCACCCCGGATGTCACCTTTCACAAGAACCGGCACTCGGCTTTCGCCGGCACCGGCCTTGAAATCTGGCTGACGCAGAGAGGCATCAACCGGCTGATCGTCTCCGGCATCCGCACCGAGCAATGCTGCGAAACGACCACCCGGCACGCTTCCGATCTCGGTTACAGCGTCGATTACGTGACCGAGGCGACGCTGACCTTTCCGATGACACATGCCTCCGGCACGGTGTTCAGCGCGGACGATATCCGCAAGCGGACCGAGCTTGTACTGGCCGGTCGCTTCGCGCGCGTCGCCACTGTGAGTGACGCGCTTGCCCCGCTGAAGGCGGCAGCCTGATGGATAGAGGCGGCACACGCATCATTCCCTTTTATACGCTTGTGCCGCCGCACGCGCTGTTGCTCGATATTGCCGGCCCGTTGCAGGTGATCCGCTATGCCAATGACGAGCAGAACGATATCTCCTTCGAATGCCGCTACATCGCGGCACGGGAAATACAGCAATCCTCGATCGGCCTTGGCATTTGCGGGCTGGAGACCTTGCCTGCCGCCCTGCCGGACGATGCCTTCCTGCTAATATCCGGCAGCACGTCACGCTCCGAAAACGAGCCGGAAACACGGCGGGAACGGCAGGCGCTGGCGGCCTGGTTGCGTCATGCCGTGCAGCCCGACACAACAGTCATTTCCATTTGCTCCGGCGCGCTGCTGGCGGGCGAAGCCGGGCTTTTCGACGGACGGAGCTGCACCACGCACAGCGACTGTATCGATGCACTGCGCCGCATCGCGCCACTATCGCAGGTGGCCGAAAACCGCCTTTTCGTGGAGGATGGCAACCGCTTCTCCAGCGCCGGCATCTCCACCGGCATTGACCTGATGCTGCATGTGGTTTCGCGGCTGACATCACCGGCGGTCGCCGCGCACATTGCCCAAACCATGGTCATCTATCTCAGGCGCAACGGCAACGACCCACAGGTCTCTCCCTGGCTGACCGGCCGCAACCACATGCATCCCGCCATTCACCGCGTGCAGGATCGTGTGATGGCGGAACCGGCGCGGGACTGGTCGCTGGAACGGCTGGCCGATATCGCAGCACTCAGCGAAAGGCACCTGTCGCGCCTGTTTCGCGAGCATACCGGCATCAGTGTCATCGACTACGTCAATCTGATGCGGGTCAATCTCGCCCGCGACATTCTCGCAAATAGCCGCCTCGATATGGAGGCCATCGCCGAGCGGGCGGGCTTTGCCTCCGCCCGGCATTTGCGGCGCGTCTGGCAACAGCATAATCGTTACCCGCCCAGCCATTATCGCGGTTTTCAGGCCTGATTTTCCCGGCCATCGCCCGCTGGCTGATGAGTGCCATCAAAGGAATTGAATGGTTATGCCGACGGGCAGTTGCTAACCTGCCGCAAAGTCAGCAACAGGAGCATTCCCGTGGAAAAACGAAGCCTTGGCCGGACCGGCCTCTCCATCGCGCCGATCGTCTTCGGTGGCAACGTGTTCGGCTGGACAGCGGATGAAAAGACTTCCTTTGCCCTGCTCGATGCCTTTTTCGACGCCGGGTTCAACGCCATCGACACGGCGGATGTCTATTCCGCCTGGGTGGACGGGCATGTGGGTGGCGAATCCGAAGCGATCATCGGCAAATGGTTGAAACAGTCGAGCGTGAAGCGCGAAGACGCGGTGATTGTCACGAAAGTCGGTTTCGACAATCGCGGCCAGAAGACCGGCCTTGGCGCCAAATGGATCGCAGAGGCTGTCGAGGCTTCGCTGAAGCGGCTGCAAACCGACTATATCGACCTCTATCTCGCCCACAAACCGGATGCGGAGGTACCGGTGGAAGAGACGCTTGCCGCCTTCGCAAAGTTGAAGGAACAGGGAAAAATCCGCGCCATCGGTTGCTCCAACTATTCCGCGATTGAGCTTCAGAACGCGCTCGACACAGCTGCGAAAAACAATCTTCCGCGTTACGACGTGCTGCAGCCGGAATATAATCTCTATAACCGCGCGGATTTCGAAGGTCCGCTTGCTGATCTTTGTGTGAAAGAAGAGATTGGCGTCATCAACTACTATAGCCTCGCCGCCGGCTTCCTGACCGGGAAATACCGCGCCAAGGCCGATACGGAAGGCGTCGCCCGCAGCTATCGTGTGGGCGAATATGTCAACACGCGTGGCCTTGCCGTTCTGGGTGCCATGGATGCTGTGGCTGTACAGACCGGGGCCAAGCTCGCCGATATCGCGCTCGCCTGGCTGTTACGGAAAAAGGCGGTAACCGCACCGATCGCCAGCGCCACCAGCCTGTCGCAGCTTGAAAGCTTCAAACGCGCCGTCAACCTGAAACTGACCGATGAGATGATGACCCTTCTCGACAAGGCAGGTGCATAAGATGGAACTTGCAATTCGTAACGCTGAGCCGGCTGACAGGGCAGAATGGCTGCGCCTCTGGAACGACTATCTCGCCTTTTATGATGTCGATCTTGCCGATGACGTCACCGAGCATACCTGGGCGCGCATCCTCGATCCCGCATCCCGCGTTTCGATGCGTGTGGCCCTGCTGGGCGACCGCATGGCCGGTTTCGCCATCCACCACTTCCACGACTCCACCTGGGTGAAAAATCCCGATTGCTATCTGGAGGATTTATTCGTCGATGGCGAAATCCGGGGCAAAGGGACGGGCCGGGCGCTGATGGACGATCTTATCGCCATCTGCAAGGAGAAGGGCTGGTCGCGGCTGTACTGGAACACCGGCGAAGACAACCACCGGGCCCAGAAGCTTTACGACAGCTACGTGAAGAGCGACGGCCATATCCGCTATCGCATAACGTTCTGATCATCCCCGGAAACGGAAGAAATCCACGAAAGCCCTCAGCGCCGGGCGCATCTGCCGGCGCGAGGGATAATAGATGTAGAAGCCGTCGAAGGGCGCACACCAGTCGTCCAGCACGCGGATGAGCCTGCCTTCGCTGATATCGTCCTCGACCCGCTGCTCGAAAACAAAGGCAAGCCCTGCCCCGTCAATCGCCGCCCGGCGAATGAGGCTCTGGTCCGAGAGGATCAAGGGTCCCTGCACATCGACCACCAGCGGCTTGCCGTTTTTCTCCAGTTCCCAGCGATAAACCAGACCGCTCGCGAAACGCCGACGGATGCAGCGATGCCGGATGAGGTCCCTTGGATCGCGCGGCGGCGGATTTTCTGCGAAGTAAGCGGGGGAGCCGACAATAGCCCCACGCCATGCACCGCTCGCTTTTACCGCAATCATATCCGCATCGAGATGTTCTCCGAGCCGCAGACCGGCATCGAACCCTTTCGCGACAATGTCTTCGAAGCGATCATCCGTCGAGATTTCGAGTGAGATATCGGGATAGAGCCGCAGGAATTCACCCAGCCGGGGCACGATCAGATCCTCGGCCGCGAGCCGCGGCAGGGTGATGCGCAGGGGACCGGCCGGTCTTCCACCATGTTCGGCAAGGGTCTCGATGACCGCGTCGATATCGGCAAGCGCCGGCCCCAGCGTCTCGAGAAGCCGCCTGCCCTCCTCCGTCGGCGAAACGCTGCGGGTTGTGCGGTGAAGCAGGCGCAGGCCAAGGCTCGCCTCCAGCGACGACACCGCATGGCTGACGGCCGACGGCGCAATGGCGAGTTCAGCCGCGGCCTTGCGGAAGCTGCGGCCTTCGGCGACAGCGGCGAGAACGGCCAGTTGGGAGAGTTGCACACGGTTCATTGTTCTAAATAATAGAACAAGCCGAGCGGATTTGCAGCGATTATCTTTGCCACCACCGGACGTTATGTTTTGCCCATACCCACTCCCCAAGGGTATATTCAGCGTCTTGGATACACGCTCCGCGCAAACCACGGGACAGTTTTCAAGGCGTGCTCTGACAAAGGACAGGCAGATGAAACATAGAATTCTCGGAAAAGACCTCTCCGTCTCCGCGCTCGGACTTGGCTGCATGGGCATGAGCCATGCCTATGGCCCTTCGAACGATGAAAGTGGCTCCATCGCGACGCTGCATCGCGCCGTCGAGCTTGGCGTTACATTCTTCGATACGGCGGAAGTCTACGGCCCGTTCAAAAACGAAATCCTCGTCGGCAAGGCTTTGAAGCCCTATCGCGACCAGGTGACCATCGCCACCAAATTCGGTTTCCGCATCGATGGCAGCAAACCTTCGGCGGAAATGATCCAGGGTGTTGACGGTTCGCCCGCAAATGTCCGTGCCGTCGCCGAAGCCTCGCTGAAAAGGCTCGGTGTCGATGTCATCGACCTCTATTACCAGCACCGCGTCGATCCGGACGTGGCGATTGAAGAGACGGTCGGCGCAATGGCCGATCTGGTGCGGGAAGGCAAGGTGAAGGCACTCGGCCTTTCAGAGGCGAGCGCGGCGACCCTTCGCAAGGCGCATGCCGTTCACCCGATTGCGGCCATTCAAAGCGAATATTCGCTGTGGACCCGCGATCCCGAAGAAAATGGCGTGCTGGAAACCTGCCGCGAACTCGGCATCGGTTTCGTGCCCTTCAGCCCGCTCGGCCGCGGCGCTTTGACGGGCGCATTGAAGACACTCGACGGACTTGCGTCCGACGATTTCCGCCGCAGCCTGCCGCGCTTCCAAAGCGAAAACTTCGATGCCAATCTGGCGCTCATCCAGCTGCTGGAAGACATGGCGGCTGAAAAAGGCGTTACTGCGGGGCAGCTGGCGCTCGCCTGGGTCATGGCGCAGGGTGACTTCATCGTACCGATCCCCGGCACCACGAAAATCGCCAATCTGGAGAAAAACGTGGCGGCGGCGGATGTATCGCTGACGGCTGACGAAGTCGCCAGCCTCGGCGCGTTGCTCTCCCCGGCAAAGGTTGCGGGCGAACGTTATCCGGAACGAATGACACGGCTGGCCAACCGGTAAAAACAAAAAGCCGCGGCAATCACCGCGGCTTTTTTATTCCGTCAGCTGTCTGGCTCAGGCGCGCAGAACGCCGCCCGTCGATTTCTCGACATTGCCGACGATCTTTGCGGTCAGCGCCTCGAAATCCTCATCCGTCAGCGTCTTGTCGACCGGCTGGATCTGGACTTCGATAGCCACCGACTTGCGATCCTCGCCGAGCGATGCGCCCTCGAAAATATCAAAGACATTGACGCCGGTGATCAGCTTGCGGTCAGCGCTGGTTGCGGCCTTGATGATGGCGCCCGCCTCCACCGACTTGTCGACCACGAAGGCGAAGTCGCGCTTGACGGCCTGGAAGGGCGAAAGCTCAAGTGCAGGCTTGGTGCGGGTCGCCTTCTTCTTTGGTTCCTGCATGGCGTCGAGATAGATTTCGAAGCCGCAATAGGCGCCGGAAACATCCAATTCAGACAGTGTCTTCGGGTGGAATTCACCGAAATAACCGAGCACGACCTTGGGGCCCATCTTGATGGTGCCGGAACGGCCGGGGTGATACCAGGCGGGGCCGCCGGCTTCGATCTGCACATTGGCCATGGGCAAACCGCAGGCTTCGAGCACTGCCAGCGCGTCGGCCTTGGCGTCATAGACGTCTACCGGCTTGCCGCCACCCTTCACCGCATTGGACCACATGCGGCCGCTGCCCGCGAGCGAGGCCGTGCCACGGCGGACACCACCGGCGACGCGGCGCTGCGTATCAGGCGTATCGCCCTCATAGGTGCCGGAAACCTCGAAGATCGCCACATCGCCGTAACCCTTGTCGGCATTGCGCTGAGCAGCTGTCAGAAGGCCCGGCAGCAGCGACGGCCGCATGTCCGACATATCGGCCGCAATCGGGTTGGCAAGCTTCAACGCGGGCGAACCGCCGCCGAAGAGTTTCGCCTGCGCTTCCGGGATGAAGGACCATGTGACGGCCTCAAGCATTCCACGGCTTGCAAGCGCACGGCGCGCGGTGCGGGTGCGGATCTGCAGCGTGGTCAGGATGCGGCCATTGGCGGCGCTGAGGCTTTCCAGCGGCTCCGGCTTGATGTTGTCGACGCCGTGGATGCGCATGACTTCTTCCACAAGATCGGCCTTGCCATCGACGTCAGGACGCCAGGACGGGACAGTCGCGGACACGCGTTCGCCCGTTCCCTCGACACCAAAACCGAGGCCCTTGAGAATGGTGAGGCTCTCTTCCGCCGAAACTTCCAGACCTGTCAGACGCTTCACTTCCGCAAGCGGGAAATCCACGACTTTGGGCTGATGGCCCTTGTAACCGACAACGCGGGCTTCGCCAGCCACGCCGCCGCACAGTTCCAGAACCAGTTCGGTGGTGCGTTCCAGACCCGGAACCATATATTCCGGATCGACGCCACGCTCGAAACGATAACGCGCATCGGTGATGATGCCGAGCGAACGGCCGGTCTTGGCGATGTTGATCGGATCCCAGAGAGCGGCCTCAATCAGCACGTCGACGGTGTTTTCGTCGCAGCCGGAATGTTCGCCACCCATGATGCCGCCGATGGACTCGAGGCCCTTTTCATCGGCGATGACGACATTGTTCGGGCCGAGCTTGTATTCGCGCTGGTCGAGCGCGAGGATGGTCTCACCCTCTTTCGCACGGCGAACCGTAAGATCGCCCTTGACCTTGGCGGCGTCGAAGACGTGCATCGGCCGGCCCTGATCGAAGGTCATGTAGTTGGTGATATCGACCAGCGCATTGATGGGACGCAGGCCGATCGCCATCAGGCGCTGCTGCATCCACTTCGGGCTCGGGCCGTTCTTTACGCCACGCACGATGCGCAGGGAAAAGCCGGGGCAGAGCGCCGCATCATCGAGTTCCAGCTTCACATCGACAGGGGTAGCACCTTCCACCGTGAAGGACGGCGCAGGCCTCGTCTTCAGCTTGCCGAGACCGGAAGCCGCGAGATCGCGGGCGATGCCGTAGATCGAGGTGCAATCCGGACGGTTTGGCGTCAGGTTGATCTCGATGACCGGATCGTCGAGACCGGCATAGGCGGCGAAGGAGGTGCCGACCGGCGCGTCCTGCGGCAGATCGATGATGCCGTCGTGATCGTCGGAAATGTTGAGCTCCTTTTCGGAGCACATCATGCCGTGGCTTTCGACACCGCGAATCTTGCCGACGGCAAGCGTCACATCGATGCCCGGAACATACATGCCGGGGCGCGCCAGCGCGCCGACAAGGCCGGCGCGGGCATTCGGAGCGCCGCAGACGATCTGCACCGGCTTGCCGTCACCGGCATCCACCATCAGCACCTTCAGACGGTCGGCCTCAGGGTGTTTTTCAGCGGAAACGACCTTGGCGATGACGAAAGGCTTGTAGGCCGCCTTGTCGTCAACATCCTCGACCTCAAGACCGATCGCCGTCAGACGTTCGCAAATCTCGTCCAGCGTCGCATCCGTATCGAGATGCTCTTTCAGCCAGGAAAGAGTGAATTTCATGTCTTTGCTCCTTGGCTAACCGGATTAAACGCTCAGACCGCCGAACAGCGTCGGCATGTCGAGCGGGCGGAAGCCGTAATGGTTCATCCAGCGGACATCGGCGTTGAAGAAATCGCGCAGGTCCGGCATGCCGTATTTCAGCATGGCGATGCGGTCGAGGCCCATGCCCCAGGCAAAACCCTGATATTCATCCGGATCCAGCCCGCCGGCGCGCAGCACGTTCGGGTGCACCATGCCGCAGCCGAGGATTTCCATCCAGTCCTTCCCTTCGCCAAACTTCACGATGGGGCCGGAACGGTCGCACTGGATATCCACCTCGAAGCTCGGCTCCGTGAAGGGGAAGAAGGACGGGCGGAAGCGCATGACGACGCTGTCGACCTCGAAGAAGGTCTTGCAGAACTCCTCGAGCACCCAGCGCAGATTGCCGACATGTGCCTTCTTGTCGATGACAAGACCTTCGACCTGATGGAACATCGGCGAATGGGTGGCGTCGGAATCCTGACGATAGGTCTTGCCGGGAATGACGATGCGGATCGGCGGCTTCTGGTTTTCCATGGTGCGGATCTGCACCGGCGAGGTGTGCGTGCGCAGCACCTTTCGCTCGCCCTTTTCATCCGGCTGGAAGAAGAAGGTGTCGTGCATTTCGCGGGCCGGATGGCCTTCCGGGAAATTCAGCGCCGTGAAGTTGTAATAATCGGTCTCGATATCCGGACCTTCGGCGATCGAGAAACCCATATCCGCGAAGATGGCGGTGATTTCATCGACGATCTGGCTGATCGGATGAATGCGGCCACGCTCGGCTGGCGACTGTCGAACCGGCAGGCTGACATCCACCGTTTCCGCCTTCAACCGGGTGGCGATGGCTGCATCCTTCAGCGCATTCTTGCGCTCGCCGATGAGGTCGGTGATCTCAGTCTTCAGCTGGTTGATGGCGGCGCCGCGGGTCTGGCGCTCTTCCGGCGTCATGCTGCCAAGCGTCTTCAGAAGCTCCGAAACCGAGCCCTTCTTGCCGAGCGCGGAAACGCGCACGGCTTCGATGGCCGGCTCATCGGCAGCGGCAGTGATCTCCGACATCAATTGCGATTTCAAGGTATCAAGTTCAGTCATCTTTTCCTGCCTTGCCGGTTTTTTTGAGAGCGGCTTCGGGGTTCACAGCATTCATCAGATAGTCGGTCGCCATGATAAAGCGTCGCAGATCACTACCCATCCGCACGCGCCCGATCAACCGGGCAAGCGGTAAAAATCGCCCGAGAATGCCGGTCAGGCGGCACAATTCTTCCAGCGCCCGCGGCGGGGCGTTTTCGCGCCAGCGGGCGAAGGCGGCATCGCAGGTTTTTGGCGCATCGCAGGCGCGCGTCGCGACCTGTAAAAACAGCAGCCAGATATCGCGCGCCTGCGCGGTCTCAAGCGGCATGACCTCCTGCGGGCGCTCCTCGAAATCCATGAAGCCTATGCGCCCGTCCTGGAGGAAGAAATCGCGCACATGCGGACGCCCATGGCAAAGGCCTGCCGCATGCAACTCGCCGAGCGCCTCGGCAGATTTCACGAGCAGGGCGTCGTGCTCCACAGGCGCGGCCGCCCTTATCATATCCATCCGCTCCATGATGGTGGGGCCTACATCGCCCAGCACAACCGCTGTCCGTGAGGAATAGATGACGGGTGGGACGGGGAAACCGCGGGCCTTGAATACCTGCAGCGTTTCGAGTTCGCGGCGCATCAGGCCGGCGCCATCAAGAGGGGGTGATGGGCGCATGAAGGTATAGGGCAGCAGCTTTGCGAGAAAAGTCTGCAGCTTTATCCACCAGGACGGCGTTTCCGTGCCCTGGCGTTTTATCCAGACGGTCGTTGTGGAAAGCTCGAGTTTCTGCACGCGGCGCTCGCTTTTAAGCAGAACCCGCATCAAGGCTGCGATATCGCCATCTTCGAGATGGACGTGGAAACCCTTCGCCTTTTCCGCCTCACTTGCGGCAACCAGCATTCTTGCCCCCAATGGAACGTGCCGACCGAAAGCCGGATGCCCCACCCATTGGCAACCCCGGCGTAAAGCGTTGCACGCCCTTGCCCAAACTGCCGTGAATTTCAGAAAACGAAAACCCGCGCCGGAGAACCGGCGCGGGTTTCAAATGAACAACAGATTTGTCCGCGCCGTAATTACTTTACAGCGGTTTCAAACTCGTTGGCCGTACCAGCATCCTTGAGGTACTCAAGCGCCTTCTTCGCTGCTTCGACGAGCGCGCCGAATGCTGCCGGCTCATGGATAGCCATGTCGGACAGAACCTTGCGGTCGACTTCGATGCCAGCCTTGTTCAGGCCGTCGATGAAGCGGCCATAGGTCAGGCCGAATTCGCGAACAGCAGCGTTGATACGCTGGATCCACAGAGCGCGGAAGTTGCGCTTGTTGACCTTGCGGTCGCGGTAAGCGTACTGCTTGGAACGATCCACGGCAGCCTTTGCTGCGCGGATGGTGTTCTTGCGGCGGCCGTAGAAGCCCTTGGCTGCCTTGAGTGTCTTGGTGTGCTTGGCGCGGGAAGTTACGCCACGTTTTACGCGTGCCATGTCATGATCTCCTTAAAGTGTCCAAATGTGCGGAAAAGTCTCAGAGACCGTTCGGCAGGTAGTTCTTGACGACCTTCTTGCCGTCAGCTTCGGCGAGAACCATGGTTCCGCGCGCGTCGCGAATGAACTTGTTGGTACGCTTGATCATGCCGTGGCGCTTACCGGCGGCGGCTGCAACAACCTTGCCGGTCGCAGTGATCTTGAACCGCTTCTTTGCAGCGGACTTCGTCTTCATCTTGGGCATTTTGCTACTCCGTTTTTGTATCGAAACAGGCAGACGAGGCCTATTTCAAGCTATTCAGGAACGGCCACGGCATGCCCTGCCGGACCGTTCGGACGCGCGCTTATAACCGCAGTCGGCTAAAAGCGCAACGGGGAAAGCAAACTTCCCCTTGCGATGGTGATTATGCGACCTCAAAGGCCGGCGCAAATTATTTCGGGGCGAGAACCATCATCATCTGACGGCCTTCGAGCTTCGGCTCGGCCTCCACCTTGGCAATCGCCTGGGTGTCTTCCTTCACCTGGAGGAGAAGCTTCATGCCGAGTTCCTGGTGGGCCATTTCGCGGCCGCGGAACTTCAGCGTTACCTTCACCTTGTCGCCATCATCAAAGAAACGGCCCATAGCCTTCATCTTCACGTCATAGTCATGCGTGTCGATGTTGGGGCGCATCTTGATTTCTTTAACTTCGACGATCTTCTGTTTCTTGCGCGCTTCAGCGGCCTTTTTCTGGGTCGAGTACTTCAGCTTGCCGAGATCGAGGATCTTGCACACCGGCGGTTCAGCGTTCGGCGAAATCTCAACGAGATCGAGACCGGCCTCCTCCGCCAGTTTCAAAGCCTGATCCGTCGGCATGCTACCGAGGTTCTGGCCCTCTTCATCAATAAGCTGAACTCTGGGAACCCGAATTTCCCGGTTGGAGCGCGGCCCCTCCTTGACGGGGGCATCGGCTTTGAAAGGTCTGCGAATGGTCGTATTCTCCTGATCTGTTTCTGGATCACGTCAGCAAAAAACAGCTTGTTTGGTACAAGCGGCGGAAATGTCGTTATTGCCGTGGCGAAGTCAATAGCATATCTGCCCGAAAAGATCACCTGTTGCCACGGTTTTTGCAAATACGCGCCGTTGTTGCGCGAAAAATCAGGAGAATTGCATATAGATGACCGAACAAGCCGCTGAATTCCTGCGTGTAGGCCCCGACAACGACAGCCGCGACATCGCTTTCCTCCATCGCCCGGCCACTTCGCAGGGGAACGCGCCCATGCTGGTATGGCTCGGTGGTTATCGTTCCGACATGACCGGAACCAAGGCGATCGAGCTTGATCGCTTCGCAGCGGAAAACGGTCTTGCCTGCCTGCGCCTCGATTATTCCGGCCACGGCGCTTCCGGCGGCGATTTCAAAAAAGGCACCATTTCAAGATGGCTGGAAGAGGCGCTCGCCGTGGTACGCGCAAAGGCGCCATCGCGCGTTGTCCTCGTCGGCTCATCAATGGGCGGCTGGATTGC
Organism: Rhizobium sp. BR 250; assembly: GCF_047445855.1. Taxonomy (NCBI): domain Bacteria; kingdom Pseudomonadati; phylum Pseudomonadota; class Alphaproteobacteria; order Hyphomicrobiales; family Rhizobiaceae; genus Rhizobium; species Rhizobium sp. BR 250. The sequence goes on from NZ_JARWKW010000003.1 coordinate 245,486, forward strand.
CCTGCGCATGGTCGAGGAGCTGCGGAAAGCGGGCGGCGCGCCCTCCGTCGCCGGTCTTGTTCTCATTGCGCCTGCACCGGATTTCACGGCAGAACTGATAGAGCCCAGCCTGTCGGATGCGGAAAAGACTTCTCTGGCGGAAAAGGGTTATTTCGAGGAACATTCGGAATATAGTCCCGAGCCCAACATCTTCACCCGCGCACTGATGGAAGACGGAAAACGGAACCGTGTGCTCACGGGCATCATCACCACCGGCTGCCCCGTCCATATATTGCAGGGCATGCGCGATCCCGACGTTCCCTATCAGCATGCCCTGAAGCTCGTCGAACATCTTCCCGCCGACGACGTGGTGCTGACGCTGATCCGCGATGGCGACCACCGGCTTTCCCGGCCGCAGGATATCGAGCGCATGCTCGCGGCGGTCAAAGCCCTTGCAATATAGGTATTTGCGCAACGCTCTTAACCATATTCAACGAGTCTTGCGCATCGCCGATTGCTAACGATTGACTCAAACCCCCTATCCCTCTTAACTTTTCGTTAAGAATTAAGGGACGGGTTTCATGATGAACGCACCGCTGGCGCGTGCTCTGCTGTTTGCAGTTGCTGCCGGGCTAATGACTGCTGCCTCCGCCATGGCGGAAATCAAGGGAAGCCCCTCCATGGTGACGGGCGGGATCACGTCCCAGCCGATCGGCCATTATGAGTTCTGTCAGAAATATGCCGACGAGTGCAACATCCGCAGCAAGGTGACGCCGCCGCCGCGCGTTACCGATTATGGCTGGGGTGTCGTTCGCGAAATCAATACTTCCGTCAACACGACCATCGTGGCGATGACCGACCAGGAAATCTACGGCAAGGACGAAGTCTGGGAATATCCGACGACCGCTGGCGACTGCGAGGATTTCGTGCTGCTGAAGCGCAAGAAGCTGATCGAGCGTGGTTTCTCCGTGGCCGACCTCCTGATCACCGTCGTGCGCAAGCCGGATGGTGAAGGCCATGCCGTGCTGACGCTTCGCACCACCGACGGCGACTATATTCTCGACAACCTGACTGACGACGTGAAGCTCTGGACCGACACCAACTACACCTATCTGAAGCGGCAGGCGTCCTTCAATACGGGCCGCTGGGTCTCCATCGAGGATGGCCGCGACGTGCTGGTTGGCGCATTGCGCTGATCACGGGATATAGTCTCGACGCAAAAAGCCCGCAGCGAACGCCGCGGGCTTTTTCGTTCATTAGCCATTGCCGATGATGATACCGGCAGCCAGCACCAGCGAACCGCCAAGCACCACCTGAAACACCGCCCGCAGGAACGGCGTTTCCATGAAGCGGTTCTGGATAAAGGCGATGGCCCAGAGTTCCACGAAAACGACGATGGCGGCAATGGCCGTCGCCGTCCAGAAATGCGGGATGAGATAGGGCAGCGCATGGCCGAGGCCGCCGATGGCCGTCATGATGCCCGAGGCGAAGCCCCGTTTGACCGGAGAGCCGCGGCCCGACAATTTGCCATCATCATGAGCGGCTTCAGTGAAACCCATGGAAATACCCGCGCCGACGGAGGCCGAAAGACCGATCAGGAAGGTCTGCCAGGTATCCTGCGTGGCGAAGGCCGCCGCGAAGATCGGCGCGAGCGTCGAAACGGAGCCGTCCATCAGACCCGCAAGGCCCGGCTGCACATAAGTCAGAAGAAATTGCCGTTTAGCGGTTTCGGCCTCATCGGTCCGGTCGTTTTCATCGAGATGTTTTTCTTCCAGCCGTTGCGCGATGTCTTCATGGCCCCGCTCTGCCTCGGCCAGATCACCGAGCAGCTTGCGCGTCGAGGCGTCGGTGGTGCGCTTGACGGCCTCATCGTAGAAACGGATCGCCTGGGCTTCCATCAGTTCCGCCTGGGCGCGGATCTTCTCAAGCGACAGGTTTTTTACCAGCCAGTCCGGCGTGCGCTCGTAAAAGCCGCGCACATGTTCGCGGCGGATCAGCGGAATAGTTTCACCGAAACGGCGGCGATGCATGTCGATCAGGACATTTCGATGCTGCTGCTCAACCTCGGCCATATCGTCGAAGACTTTGGCCGATTGCGGATATTGCCCACGCAGATGGTCGGCATAGGAGCGGTAGATGCGGGAATCGTCTTCTTCGGACGAGATGGCGAGTGCCAGGATTTCCTGTTCACCGAGGGAGGAAAACGGGCGCTTGGACAGGGAAAAAAGACTGCGAAACATGGCTGAAACCTTTTTTAGAATAATTCTAAATACATCCGGACCACATCGGGATCAAGCCGCTTTAGAATAATTCTAACAAGGCAAAGGGTCGCATTGCGGACCATGGCGCGGCGGGGTAAATTTACCAAAAAGGAAACACGATGCAGGACCAAGTCGCAGCAAGAGCCGCCCACAATGCGGAAATTCAGGACAGGGCGGAAAAGGCCATGGCGGAGATCGGCGTCGATGCCGGTTTCATCGATCTGCTGGTGGAAACTTTCTACGGCCGCGTTCTCAACCACCCGACGCTTGGCCCAGTCTTTGACGCGCGGCTTGCCGGGCGCTGGCCGGAACATATGGCCAGGATGAAACAGTTCTGGACGGCCGTCGCCTTCAAGAATGGCGGTTATGGCGGCAAGCCGGTGCAGGCCCATCTCGGGGTGAAGGGCATGGCGGCAGAGCTTTTCCCGCAATGGCTCGCGCTTTTCTCCGCCACGCTCGATGACATCGCGCCGAGCAGGGAGGCCCATCATTGGTTCATGGAAACGGCGGAACGCATCGCCAGAAGCCTGACGCTTTCGCTGTTTTATAATCCCGCAATGGACGACCCGGCGTTAAGAAACAGCGCGCCGTAACCCGCACCGGAAGCGGGAAGAGCGGACCAAGCAACAATCGGCAAGCACTGCGGAAGATCACGCAAGTTTCGAACATTCCCTCTTGATGGCCGCAAGGATAAATGTTTAGTAGCCAGCGGGAGGCGTACCGTGCGGTTCGCCTGTATTATGCAGACATATCAAGGCTTATCGACATGGATCGCAGATCATTTATCCGCAAGGCAGGCGCTGTCGGCGCCGGCGTAACCGCAACGGCGCTTGCCGCCCCGGCCATCGCACAGGAAAACCCCAAGATCACCTGGCGCATGACGTCGTCCTTTACCAAGGGCCTCGACATTTTGTTCGGTGCTGGCCAGATCGTTGCCGACCATGTCAAGGAAGCCTCCGGCGGCAACTTCGTCATCCAGCATTTCGCCGGCGGTGAAATCGTGCCGGCGCTGCAGGCAGCGGATGCGGTGACGGCCGGAACCGTCGAAATGGCGCATACCTGCTCCTATTATTATGTCGGCAAGGACCCGACCTTCGCGCTCGGAACCTCCGTCCCCTTCGGTCTCAACGCACGCCAGACCAATGCCTGGTTCAACCAGGCCGGCGGCAACGAGCTGCTCAATGAATTCCTTGCCCAGCACAATATCTATTCGATCCTGCTCGGCAATACCGGTGCCCAGATGGGTGGCTGGTTCCGCAAGGAAATCAACACCATCGATGATCTCAAGGGCCTGAAGATGCGTATTGCCGGCCTCACTGGCCAGGTGATGCAGAAGGTTGGCGTGACACCGCAGCAGATCGCCGGCGGCGATGTTTATGCCGCGCTGGAAAAGGGCACGATCGACGCCACCGAATTCGTCGGCCCCTATGACGACCAGAAGCTCGGCTTCTACAAGGTCGCGAAGTACTACTACTATCCGGCATGGTGGGAAGGCGGCCCGGCCGTGCATGCTTTCGTGAACCTGCAGAAGTTCAACGATCTGCCTGAGAACTACAAGCGCATTCTGAAAGACGCCTGCGCCGCCGGCAGCGCCAGCATGCTGGAGCGTTACGATGCCCGCAACCCGAAGGCGCTGAAGGAACTGGTGGCGCAGGGCGCCATCCTGCGCCCCTTCAGCCAGGAAATCCTCGACGTCTGCCACAAGGCAGCACTGGAGACCTATGCGGAGATTTCGGCCAAGAACGAAAACTTCAAGAAGATCTATGAAAGCCAGCAGGCCTTCAAGAAGGACGCCTATCTCTGGGCCCAGATCGCCGAATATACTTATGATACCTACATGATGATCCAGCAGCGTAACGGCACGCTCTGATCCCTCGTCATTTTCCGACGATCTTTAGAGGTTCATCGGGTTTCGAACGGTCATCCGGCATCTGCCGGGTGGTCGTTTTGTTTGGCGAGACCAGTTTCCACACTTCCCTTTCGCGCCAGTCCACCGGGCTCATGCCGGTGACACGGCGGAATTCCCGGTTGAAATTGGACTTGGTCTGAAAGCCGGCGGACAACATGATCGCCGTCACCGATTGCTCCGTTTCCTCCAGCAACCGGCAGGCTTCGCGGATGCGGAGCTGGTTGACATATTGCGAGACATTAACGCCGAGCAGGCGATTGATCGCGCCCGAAATCTGCCGGCTTGGCAGGCCGAGGCGTCTTGCAAGCCGCGACAGATTGAGGTTCTCATCGCGGTAGAGCGCCTGTGTCTCCATCAGCCGATCGACCCTTGCGACGATGTCCCGGTCCTGTTCGGAAGGCTCCGCCGGCGGTGAAACCTCCGTAACCGGCTCCGCGGCCGTTTCAGGCGCTTTGCTTTTACCGGCCAGTGTGACCATGAGGCCAATCAACAACAAGCCGAGCAGATTGGCATTGCTGATGAGGGCTGCAACATTCTGCCCCTGCGCCCATTCGAAATCGAAAACCACCAGCAGGTCAAAAAGAGCGGAAACACACAGTGCAACGGCGGCGATGATGAGCGCCCGGTGCGCCGAGGCGACGCTGGCGAACTGCGCCTCGTCCAGCCCGTCCGGCCCCTTTCTCCCCAGAAGAAGCAGGGCGATGGCGTGGCCGACAAAAATGACGATCAGCGCGAGGTCGATCGCAGCCGGGAACGCAAATTCCAGCACGACGATCAACAGGGGCGACAGGGCCAGACTGGCGAGCATCGCTCTGCGGCTCTCGGCCCCCACCCCCATCAATCCGCGAAAGGCGATGTAGACGAGCGGCGGCAGGCAGGCGGCAAGGATCGGCACAACATAACGCATTTCGCTGATACCGTACCCCCAGCGCAGGCCGACAAGGACGGATTGCACGGCGCAAAGGGCAATGGACGCCAGAAAGGCCCGGTTGGTCCGCACATCGTCTCCACTTCGAAGGAAGACGATGAACATGACGACCAGCAGAAGCGCCACGACAAAAGGCAGCGGAATGAACAGCACGAAGGATATCCCCTGAACGAGACTTATATTGCGCATTCATGGACCAGATCGCGTTTCGGTACGACCTCAAACGCGATCAAGGACGCGGAAAACCGGTGATGGCGCAGACTGCACCTCGTTCCTTTCACCGCACGAGGTTTTCATGCACACCTTCACCACCATCACGACCTTACTGTTTTCCGCTCTCGCCACCCAACCGCTTTTTGCGGGCGAGGCTGTCGGCGTCAGCGACATCGCCATTCACTCGCCTGAACGGGGCAAGGATCTTGCCGTGACGATCTGGTATCCAACGGACGGCAAGGGCGCGCAGGTGTTTTCAGGCGAGGACCGCATTTTTCAGGGCACACCCGCCTTCCAGGACGCTGCGGTGCAGCCTGGCCGTCTTCCGCTGGTGCTTCTCTCCCATGGCTCGGGTGCCAGCGTGCGCAGCATGGCTTGGATCGCCTCGAAACTTGCGAGTGAGGGTTTCATCGTCGCCGGCACCAACCATCCAGGCACGACCAGCGGCGATTCCACGCCGGCCAATACGCCGAAAATCTGGGAGCGGACCGGCGATCTTTCCACGATCGCCACAGCGCTCACGACACAAGGTAAATGGTTGGCTTCGATCGATACGGGCAGGATCGGCGTCCTCGGCTTTTCGCTGGGCGGCAGCGCGGCAATGGAGATATCCGGCGCCCGCGCCAATCTCGACGCCTATGCGCGCTATTGCGAAGACTATATAACAATGCCAGATTGCCAGTGGTTCGCTGGCGGACGGGCTTATGTCAATAACGAGCCGGCCAGCGTGCCGAAGCTCGATCTCAGAACCCTCGACAAGGCCCGTTTCGAGCAGCAGAACCGCGATCCTCGCATCCGTTCCGCCGTGCTGGTCGATCCCGGTCTCGCACTCGCCTTCCAGCCGGACAGCCTGAGACAGATCGATATTCCGCTCACCTTCATCAATCTCGGCAGCAAGGGTAAAATTCCGCCCGCCGTGCTGGCGGACAAGCTGGCGACCGAGGTACCGGGTGCCGCCTATCAGCAGGTGAACGAGGCCGACCATTTCAGCTTCCTGCCCCTCTGCAAAGAGGGCGCCAGCGCGTTTCTCAAATCCGTCGACGAACGCGATCCGATCTGCGAACCGGCCGGGCCGCGCGATCGTTCCGATATTCACGCCGAGCTCGAAAAAATGATCGTTGCCGCATTCAACAGGACGCTGAAGCCCGGACAATAGGCAACCGGGAGGTCTAGCCAATCCGCTTGTAAAACAGGGTCGTGCCGCAATAACGCCCATCGGGAAACAGGGCATAATCGGGAATGACGCCGACCCTCTCCCAGCCGAGGCGGGGATAGATCGCCTCGGCATCACTGCCGGTGGCCGTATCCAGCACCAGAAGGGTACGGCCACGAGCCGCCGCTTCCTGCTCCACCTTTTCCATAAGCCTGCGGGCAAGACCGAGGCCCCGCGCCGAGGGATGCACGAGAAGCTTCATCAGATCGCCGCGATGCGGCTGGTTGGGTTTGGAGGCAAGTCCAACCTGAACGGTGCCCACCACCCTGCCATCCACTTCCGCCACCACATGAATGGTACCGCCCTCGCCCACATTTTCTGCGACGGCCTGCCAGAAGGGTTCCGCATCCTGCAGGGAAAAGGGCAACATGAGGCCGACGGATGCGCCGCCATTCACGCAGGCAGCAAGAACGTCGCAGAGTTCGGGCAGGACATCGATGGTCTCTTGCCCGTTCAATACACGGATGGTGGCCATATAAACTCCTCTTGGAAAATCAGCGCTGCCGTTGATCCAGCACGACGGCGTAACGGGCGGTTTTTTCGGAAGGGTTGTGAAAAACGTGCCCCTCGCCCACCGGCATGAACAGGCAATCTCCAGGCTCCAGCCGGTGCACCACACCGCCGCTCGTCATTTCCAGCACACCTTCGAAAAGCCAGACATATTGCGTCATGCCCCGGCTTGCCGCATGCGGCGGAAATCCGACACGCGCGCCTGCTGGAAACTCGACTTCGACAATATCGACATCGGAACCGACACGGGGCGGGGAAATGGCGCGGCGGACATAACCGGTCTCCGGGTCTTTCCAGAGCTGCTGGTCGCGCTTCTTCACCAGCGGGGAAACCGCCTCTTGATCTTCGGCAAAGAAACCGGAGAGTGAAAGGCCAAGGGCTGCGCAGATGCGGGCGAGCAGCGACGCGGTGGGGCTCGCCTCACCACGCTCAATGCGCGAGATCATGGCGCGGCTGACGCCGGATTGGGAGGCGAGCCCGTCCAGCGTCAGGCCGTTTTCAGCCCGCAGCGCCTTGATCCGCCCGCCGATAGAGCGTTCGAGAATATGATCTTCGTTTTCCATCATATGAGACTAGAATTCTCATATGATGGAGTCAATATCCATGATGATGGAAATCATGGCCGTGTGTTGCGGCTGGCTCGGCGCGGCAAATGACGGCTCAGGCGCCGACCTGGGCGATCCAGTCGTTCAGGTTATAGTAGTTTGTTACTCGGCTAACCTTCCCGTCCTTCAGGTCGAAGAAGGCACCGGCCGGCAGAACGTATTTCTGGCCATTCGCCTCCGGCAAGCCCTCGTCGGTTACCAGATATTCGCCGTTCACGATGAATTCGGCAGAGGCGCGCTTGCCATCTGCGCTTGCCATGATCACCATCTCTGTGAGGTTTTCCCGGTAGCAGCGGTTCATATGGTCCATGAAGGAGGCGAAGGCGGCTTTGCCGGTCTGGCGCTCGCCCTGATTGATGTCATGCACCACCTCATCGTGAAGCAACGCCAGGAAGACGTCCATGTCCTGACGGTTGAAGGCATCGTAATAGGCGCGGATGGTCTCGGCAGCGGTCATCGTCTTCTCCGTTCATGCTTGCGCGGGTGTTCCATGACGGTATAACCAGTGCAACCGAGAGTGAAAATGCCCATGACCGTCGAAATCAAGTCTCTTTCCGGCATCGACGCCGCACCCTATTTCGATGATCTCGCGCGCCTGCGGATCACGGTCTTCCGTGCCTTCCCCTATCTCTATGACGGTTCACTGGATTACGAGCGCAAATATCTCGCGACCTATGCCAATACGGACGGTGCGGTCTTCGTCCTGGCGCTTGATGATGGGCGCGTCGTCGGCATGTCCACCGGCATGCCGATGGTGGCGGAGACCGATGAGGTAAAGGCACCCTTCGTCAAGGCGGGTTACGATCCGTCGCAGTTCTTCTATTTCGGCGAAAGCGTGCTGCTGTCCGGCTATCGCGGCCACGGCCTTGGCATCAGGTTTTTCGAGGAGCGGGAGGCTCACGCAAAACGCCTGAACTTTGACTGGTGCACCTTCTGCGCGGTCGAGCGGCCCGCCGACCATCCGCGCCGCCCGGCCGATTACGTGCCGCTCAATGCTTTCTGGGAAAAGCGCGGTTATCGTCACCATCCCGAATTGCGCACCAGCTTCACATGGCAGGATCTGGACGAGAGCAGCGAAAGTGCAAAACCGCTGTCTTTCTGGATGAAGAACATCGCCGGAGATGGAAACGCATGACACGGTTAGCCGCCAGCCAATATGCCATCGAACTGATCGAGACATGGGAGGCCTATGCCGCGCATCTTTCCGCCATCGTCCGCGAGGCCAAGGAAAAGGGCGCGGAACTGCTGCTTCTGCCGGAATATTCGGCGATGGCGCTGACCGGGCAGCTGCCGCACGACGCCCGCTCCGATCTGAACCGTTCCATCGAAGATATACAGCCGCTCATCCCCTCCTGGGTGGAGCTTTGCGAAGAGCTGGCGCGACAGCACCAGATTCTGTTCCAGCCCGGCAGCGCGCCGGTGAAGGACCCGGACGGCAAGTTTCGTAACCGGGCATGGCTCTTTGGCCCGGATGGACTGATCGGTTATCAGGACAAGCAGATCATGACCCGCTTCGAGCGGGAGCAATGGAACATCCATGCGGGAGTGGAGGGTTTGAAGGCCTTCGAGACGAGCATCGGCAGGCTCGGCATCATGATCTGTTATGACAACGAATTCCCGATGCTAGGCCGCAAGCTTGCAGAGCTCGGTGTGGAACTGGTGCTGGCCCCAAGCTGCACCGACACTTTGGCCGGCGCTTACCGGGTACGCATCGGCGCGCAGGCACGGGCGCTGGAAAATCAATATGCCGTCCTCTCCTCCCCCACCGCGGGCGAGGCTCCATGGTCTCCCGCCGTCGATGAAAATCGCGGCCGGGCGGCCCTTTACGTGCCGTCCGATTACGGCATGCCGGCATCCGGCATCCTTGCAGAAAGCGAAAGCGATGCGGTAACGGAGAGCACGCTGCTGATAGCAGATATCGATCTTGCCGCCGTGGCAAGGCTCCGTACCGAAGGACAGGTTGCCACTCGCCGCGACTGGCCGGAGCAATTTGCGGTCTGAAAGCCCATTTTAAAGGGCTTTTAACCAAATTCCCGCTTTGCGGCATGACAAGCCCCTGCTATAGCGCGGAACATGAGCACAAATTCGACCCGCACGCCCCTGGACCATATCCGCAACTTCTCGATCGTTGCCCACATCGATCACGGCAAATCGACGCTGGCCGACCGGCTGATCCAGTCGACGGGCGGCCTTGCAGAACGCGACATGTCGGAACAGGTTCTCGATTCGATGGATATCGAGCGCGAACGCGGCATCACCATCAAGGCACAGACCGTGCGCCTGCACTACAAGGCGAATAACGGCGAGACCTATGTGCTGAACCTCATCGACACGCCCGGCCACGTCGACTTTGCCTACGAAGTGTCCCGTTCGCTTTCGGCCTGCGAAGGCTCTCTGCTGGTGGTTGACGCGTCGCAGGGCGTGGAAGCCCAGACGCTCGCCAACGTCTATCAGGCGATCGACAATAATCACGAGCTGGTCACGGTGCTCAACAAGATCGACCTACCGGCGGCCGAACCCGACCGCATCAAGGAACAGATCGAGGAAGTGATCGGCATCGACGCCTCCGACGCGGTGATGATCTCGGCCAAGACCGGTCTTGGCATTCCCGATGTTCTGGAAGCCATCGTCCACCGCCTGCCGCCGCCGAAGAGCGAAGTTGGCGAAAACGGGCCGCTGAAGGCGCTGCTGGTCGACAGCTGGTACGACACCTATCTCGGCGTCATGGTTCTGGTGCGCGTCATCGACGGCGTGCTGAGCAAGGGCCAGCAGATCCGCATGATGGGCTCGGGCGCGAAATACGGCATCGAGCGCGTCGGTGTACTGACGCCGAAGATGGTCAATGTCGACAGCCTCGGCCCCGGCGAAATCGGTTTCATCACCGCCTCGATCAAGGAAGTGGCCGATACCCGCGTTGGCGATACCATCACCGACGACAAGCGCCCGACGGCGCAGGCCCTGCCCGGCTTCAAGCCGGCACAGCCTGTGGTGTTCTGCGGCCTCTTCCCGGTCGATGCGGCCGATTTCGAAGACCTGCGTGCAGCTGTCGGCAAGCTTCGCCTCAACGACGCCTCCTTCTCCTTCGAAATGGAATCGTCTGCCGCCCTCGGCTTCGGTTTCCGCTGCGGCTTCCTCGGCCTGCTGCATCTCGAAATCATTCAGGAACGCCTCGAGCGCGAGTTCAATCTCGATCTCGTCGCCACTGCCCCTTCGGTTGTCTATGAAATGACGCTGACGGACGGCACGGAAAAGGAACTTCACAACCCGGCCGATATGCCTGACGTGGTGAAGATCAAGGAAATCCGCGAGCCGTGGATCAGGGCGACGATCATGACGCCGGACGAATATCTCGGCGGCATCCTGAAACTGTGTCAGGACCGGCGCGGCCTGCAGACGGAGCTGACCTATGTCGGCAACCGTGCGATGATTACCTATGAACTGCCACTCAACGAAGTGGTGTTCGATTTCTACGACCGCCTGAAATCCATCTCCAAGGGTTATGCCTCGTTCGACTACAACATCATCGACTATCGCGAAGGCGATCTCGTCAAGATGTCGATCCTTGTGAACGGCGACCCCGTTGATGCTCTCTCCATGCTGGTACACCGCTCTGCAGCCGACCGGCGCGGGCGTGGCATGTGCGAAAAGCTGAAGGAACTCATTCCGCCGCACATGTTCCAGATCCCGATCCAGGCCGCCATCGGCGGCAAGGTCATTGCCCGCGAAACCGTGCGCGCCCTGCGCAAGGACGTGACGGCGAAGTGTTACGGCGGCGACGCAACGCGTAAACGCAAGCTTCTGGACAAGCAGAAGGAAGGCAAGAAGCGCATGCGCCAGTTCGGCAAGGTGGAAATTCCGCAGGAAGCCTTCATCGCCGCTCTGAAGATGAACGACGAATAAGCGGCAATCATTTGTCATCGCTATCGGAGGGAGGCTCACAGCCTCCCTTTTGCGTTTGAAGGCACATCCTCAGGCGTGCAGCTTCGCACCCTTGGTGATCTTGTCGACGATCTTCCTGTCGGCCCTGAGCGCCATGCCGACCACCCTGGCAGTTTCGGGAGAAAACTCCGAAAACACCTGACGATTGGCGACATCATGCCCGGTGGCGAACATCTCCTCGATATAGAGCGATGTCGTAACATCGCGCTCTAGGGAACGCTGGTGGATTTTGCGCAACGCCTCCTGATCCGTGGCCATGACCACGATCGGCTGGATGGACAGCGGATTGTAGACGTTGCCTGCCCCATCGCGATATGGTTCCCCGATGATCTCTCCGGTCTGGGCGACGATACCGGACATGAGAAATGCGGTGACGTTCAGTTTTTGCCACACGGCAAGGTCATCGCGAAGGATGACGGCGATCTTGGTATCAAACATGCGAACTCAATCCGGCTGTGGTTACGAAAGAGAAGATATTCTAACGCCTCGGGGCGTCAGCGATCTTGAACGTTCGTGCAAATTCGAAGGGATCGTGCAGGCCCGCTCCAGCGAGGGCATAGAGCGCATCGAAGCGCGCTTTCACGGCAATGCCTATGCGCCGCATCGCCATGATACCTATGCGCTCGGCGTCACGCTTTCCGGCGTCCAGACCTTTTCCTATCGCGGCACATCGCATTTCAGCATGCCGGGAAATGTCATCGTTCTGCATCCCGATGAAGTTCACGATGGCGGCGCAGGCACAGAGGAAGGCCTGCATTATCGCATGCTCTACCTTCCACCGGAGAAAACGACAGAGGCGGGATATAACACGCTGCCCTTTGCCCAAAGTGCCGTCATCGAAGACGAAGAATTCCGCCAATGCCTGACCGAGGCACTCGGCAATCTCGACGGTGAACCTGGCAGTCTGCTTCTCACCGACTGGCAATCGCGGCTTTCGGATCTGCTCTGGAAACATTCGAACGGAAGCGCCAGACCCATCAAGTGGATCGACCGTGCCGCCGTTCTGCGGTGCCGGGACTATCTGCTGGAGAACAGCGCCGACACCGTTGGGTCACAGGAGCTGGAGCAGATAAGCGGGCTCGACCGCTTCACGCTCTTCCGGCACTTCCGTTGCCTGTTCGGCACCAGCCCGCACCGTTATCTCATCATGCGCCGGCTGCAAAAATGCAAGGACATGATGCGCGCGGGTGCGAGCCTTGCCGAAACGGCCTTTGCCTGCGGCTTTGCGGATCAGGCGCATTTTACCCGGCATTTCAAAAATGCCTTCGGCATGCCGCCGGGCCGATGGTTGCGCCTTATCTCGCATTAGTCATTCCGGAAACAGGATCGACCGATGTGCCGCAGCCCCTGCCATGGCGCCGTCCCCCACCGAAAGGGCGACCGAGCCGGCGGGTCGCGCCACATCACCGCAGGCGAAGATGCCGCGGGCGGTGGTCTGTTTCATCGGGTCCGTCACGATGCTCGCCCCCATCGGCCTCTCCTCCACCGCGCAGCCGAGTTTTTCGATCCAGCCGGCAGCGATCCGCAATTTCGGCTGGGTGAAAAGACCAGCCAAAGCAATGCTGCGCCCATCCGAAAGAACCACATCCGCGTGCCCGGCAATTTCCCTGATGCGGGCTTTTTCCACCTGCACACCCCGGGCCGACAATTGCGCGTTCTGGTTCGCATCCGGCTCGAATATGCCGTTGGTGAAAAAGGTCGTCTCACCCCAGTCCGGAAGCATCAGCGCATGGTGAATGGCCAGGGGCGAAGCCGCAATGACGCCGATTTTGCCCTGGTTGAGTTCGTAACCATGACAATAGGGGCAATGGAAAACCGAAGAGCCCCAGCGCTCCTTCAGCCCGGCAATATCCGGCAATTCATCGGTGACACCCATGGCAAGGATGAGCCGATCCGCCCTTTCGCGGCGAGTACCGTCGATCTCGACCACGAAATCGCCAAAAGACCCGGAGGCATCCGTCACCCTGCCCTCAACCCGATCTATCGTCTGGTAGCGTTCGATCTGGCGGCGCGCCTCGGCGATAATGTCGCCCGGCGCCTTGCCGTCCTGCCCGAGAAATCCGTGCGAATGGCTGGCGAAACGGTTCCTGCGCTCGCCTGCATCCACGATCAAAATGTTTTTTCTGGCACGGCCAAGCTGCAGGGCGGCCGAGAGGCCGGCATAGCTGCCGCCGATGATAATGACGTCGAATTTCATGATGCACCCATCGTTTAGGGACCAAGACGGAACCGCCTCCGTTTCACGATACTTATATTGTTACATGAAATGAGGAGTCAATAGTCACGCAACTTATATTGTTACGTCATCGGGAAGATGGTAGCGTTGATTAAGAGAAACGGGCCTGAACGATGAGACACGATACGCGCCTTTCGAGGGTGCTTCACATTCTGATCCATATGGAAAAACACGAGGGCGCGGCGACGTCCGAGAGCATCGCCGCCATGCTGCAAACCAACCCGGTGGTGGTGCGCAGGACCATGGCCGGGTTGCGGGAGCATGGTTATGTATCCTCGGAAAAAGGCCATGGCGGCGGCTGGGTGCTGGCGCGGCCACTCAGCGAAATCACGCTGCTCGATATCTACCGGGCGCTCGGAACACCGGAACTCTTCTCGATAGGGCTGGCGGGCGACAATCCGAACTGCGTCATCGAGCAGGCCGTCAACGCAGCACTTTTCGACGCCATGAACGAGGCGGAAAATATTCTGTTGTCGCGCTTCGGAAGCATCAGGCTTTCGGCGCTCGCGGAAGAATCGATTGCCCGCTGGTCCCACGTTTCCAACCACCCCTCCGCCATGGAGCAGCTTTAGAGACCGTAGACGGATTGCGCGCACGAAAAAACCGCCTGCCCGAAGGCAGGTGGTTTTTTCATATCAGCAGGCCCGTTAAGGCTGGGTCTGCGTGCCGCCGGTATTCGGGCTTGCCGGTGCGGTATTGTTCACAGGCGGCGTTGCCGGAGTAGTCGGAGCCATGGGTGCCGGTGCCTGATCCGTTGCCGCAGGCGGCGTGGTGGAGGACGTCGTTGCCGGATCGGTGGTCGGGCCGCTCATCTGCGACCAGGCGAAAATGCCCACCAGTACGACAGCGATGATCGCCAGCCACGGCACCCAGGACGATGACGTGCGGGCACGTGGTTCATTGCTGATATTCACTTCCGGACGAAGATCGCGGTCCGGACGCGGGTTGTTGGGATCGAATGTCATGGTGTTTCCTCCTCTTCATTCTGGGGAGAAAACGGTCTTCACGCGATTTTGTTCCGATTCCGGCCACCCATTCAGGACAGGTGGCGATCCGGCGTCTGCCGAAGGGCCTCTGCCAGCACCGTCATGACCTGCAGACCAGCCATTTGCGAGACGTTGAAACGCATGAAACCGGAGGCGCTCTGCGAGGAACTGAACACATTGCCCGGTGCCAGAACCACCTGCCGGGAAAGCGCCCTGCGCGCCACGTCGGCGGCATCCACCCCATCCGGCAGGCGGCACCACAAAAACATGCCCGCCTGCGGCTCGATCCACGGGATACACCCAACCGATTTCAGACGCGCCGCCGCCTCCGGCACCGCTGCCGCGAGACGCTGCCTGAGAGCCTCGACGTGCTTGCGGTAACTGCCGTCCGTCAGAAGCGAGAGAATCAATGCCGCCGAAAAATGGGATCCGCCAAAAGCAGTGGCGATCTTGAGGTCAGTCAGGGCTTCCACCCATGCCTGGGGCGCCGCGATGAAACCGCACCGCACGGAAGCCGACAGTGTTTTGGAAAAACTGCCGATCTGGACGACGCGGTTCAGACCATCGAAGGCCGCCAGCCGGGGAGCCGCCTGGGTTTCGAAATCGGCAAAAATATCATCCTCGATGATGGTCAGGCCCGCCTGTTCGGCCAGCATCAGCAGACGATGCGCGGAAACGGCGGAAAGCCTTGCGCCCGTGGGATTATGGATGGCGGAATTGGTGATATATAGCCGTGGCTGATGCTCTTTCAGCGCCTGTTCGAAAAGCGGCAGGTCCGGTCCGGTTGGCGTATAGGGCACACCGACGATCTTCACCCGATGCGCCCGCAAGAGGGCATGGAAATTGAAATAACAGGGATCGTCGACAATCACCGTATCCCCCGGCTGCAGCAGGAAACGGCAGAGAAGATCGATCGCCTGCGTGCCGGAATCGGTGAGCATGATCTGGCTTGTACCTGCCTGCACACCGTGTTCGGCGAGCCTGCGCGACAGAAGCTGGCGCAGCGGCAACAGCCCCATCGGGCTGCCATAATCCGTCAGCAAGGCGGCATCGCCGCGGGCGAGCCCCCGCATCGCCCGCCTCAATGCCTCCTGCGGCATCCATGATGCGGGAAGCCAGCCACAACCGGGCTTGGCAAGGGTAACACCATCATCCAGCGCCTGGCGTGAAACCCATAAGGGATCCACCGCCCTGTCGAACCGCGGCTCGATATCGGCCAGCGACAGGGGTGCAAGCGGACCCGAGACAAAAAAACCGGAACCGGGCCGTGAGCTTATCGTCCCATCCGCCACGAGCCGGTCGTAAGCCTCGACGACGGTGGAGGTGGAAACCTGCATGGTCTTTGCCAATGCCCGCACGGAGGGCAGGCGCGCTCCCGGAACGAGGCTGCGTGCGGCGATGCGCTGGCGAATGCTGGCCATCACCTTGTCTATGCGTGTGCCTGCCGCGACTTGTCCGTCCACATCCATTCCCAACCGTACCGCTCTCACAACCATAACAGTTTCTTGAAATTGTATCGGATTGTCGCTGTTCGCGCCAGCCGTTCGGGATCAAGAAAAGCAAAACGCAGGAGATGAGAATGGACAAGACGACAAGCGGGTGGCTGAACGGCCTGACGGGCGTGATGATATTCAGCGGCTCGCTGCCCGCGACACGCATTGCGGTGACGGGTTTCGATCCGGTATTCCTGACCGTTGCCCGCGCCAGCATTGCCGGGCTATTGGCGCTCGCTTTGCTTTTCCTGTTCCGGCAGAGGCGCCCGGCACGCGACGATCTGACATCGCTTTTTATCGTCTCGCTCGGTGTCGTCGTCGGTTTCCCGCTCCTGACCGCCCTGGCCCTGCGGCATGTCACCTCGGCACATTCCATTGTTTTCGTGGGGCTGCTGCCGCTCGCAACCGCAATCTTCGCCGTGCTGCGTGGCGGGGAACGCCCGCGCCCCGTCTTCTGGCTGTTTTCCTGCCTGGGCAGTGCGCTGGTTGCGGGCTTCTCCCTGTCGAATTCCTTTTCCGCCGGGATCGAGGCCTCGCTTGCCGGCGACCTTCTGATGCTGGGCGCTATCATCGTCTGCGGGTTGGGCTATGCGGAGGGAGCAGCCCTTTCCCGCAAGCTGGGCGGCTGGCAGGTCATCTCCTGGGCGCTGGTTCTTTCCCTGCCGGTGATGCTGCCACTTGCCTTTTTCACGGGGCCGGAAACACTTGCCGGCATAGACCCGCAGGCCTGGGGTGGCCTTGCCTATGTCTCCCTGTTCAGCATGCTGATCGGCTTCGTCTTCTGGTATCGCGGGCTGGCACAGGGCGGCATCGCAGCGGTGGGGCAGTTGCAGCTGCTCCAGCCCTTCTTCGGGCTCGCGCTGGCTGCAACCCTGCTGCACGAGGAGGTAAGCCCGGCCATGATCGGCGTTACGCTGGTGGTGGTTCTGTGTGTTGCGGGCGCCAGAAAATTCGCGCGCTGATGCCCGCTATTCGTCAGCTCGAACGGCGATCCACCCAGCGATGCCAGGCATCCTCGCTACCGTTGAAGACGTTGAGATCGATACGGCCGTCGACACCATGCGACAGGCCGGAACCGGAATATTGCCAGAACAGCCACTTGCGGCCGGGATAAACCACCGACGGGTGCTGCGCGACGGCGCGCAGCCAGAAGGGGTAATCCTGGAATTCGCCCTGGAGGTTGTCCTTGTAAAAATCGGGCGCCGTATAGATGATCGGCCGCTGGCCATAATAACGCTCGAGCTTGTCCATGAAGACGCGCATCTTTTCCAGCACGCGTTCGCGGGAATGGCGCATCTTGCAGCTCGATTCGCCGTTATATTCCACGTCGATGACAGGCGGCAGCGCATCCGGATCGCGCGGGACGTTGCGAATGAACCAGTCCGCCTGTTCGCTGGCGTTGCGGCACCAATAGAAGAAATGATAGGCGCCACGGCGGATGCCGGCTTCCTTTGCACGCTGCCAGTTTGTGCGGAACATCGGGTCGAGATGATCACCGCCATCGGTCGCCTTGATGAAGGCGAAATTGGCTCCGCGCGTGCGCAGCTGCGGCCAGTTTATATTCGCCTGCCAGCGGGACACATCCACCCCGTGGACCTGAAAATGGCGCGGCTGAACCCTGCCGAAATTGATTGGCTTGGCGTCGCTGAAGCTGGAGCGGAAAATGCGTGAGCGGATCTGGGCGCCGGCGCTCGCAGCTGGCGCCGCTGCCATGGCCAATTGCACCGGACGGTCCATCTGGTTGATCGTGGGACGCTCCGCCGGCCGCACCATTCCGGTCTGTGACGGAACCGGCAAGCGGATTTCAGGCGCATTTTGCGGCAGGGATGCCTGCGGGGTAACAGCCGAAAAGGCCTTGGGTTCCTGGGGCACGGGCCCGCCCCATGCCAGGACTTCCTGGCGTGGCTGGGCCGCGATGGCCTGAGTGCCGACACTTGCCTGCGGCACCGGGGCCGGCGTGACCGAACTCGTCGTTTCCTTCGAGGGCAAGCCCGCCATCAGGCTTTCCGGCCCGGAACTGGACGTGCAGCCACCAAGCAGAAGGCAACCGAAAAGAAGTGCTGGTACAGCCGATGAACGCATGAGAACCCGTACGCAAAACAAATCGGGGGGCACTCTGACGCCGCCCGGAAACCTCGAAATACAAATGCTAACGGAAGATTATCAAAAAAGACTGAATCTTATCTTTACGCGGGCGCCTGCCAAAATGCCCGTCATTTCTGGCAGGCCAATATTCCAGCCCTCGCACAAATGGCGGGGCTCAGGCGGTCATGGAGCTCAGATCAACCGTATCTGCGCCGGGAGAATTTCTCTTGATCGATTCGATCGCATGAATGGCCGATGCCTTCGCCTTGTATCCTTCGGATGAAAACATCGTTTCTCCGTTGGATGCCTTGAAGCGGAAACGATATTCGCCAGCCTTGTCCTGGTAGATTTCGAATTTGTACATGATCCTTGCGCCTCGTTTGCAAATCAGGATGAACCGACGGCAATTTTGCGCAGCCTCGGTTCAATTCGCAACCGATAATCGCGCCAGTCAGACCAACCGCACCCAGGCACGGGCAATTTCCAGACCGGCCATGTCGGCCATCTGCGCGCGAATACCGCGGTGGTCGCGGTAATTGTCGAGCCAGCCGGGTGACATTTTTTCAACGGAAGCAGGGAAGGTCCGGCACCAGCCGTCGACCACCGTGGTGGAAGCCTCGAAATGAAACTGCGTGCCATAGGCCGCGCGACCAATACGAAAGGCCTGGTTCCGGGTCGCGCCGTTTGTCGCAAGGCGCGTGGCACCTTGCGGAAGCGTAAATGTATCGCAATGCCACTGAAAAACGGGAAAGGTCATTTCCTGCCCGGCCAAGAGCGGATCGGACGCGCCCTCTTCCGTCAGGGATACATCTTCCCAGCCAAATTCCGGCGGGCCGGAGAGAATATTGTCTCCTCCATAGGCGCGTGCCAGCAATTGGCTGCCGAGGCACACGCCCATGACCGCCTTGCCCGCATCGCCAAACCTTTTCATCAAAAGCGCCAGATCCGGAAGATAGGGATAAAGTGCATCGTCAAGCGCGTTCTGCTCGCCGCCCAGAACCACAAGCGCATCGTGATCGCTCGCATCTGCCGGAAGTGGCTCACCCGCATAGGCACGAATGACATGCACATCCGCCGCCGCCTCTTCCAGCGCGATGCCGATTTGACCATGCGGCGTGCCCGCCATGTTTTCGATGATTGCAACGCGCATGGGGCCTCTTGGTAACGAAAAAGGATTCGATCGGCCACGATTGCCGATCGAATCCAGCTTCACCACGGGAAAAGTCGATTTTCAAGAGCCGCAACATCGCCAGAGCGGCAATAGACCCGATGTGCCTTAGAATTCACGCGCCAGCCTGGCATCCGCGGAATGCCGATTACCGCCGCGAATGGCGAAGAACAGGAAAATCGCCGCCCACAGGATCGATTTTTCCGCACCACCCAGACCTTCCGCCTTTACGATGCCGTGAAAATAGACCGTGACCAGGAGGACAATCATGGCGGCGAAGGATGCCGGCCGCGTGAAGAGCCCGATGGCCACCAGAATGCCGCCGAAAAATTCCGTGGCGGCAAGGAGCGGCGACCAGAAGACGCCGGGATAAAAGCCAAGACTCTCCACCATGCCGACAGCCCCGAAAGGATTGACGATCTTGCCGAAACCATGGGTAACGAGAAGAAGCCCGGCCGTGACGCGCAGAACGGTCTCCACCAGATCATGCGTCGCACCATAAAGCGGAGCGACCGCCGGAACGAAAAGACGCTGACGATTATTCTCGAACTGGGCCATAGGATCTCCACGTTTCAGCCTTCGACAGCTTCTCTGTTCGCAAAGCCGCATGATAAGAACAAGCAGGCGCCCGGTAAAAACATGAGTATTCTGGTTGACATTGTCGTGAGCATGATTGCCCCTGACCGCTGAAGGAGACGTGAGGATGACCGAGACCAAACCCCGCATAACCATCCGTTATTGCACGCAATGCAACTGGCTGCTTCGCGCAGGCTGGATGGCGCAGGAAATCTTGCAGACCTTCGCTTCGGACATCGGCGAAGTCAGTCTCGCTCCCGCGACCGGCGGCGTGTTCGAGATCACCGTAGATGGCACGACCATCTGGGAACGCAAACGCGACGGCGGTTTTCCCGGTCCAAAAGAACTCAAACAGAGAATCCGTGACATCATCGACCCGGAGCGCGACCTCGGTCATGTCGACAGAACGAAGCATGAAGGCCTCGACACCTGACCCGGCGACATGTTTCAACAGTGTCAAACAAGTTTTTTCCCTTTAAAATCAATGATCGTCATAAAAGTTCAAAAAGTCTGTTGACACCGGGCGGCTGCCCTCGTACATCGCTCTCCGTCGCCCAGATGGCGGAATTGGTAGACGCGCCAGCTTCAGGTGCTGGTACTCGAAAGGGTGTGGAGGTTCGAGTCCTCTTCTGGGCACCATTCCATTTTTGATCTTAGCCAGATCAAGAAATCAAACGAAAAAACAGCAACATACAAGCCGACCGGTAATACCGGGAAGCATGTTGCAGTTTTTTCGTTTTATTCGTTCTTCTCAGGAAAAACCACCGTACTGATATCGTACCGATAGATGCGAGACCTTTGCCCCTCATGCAAAGGCGTCCGCTCGTGAGGCGGTAACGTGGCGTGTTCCGGCCTCGCTGAGACCGGCAGTTACGGCTGGGCGTCTTTGTCGCCACTGTTTTGGGAATGCTGCTCACAATTCGGCGTGCAGGAAAGCACGGTGCGCTCCGTCTGGCGGAAGACACGAACCGTATTGCCCTCGTCGATGGAGACGAGAATGCGTTCATCCACGATCGGATTGCCTTCGGCATCAAGAAGCACAAGGTTGGTGGTGCCGAAACTGCGACCTGTCAGAACGATGGTGGTCGCATCGGCAACCGTGGCATCGGCAACTTTGGAGTTCCCGACGATAACCTTGCTTACGGGCCGGTCGAGACGGAGGACGCGGGCGTGATTCATCGAAACGCGCAATATATCTTCCTGGGCAAAAACAGGCTGCGACGCGGCCCCTAGAAAGACGGACAAGCCGACCACAATTTTCGCCAGTTTTCCGGATGACACGCGTTTGGCCCTTGCTCTACCCGCACTTTATTGCGCCACAGAATGCGCGGTTTTAGTGAATGAAGCGTTAAATGGCGGAAATCTGCAACGCGGATGGTAACCATGCCTGAGGTGGTGGTATTTTTCGCTTCCGGTTGTCCCGCATCAAAATTGAACATTCGCGGCTTTCAAAGACGATGCTTCTCCAGAAATGAGAAATTGCCGGCCCCGGAATATATTTGTTTATCAGCAAATATAAAAATGAGCGGAATACTTTTTTCTTTTATTTACCAAGAGAAACTCATCCTGTCGTTTACTTTGAGTTAATCGTTTTTTTTAAGCGCTTGGAAATCGCTCGACTGTAATTTGAACGCAACCGAACAACGGAGAACAGTTGTCGGCGTGCTGAACCAACACAGAGTTAGGAGAGACCCTATGACCAAGATTTTTGCTCGTTTCCTTAAAGACGAATCCGGCGCCACGGCGATTGAATATGGCCTGATTGCCGCGCTTGTTTCCGTAGCCATCATTGGCGGCACGACCGCGCTCGGCGGCAAGCTCAAGGAGACCTTCAACTTCATCAACACGTCGTTTACGAACTCCAAGGCTTCCACCGGCGGCGTCTGATTATTGAAAAACATAATGCAGGTGATACCCCAAAACGTGGGCATCACCTGCATTTTTTGGCGTTCGCCGGATTCAGGCCGGCAAAGGTAGGCTAATCATGATCGTCGCAGCGATTTTTCTTATTCTTCCGCTCTGCCTCAGTTTTGCTGCCTTGAACGATCTTTTCAGCATGACGATCCCTAACGTGATAGCCGTCGTGCTTTTGTTGTCTTTCGCCTTCGTCGCGCCCTTTACGGGAATGGACTTGCAGACCTTTGGCCTGAGCTTGGCTGCCGGTCTGGCCGTCTTTCTCGGTTGTTTCGCGCTCTTCGCCGCAAATGTCATGGGCGGCGGCGACGCCAAGCTGCTGACGGGAGCGGCGGTGTGGTACGGCTTCAACATTTCTCTCGTAGAATTTCTAATGGCCGTGACACTGATCGGCGGCATATTGACGGTCGGCATCCTGGTTTTGCGATCACGCTCACAGGAAATCATGGCCTTCGGCATCCCAATTCCCGATTCCCTGATGGTTGCGCAGAAAATTCCCTACGGTATCGGCATCGCCGCGGCAGGGCTCTTGACCTACGGGGAAAGCCCTCTCGTGAAGGCAGCAATCGCAAGCCTTTACTAGGTGATTATTTCAGTCGCCTAGTTTCACGAACCGTTAACCACAATTCAAAGAACAATATTAACCATAATTATACCAATCACGCGCCATCCTGACGGGAGAAGAATCTGATTCCCCCAAGGATCGAGCATGAAACCGTCGCGTATCGTTATTCTATCCGTTGCTTTGGTGGCCGCCGGTCTTGCCGGTATCGTCGCCATGCAGATTTCCGGCACGAAGCAGGTCATCGAAAAAGCGGAAACGATCGTCCAGAAAGAGCCGACGGTCAATGTTCTCGTTTCTTCGGTTAACCTGCCCGTCGGCAGCCGACTGAACGATAGCTCGGTGCGCTGGGCGCCATGGCCGCAGGGCAATGTCGTCGACAGCTTCATAACCGAAACGAAAAGCCCTGACGCCATCACCGAACTCACGGGCGCGGTCGTGCGCCTGCCCCTCTTTGAAGGCGAACCGATCCGCCCGGAAAAAGTGGTCGATTCCAGCACACGCATCATGTCTTCGCTTTTGCCCGCCGGCAAACGCGCCGTCGCCACGGAAATTTCCGTTTCCACCGGCGCGGGCGGTTTCGTGCTGCCGAACGACCGGGTCGATGTGATCATGGTTCGCAAGGGCGACAACGGTAATTTTCTGACCGAAAATGTTCTGAACAACGTCCGCGTTCTGGCGATCGACCAGCAGATCAAGGAGGGCGAAGACGGTGTGTCGGCCGTGGTTGGCGCAACCGCCACACTGGAACTGACACCCGAACAGGCCAAGATCATAACCGTGGCGCAACAAATGGCGGATCGCCTCACGCTGGCTTTGCGCTCGGTCGCCGACGCCCAGGAAAACGACACGCTTTCGGCTGGTTATCTTCTCAATGGCGGGTCCGGCCAGCCGGAAATTCAGGTGATCAAATCCGGCTCAATTGTGAAGAGCGGCCAGGGAGCATCGCAATGACCGGAGGGCTCATGGCAAAACGTCTCAAACAACACCTGCGTTCATCCATGGCGGGCGGATTAGCATTCTGCATGGCTTTTTCAGGGATCCCGGGCCAGTACTCGCCAGCGTTTCTGCGTATCACCGAAGCAATGGCGCAAAGCGCAAGCATCGTGCGGATCACCGAAAGCGGCACAGGCATTCGCAAACGTCTGAAACTGGGCTTGAACAAGGCGCTGGTCATCGACCTGCCGGAAGACGCCCATGACATTCTTGTTGCCGATCCGAGCCTTGCCGACGCTGTGACCCGGACGTCGAAACGCATCTACCTCTTTGGGAAAACGGTGGGACAGACCAACATCTTCATTTTTGGTGAAGGCGGCCGGGAAATCGTCAGCCTCGACCTGGAAGTGGAGCGCGACATCTCGGGGCTCGAGACCAATATCCGCCGCTTTATTCCCGACTCGGACATCAAGGTGGAAATCGTTTCGGACAACATCGTTCTTACGGGATCCGTGCGCACACCGCAGGACTCCGCGCGCGCCGTGCAGCTCGCCGAAGCCTTCCTGAAGGGTGGTGAGGCCACCACCCGCAATATATCGCTGACTGGTGGCGACAATGGCGGTGATGCGGCGATTTTTGCCGAGCGACGGCAGGTATCGCAAATCGTCAACATGCTGACGATCGAAGGTGAAGATCAGGTAACGCTGAAGGTCACCGTCGCCGAAGTAAGCCGGCAGGTTCTGAAGCAGCTCGGCTTCAACGGCTCGATCAGCAGTTCGACAAGCGGCAATGGTTTCGAATTCGCAAATCCGTCCAATCTTGGCAATGCCATCAGCGGCGCTTCGCGAATTGCCAGCGGAGCAATCGGTTCCGGGTCGCTGAGTTTTGCAACATATCTCAATGCGATGGAACAGGCGGGCGTGGTACGCACTCTCGCCGAGCCAAGTCTGACCGCCATATCCGGGGAGCAGGCCAAATTCTACGTCGGTGGAGATTTCCGCTTGCCTGCCGAACAGGAAGTCGACATCGACGCGAGTACCGGACGGCCGACGATTACGCGTACAACCAATACCGTCGATTACGGCATCACATTGAACTTCAAGCCGGTGGTGCTTTCGCCCGGCCGTATCAGTCTTAAAATTGAAACCAATGTGTCCGAGCCGACCTATGAAGGCAACGTTGTGACCGGCAATGCGGGCCGCACGATTCCGGGCTCGACCTACATGTCGGTGCGCAAGCGCGAAACCTCCACGACGGTCGAGCTTCCCTCCGGCGGATCGATCGTGATTGCGGGTCTCGTTCAGGACAATGTCCGACAGGCCATGTCCGGGCTCCCCGGCATCTCGAAAATCCCGATCTTCGGCACGCTCTTCCGCAGCAAGGACTTTCTGCGCAATGAGACGGAACTGGTCATCATCGCAACGCCCTATCTGGTGCGCCCCGTTGCCCGCAACCAGATCGCCCGGCCGGATGACAACTTCAACCCGGAAAACGATGCCGCCATGTATTTCATGAACCGCGTCAACAAGGTCTATGGCCGCAAGGACCAGGTTCAGGCCGCTCCCTATCAGGGATCAGTGGGGTTCATCTACAAATGACGATACGTGCACGAAATCCCCTCTTCACAGCGCGCCCGATCCGGGCAGGAAACGTCATGCAGGAAACTTCTTCCTCCCTTCCCCTTCATGTGTCCGGAAGAAGGGCCGGTCTCGTCGCCGTTGCCGCGCTCGCCGCCGGCCTGTTGCAGGGCTGTGCACGCGATCCGATGACCACCAACGCCATTCCCGACGATTATCGCACACGCCATCCGATTACCCTGTCGGAAGCAGAACATTCACTGGATATTCCGGTTTCGGCCAGCGACAGCCGGTTGACCACGGCCATGGCGGACAATGTCCGTGGTTTTGCCCAGAATTATGCGTCGATGTCGACCGGTATCATCAATATTCAGACACCGTCGGGATCGGCCAATTCGGCGGCCGCGTCACGAATGGCGAAACAGATCCGCACGACGCTTTCCGGTGCGGGTGTAGCGCCGGGCAAGATCATGGAGACGCGCTATGCCGCTTCTCCAAATGGCGATTCCGCCCCCATCCGCCTGAGCTATGTCGCGGTTACCGCCATGACCGGCCAATGCGGCCAGTGGCCCGAGGACCTTTCGGATAATACCTTCGCAAACAAGAACTGGTACAATTTCGGATGCGCTTCCCAGAGCAATCTCGCGGCGCAGATTGCCAATCCCATGGATCTGGTCGGTCCACGTGGCATGAGCCCGATCGATGCCGAGCGCCGAGCGGTCGTCATCGAAAACTATCGCGGCAAGCCTTCGACATCGGCGACAGATTGATGCGGTTTTCACATTTGTCACGGCAGGAAAGACGATGAGCGCTGTAGAATACGATATCAAACCAAACGGCGGTGACGAACCCGAGCAGCCGGTGCGCGCTTCGGATATGGACCACCTGCGGCCCCTGCCCCGCATTTCCGTTCACGCCTTCTGCGTCAGCGACAACATGCAGGGTGTCATGGACGCCTTGTCCGGTGATCGGCGCATGAGCAAGGTTACGCTGCGCGTGACCAAGGGTGATATCAATGCGGCAGCCACGATGTTTGCCGCATCGCCCACGCCCAATCTCATCATTCTCGAAACGGCAAGTGTCCCCGCCTCGCTACTGGACGATCTCACTCCCCTCGCAGCGGTTTGTGACCCCTCCACCCGTGTCATCATCGTCGGCCGGCACAACGACATCTCGCTTTATCGCGATCTCATTCGCAACGGCATTTCCGAATATCTCGTCGCGCCCGTCAATATGGCCGATCTGCTGGCCTCGATCGCAGCGATCTTCGTCGATCCGGAAGCGGAGCCGCTGGGCCGCAACATCGCCTTCATCGGCGCCAAGGGTGGAGTGGGTTCCTCGACCGTGGCGCATAATTGCGCCTTCGGTATTTCCAACCTCTTTTCCACCGAGACCATTCTGGCGGATATGGATCTTGCCTATGGAACGGCCAATATCGATTTCGATCAGGATCCCGCCCAGGGCATGGCTGAAGCGGTCTTTTCACCGGAGCGGCTGGATGAGGTGTTCCTCGACCGCCTTCTGACGAAATGTTCCGACCATCTGTCGCTTCTGGCGGCGCCATCTCTTCTCGACAGAACCTACGATCTCGACCGTCAGGCATTTCTGCCGATCCTGGAAGTTCTGCAGCGCAGCGCACCGGTCGCGGTTCTGGATCTTCCCCACCAATGGTCCGACTGGACGCGGGCTGTCCTTGCGGAAGCCGACGAGGTGGTCATTACCGCGGTTCCCGATCTCGCAAATCTGCGCAATACAAAGAACCTCTTCGACGCGCTGGTTAAACTGAGACCCAACGACAAGCCGCCGCATCTCATTCTCAACCAGGTCGGCATGCCGAAACGTCCGGAAATCGCCCCCGCGGATTTCCTCGAGCCGCTGGAAATCGAGCCGATTGCCATCATTCCGTTCGACGCGCAGCTGTTCGGAAACGCCGCCAATAGCGGACGCATGATCAGCGAGATGGATGAAAAATCCCAGACCGCGGAAACCTTCTCGCAAATCGCCCATACCATTACGGGCCGCACCGTACTGCGCAAAAGCCGACGCGGTGGTCTGGACAAATTGAAAAGCATTCTCAAGCGCAAGTAGGGCTTCCCTCTGCGCCTTTAGACGGAAACGCCGATGTTCGGAAAACGCGGGTCTGAAGGCCCAGCCAGAAGCACGAAGCCGGATCTTGCCGCACCTGTTCCAATGCAGGTGGCGACGGCGCCCGAGCCGCGCCCTCTCGCGATCGACACCCTTGAGCCGGGCCAATCGCCCGCAACACGGCAGGCGGCGACGGCACAGCCGGTGCAGAAAAAACGAGCCCGCACGGAAGATTATTACAATACAAAAAGCCAGGTATTTTCCGCACTCATCGATACGATCGACCTTTCACAACTCGCCAAGCTCGATGCGGAAAGCGCGCGCGAGGAAATTCGTGATATCGTCAACGATATCATCACGATCAAGAATTTCGCCATGTCGATTGCCGAGCAGGAAGAACTGCTCGAAGACATCTGTAACGACGTCCTGGGTTACGGACCGCTGGAGCCGCTTCTCGCCCGCGACGACATTGCCGATATCATGGTCAACGGTTCCGGCCAGACTTTCATCGAAGTCGGCGGCAAGACCATCGAATCCGACATTCGCTTTCGCGACAATAACCAGCTGCTTTCCATCTGCCAGCGCATCGTCAGCCAGGTCGGTCGACGTGTGGATGAATCGAGCCCCATATGTGACGCCCGCCTGCCGGATGGATCGCGCGTCAACGTCATCGCGCCGCCGCTCGCCATCGACGGCCCGGCGCTGACGATCCGAAAATTCAAGAGGGACAAGCTGACTCTCGACCAGCTCGTGCGTTTCGGAGCGATCACGCCCGAAGGCGCGACATTGCTCAAGATCATCGGCCGCGTGCGCTGCAATGTCGTCATCTCGGGCGGCACCGGCTCCGGCAAGACCACGCTTCTCAATTGCCTGACGAGCTTCATCGACAGGGATGAACGCATCATCACCTGCGAGGACACCGCCGAACTGCAACTTCAGCAGCCGCATGTGGTGAGGCTCGAAACACGGCCGCCGAATATCGAAGGCGAAGGCGAGATCACCATGCGCGATCTCGTCAGGAACTGCCTTCGCATGCGGCCCGAACGCATCATCGTCGGCGAAGTGCGCGGACCGGAAGTTTTTGACCTTTTGCAGGCCATGAATACCGGCCACGATGGTTCAATGGGAACGCTGCACGCCAATACGCCGCGTGAATGCCTCAGCCGTATCGAATCGATGATCGCCATGGGCGGGTTCACGCTGCCGGCCAAGACCGTGCGCGAAATCATCTCGGGCTCGATCGATGTCGTCATCCAGGCCGCGCGCCTGCGCGACGGTTCCCGCCGGATAACGCAGATCACCGAAGTGATCGGCATGGAAGGTGACGTCATCGTTACCCAGGATCTGATGCGATACGAAATCGAAGGCGAGGACGCACAGGGCAGGCTGATCGGCAGGCACGTATCGACCGGCATCAGCAAGCCCAATTTCTGGGATCGTGCACGCTATTACGGTGAAGAGAAGCGTCTGGCGGCCGCGCTCGATGAGATGGAAAAGACATCCTAAGGAAAGCGACTGCCATGGACCCGACAATAGTGTTATTGGCCGTACTTGTCGCCATCTCGGCAGGAGCGCTCGCCTATGCTTTTCTCTTCCAGCAGATAGAGGTCGAGAAAAAGACCACCAGCCGCTTCAAGCGGGTCCAGGCCGCCGAGACGGATCACACAAATATCAAGGCTGCGCGGGATCGCGTCCAGGAACTCAGCAAACGCCGCAAATCCATGCAGGACAACCTGCGGGAAATGGAAAAGAAACAGACCGAGAAGGCGAAGAAAGCAAAGAATGTCAGCCTGCGCGACAAGCTGGTGCAGGCCGGACTGGCAATTTCCGTTCGGCGGTTTCATGTCCTGAGTGCCGGCGCTTCGGTTTTAGCCGTTCTCGTCGCACTTCTTTATGGTCTGTCGTTAATCTTCGCCCTGCTCATCGGAGCGGTCGCGGCTTTGGGCATGCCACGCTGGGTGCTGGCATTTCTTCTCAAGCGCCGGCAGAAAAAATTCCTTGAGGAATTTCCCAATGCGCTGGACGTCATGTGCCGGTCGATCAAATCCGGATTGCCGCTGAACGATGCCGTGCGACTGATCGCATCGGATGGTCAGGAACCGGTGAAATCGGAATTCCAGCGGGTCGTCGACGCACAGCAGGTCGGTATCGGCATCCCGCAGGGGATCGAGCGCATGATGCTGACCATGCCACTTTTCGAAGTGAGTTTCTTCAGTATCGTCATCAATATCCAGGCACAGGCAGGCGGCAATCTTTCGGAAGCATTGTCCAACCTTTCCAAGGTATTGCGTGACCGCAGAAAAATGCGCGCCAAGGTGAACGCCCTGTCCATGGAGGCGAAAGCATCCGCCGTGATTATCGGCGCATTGCCCTTCATCGTGATGATGCTGGTATATTTCACCTCGCCCGACTATCTCACGGTGCTTTTCACCGATCTGCGCGGACACATTATTCTGGGAGCATCCGGAATATGGATGCTCATCGGAATTTTCATCATGCGCCAAATGATCAATTTCGATATTTGAGGGGGCAACCATGACAGGAAATCTGCTTTCCCGCCTGACGGATCCGCAAACGATCATCGCCATTCTCGTCACGCTGGCGGTTTTCGCGACCCTCTATACGCTGATCATGCCTTTCCTGGAGCGGAAAGATCTCGCCAAGCGCATGAAAGCCGTCTCG
Source organism: Rhizobium sp. BR 250 (assembly GCF_047445855.1). Taxonomy (NCBI): domain Bacteria; kingdom Pseudomonadati; phylum Pseudomonadota; class Alphaproteobacteria; order Hyphomicrobiales; family Rhizobiaceae; genus Rhizobium; species Rhizobium sp. BR 250. The sequence goes on from NZ_JARWKW010000003.1 coordinate 275,343, forward strand.
TCGGAACGGGAACTCATCCGCAGCCGCGAGCGCGAGCGACTGGCGACCGTGACCAGAGAGAGCAGGTCCTCCCTGCGTGGCAACAACAACAAATCCGCGCGGCGCATCGTGGAGAAATTCAATCTTCAGGAAGCCCTTGTCGACAAGAACACGATGAACAAGCTGCGCGCGGCCGGTTTTCGGTCGCAAAATGCGCTCAATACATTTCTTGCCGCCCGGTTCGTATTGCCATTCGTTTTTCTCGCGGTGGCGTTCACCTGGGTCTTCGTTCTTGGAAACCTCGCCAATCAGACCTTTATCGTTCAGCTGATGGCGGTGCTTCTTTTTGGCTATGTCGGCTTTTACGCTCCCAATATCTACGTTTCGAACCGCATGACCAAGCGGCAGGCCTCCATCAAGCGAGCCTGGCCGGATGCGCTTGATCTCATGCTGATCTGCATCGAGTCCGGCGTCTCCATGGAAGCAGCCATGCGCCGCGTTGCCGAGGAGATGGGCGAGCAGTCGCCTGAACTGGCGGAGGAAATGATCCTGACGACAGCGGAACTCTCATTCCTTCAGGACAGGCGCACGGCGCTTGAGAATTTTGGGATGCGCACCCAGCTGGACGGCGTCAGAAGCGTGGTGCAGGCCCTTATCCAGGCGGAACGATATGGTACGCCGCTGGCTCAGGCGCTGCGCGTTCTCGCGCAGGAAGGCCGCGACGAGCGGATGAATGAAGCGGAGAAAAAAGCCGCCGCACTGCCGCCGAAACTCACCGTGCCGATGATCGTGTTTTTCCTGCCGGTCCTCATCGCCGTCATTCTCGGGCCGGCTGGCATTCGGGTGGCCGATTCGTTCTGAGGCATGAAACGCGCCGAAAATTTGCGCGCAGGGGGCAGTAGTGATTTGCCTGCCGGACCACACCACCAATGTTTCTGAAAATACCTCAGCCAGCCGGCTTGCTGTCTTTTTTCGCCAGCTGCTGCCAAGAATTCTGCTGCGACAGCATTGCACGCAGATAGGTCAAGTTAGCCTGCGCCTGCTGCGGAGAAAGTTCCTGAACGGCGATGCGCTCGGCTTCGGCAAAGCGGCCCTGGAGACCGACCACGAGCGCAAGGTTCTGGCGGACGCGGCTGTCGGCGCCCGGCTGGGCGATCGCCGATTGCAGATAGGTTTCGGCGGTGCGCGGATCGCTCGACAGGACATAGGACATGCCGAGATTGGACAACACGCTCGGATCGTTCGGTTTGAGGTCGAGCGCCTGCCGGTATCTGGAACGTGCCTCGTTCGAGCGGCCAAGCTGGTCGAGCACGGCGCCCTCGGCGGAGTAGAGCCGCCAGTCGGGACGATCAGGCGTCTGCGCCCGCTGGATGGTCGAAAGCGCCTGTTCCAGCTGGCCGGCGGCCGCCTGCGACTTGCCATAGGCGGCAAGCACATCACGGTCGGCTGGATTGGCGATGGCGATCTGCTGCATGACGGCGAGCGCCTGCGTATTCTTGCCGGTCATCATCAGCACGCTGGCGTAATTCATACCGGCGGACTTGTCCTTGGGGTTGCGTTCATAGGTTTTGCCGGCAGCCTCTTCCGCCTGCCGAAGCTGCTCCATGTTCAGATGGTCGTAGGAGCGCGTGGCTGCGGGAATAGAGCCGGTGGACATGCGATCTGGCTTGTTGGTGCTCGCACATCCTGAAACCGCAAGAACCAGCGCCGCGAGACATGTGCCCCGCAGCAACCCTGTCCGGCCTGTCTTAGCCAAAGAAAATGCAGTCATGGCAGCGCCCCCGCCCGAGAATGATCGATCTTGCGCCCGACACACGACAGACTCACATGACGCAACTTTCGCTTAAGCAATAATCTGTTAACCCTAACAGAGCGTTAATCGCACCGATTCTCGATATTTACGGAAGCATACCATGGCGCCCTATCAGTTCATCGAACGCCCCACCCCTTTCAGCTCGAAGGCAGGCAGCACATTGCCGGTTTTCGCCGTCACGCCAGCCCATATCGAACAGGGTGCCATAGACCCGGTCGCTCTGGACTGGGCAAAAAAGGCGGGGTTCAAGGCGGAAGCTGGCGCCGTCCTGCTCGTTCCTTCCGCTGACGGATCGCTGGGCGGCGTGCTTCTCGGCCTCGGTGGCAATCCTTCCGAAATTCCCTTCATCACCGGCAAACTCGCCCGTGAGCTGCCGGAGGGTGAGTGGCACATCGAAACCGCGCCCCTGACGGCCAATCGCCTCGCGCTCGGTTTCGGCCTCGGCAGCTATCGCTTCGACAAATACAAGACCACCAAGACCAACGGGGCAAAGCTTCTCATTCCGCAGGATGCCGAAGACGGCGAGATCAAGCGCATTCTGGCAGGTGTCTTCCTTGCCCGCGACCTCATCAACGTCCCGGCCAATGACATGGGACCGGACGAGCTCGAGATTGCCTTTCGTGCGCTTGCCGCCCATTACAAGGCGAAGGTGAACGTTACGACCGGCGACGATCTGCTCAAAGAAAACTTCCCGCTGATCCATGCCGTTGGCCGCGCCAGTGAAAGCGCACCGCGCCTTCTGGAAATGAACTGGGGCAAGAAGGGCAATCCGCGCCTCACTCTCGTCGGCAAGGGGGTCTGCTTCGATACCGGCGGTCTCGATATCAAGCCCGCCGCGTCCATGGCGCTGATGAAGAAGGATATGGGTGGCGCCGCCAATGTTCTCGGCCTTGCGCTGATGATCATGGATGCCAAGCTGCCGGTCGATCTGCGCGTTCTCGTGCCGGCGGTCGAAAACTCCATCTCCGCCAATGCCTTCCGTCCCGGCGATATCTATAGGAGCCGCAAGGGGTTGACGGTACAGATCGACAATACCGATGCGGAGGGCCGTCTCGTTCTGGCCGATACGCTGGCCTATGCCGACGAGGACGCGCCGGACCTGATGATCGACATGGCGACGCTGACGGGTGCCGCACGCGTGGCGCTGGGTCCCGATCTGCCGCCCTTCTACACCGATGACGAGGATCTGGCCCATGATATCGCGGAAGCCAGCATCGATACGGATGACCCGCTGTGGCGCATGCCGCTCTATATGGGATATGACAAGGATATCCGCTCAAGGGCAGCCGATATCACCAATGCGCCGTCTGGCGGCATGGGCGGATCTATCACCGCTGCCCTGTTCCTGAAGCGCTTCGTCACCAATACCAAGCGCTGGGCGCATTTCGATATTTACGGCTGGTCGCTCAGCGAGCGTCACCATTCATCGATCGGCGGGGAAGCGCAGGGTATCCGCGCGCTCTTCCATTACATCGCACATCAATTCGCGAAATAATCGGCCTAATCAGGATTCGACGGGCGCTTCCTCAACCGGAGCGCCCGGTTGCCTTAAACAAGAACCTTCTGTTCCTTGTGGTCTTCCTCGCCGAAGAACTTCAGGTAACGCTCCACTTCGGCCGGATCGCCGGTGGCTTTTTGCGGATTATCCGAGAGCTTCACCGCCGGACGGCCATTGGCGTCGCTGACCTTGCAGACGATGGAGATCGGCTTGAGGCTGGCAATGGTTTTCGGCGCACAGCCGGCAAAATCATTGGTCAGATTGGTGCCCCAGCCGAAGCTCATGCGCACCCGACCCTCGAAATGCCTGTAGGTGTCGATGATGGCGTCGACATCGAGACCATCAGAGAAGATCAGCATCTTCTTGCGCGGGTCGCGGCCCATCTTCTGCCACCACTCGATGATCTTTTCCCCGCCTTCGATCGGCGGCGCGCTGTCCGGACGGAAACCCGTCCAGTCCGCCACCCATTCCGGCGCATTGCGCAGGAACGCTGCCGTGCCGAAGGCGTCCGGCAGCACGATCAGCAGGTTGCCGCCATAAAGCCGGTTCCAGTCCTTCAGAACCTGATAGGGCGCGGCGGCCAGCTCCTCATTGGTCTGCGCCAGCGCCGCAACCACCATCGGCAGTTCATGCGCGTTGGTGCCCACGGCTTCGAGATCGGAATCCATGGCGAGGAGCACGTTGCTCGTACCGGTAAAGGCTGGACCGATGCCTTCCTTCAGCGCCTCGACGCACCAGCGCTGCCAAAGGAAGCTGTGGCGGCGGCGGGTGCCGAAATCGGAGATGCGCAGGCCCGGCAGTTCCCGCAACCGCTCGACCTTCTCCCACATCTTGGCCTTGGCGCGGGCATAAAGCACATCAAGCGTGAAATAACCGAGCGAGCGCATGGCGCTGCGTGAACGCAATTCATTGATGATCGCCAGCGCCGGGATCTCCCAGAGCGTCGTATCCATCCAGCGGCCATGGAAGTTCAGCTCATATTGCCCGTCGCGCTTGAAAAGTTCGTATTCCGGCAATTGATAACTCGAAAGCCAGGAGAGGAATTCCGGTTCGAAAATCTGCGAGCGGCCGTAAAACGTGTTACCCGCAAGCCAGATATTTTCCTTCTTGGAGAGACGTAGGGTGCGCGCATGATCGAGCTGTTCGCGCAACTCCATCTCGTCGATTTCTTCCGCAAGCCGCACCGTCTTGGTGCGGTTGATCAGCGAAAACGTCGCATCGACTTCCGGATAAAGTTTCCAGATCATCTGCAACATCAACAGCTTGTAGAAATCCGTATCGATCAGGCTGCGGACAATCGGGTCTAGCTTCCAGGTATGATTATGGACACGGGTGGCAATATCGGTCTTCGTCATACTTGCATTCCCCAATATCGGCTAAAGGTCAAAAAACAGCCGATCTCACTCCGCACCCCGGCAGGTTTCAACCTGTCACGCGGAAGATTTATCTGAAAAAGCGACAACAAGTCCAGAGCGCTGGCCGGGCAAATGCCTCTGGTGCCCGCCTGCGCATCGATTTTCCGAGAGAGCCGCATTGCCGTTTTGGTTCGGGGCCGAAGTCACGCCGCTTCAGAAGGTCGGGTCAACCGGATTGATGCCGGGATACCAGTCCTTGGAAACCGGATTTCTGCCGCCGAAACTGGAAATGCCGTTTTCGTCGGTACAGCGGTAACCCTGAACCGGAAGTCCACGGCTGCCGAAAACATTCCTGTAGGAACCTCGGGAATATCCCGTCCTGCCGAGTTCGCTATGGCAATTGTAACGGACCTTTGGCTGCAGCGTGCGCGGGTCCTTGACGCCGGGCAGGTTCGCGTAGGCATCCGGGGCAGGAGCAAAACCATTCTGGAAAACGGTCTGCGCCTGCGCCGAGGCGCTCAGCAAAGCCGCCGTGAGGATCACTGCCAGTCGTGTTGCCGTTCTTGTCTTCATCGATGCCGGTCCCGTACCATCATCCAATGGATGTAGGCCGTCAGTGGCTTTCGCACAAAGGGCCGGGCAGGCACAATTTCGTGAAAGCCGCCGTCTCAGCCTTCCAGACGGCGGAAAGCCGTCGGCTTTTCATAAAGCCAGCCGATGCGCTCGATCGCCGCATCGAGATTTTCGCGCGCGACATTCATCGTATGGCCATTGGCATGCAACAACGTTTCCTCGTTTTCCATGAGGCCGACATGGCCCTTCCAGAAGACGAGATCGCCGCGGCGCAATTCATCACGCTCGATTTCCACGCCGAGCGACTTCACCTGCATATCCGTGTCGCGCAGAACCCGTCGACCAGTCATCGCCATGGAAAGCTGCACGAGGCCGGAACAATCGATACCGAAGCCGGAGCGGCCGCCCCAGAGATAGGGGGTTTCGATAAATCGCAGAGCCACCGCCACATAATCTTCTTCAAGCGAAGCATCGACGGTCCGGCAATGGGCGGCGATGATGCCTTCGCCCTTTTCTGTCATCAGGTAGCGGGTGCCGCGCGTCTCCGCCTCACCGACAATGCGGATCAGGCTGCCCATGGACAGCGCCGCGACCGGAGGCTTGCGCAACTCGGCCGAGGGATAGAGGAACGTGCGCGGCGCGATGATCTGATGCGTGGCGGCGACAACATCGCCGATAGCCGTTTCCGGCACATAACCAGCATAACCATCCACATCCGCCTGCACCCAGGCCCAGCCATTCGCCCGGTCGAAAACGCGCACTGTTTCGCCGCAGAGAAGTTCTGTGTCTATGCCTGTGGCGAGATCGGGGGTAGGCCGCAGGCCAATGACCGGTGCGGTGACCTGCGCGGGCGAACCGCTGACGAAACGTTCGGCCTGCACCACGCCCTGCAGTTTCGCATCGGCGAGATCTGGGCGGAAGACATTCAGGCGGCGGTCGAGCATCATGGTTTTCACTTCCAGAAATTAAATCTTGCGTGCCTGATCAATAATCAGATCGCCGAATTTTTCCAGATAAAGCGCACCGGCGACGGTACGTTTTATCACAACATTGCGCCTGTCCCGTTCATCCCGCACCCGGTCGACCAATCCCAGCGCACCGAGACTGTCGAGTGCACGGGTGATGACCGGTTTGGTGACCCCCAGCATGGCGGCGAGGCCCCGAACGGTATGCGGCGGTGGCACGAGATAAATCTGCAGCAGGATGGCCGTCTGACGCAAGGTCAAATCCGGCTGATCGTCAATGACCTGCGCCGTGGATACACGGTGCCAGAGCCCCAAGGCCTCCGTGGGCGACAATTGTGCAGGCAAGCCAGTGACCCTTCCAGTCGTTGTTCCACTGTTTTCATTCAACGGAGGGGAAAACTCAAGAACCAACCCGCATAAACGAAACCGCCGTGCGGCGCAGATCCGGAAGATCGCGCGGCACGGCGGTATTTATCGACCCGTTTTCGGGTTTTCACGTCCCCTCTGGACTTGCAAGATGAGATGCAGGAAGCGTGCCAGTTTTGTTGCGCCGCACAAATACAAGCAAAAGCAGGTACTTGGAGTATATGTCCGGCTCTATGGCCAAATTTTCCACAAAGAGCAAATAGCAATAAAAACAGGCAACGGGTGACGTAATGCTTAAAAACTGCCTTCCGCCGGCACGGCGGAAGGCAAGGATGATCGCGGATCAGATTTCCGCGCCGCGTGCGGCTTCGACCGCATCGGCATTTTGCTGCCGGTTATAGCGGATCGACGACCAGAGCGAGATGCCGATCAGGCCCGCGCCGCCAAGGCCGGTGATGACCTCCGGTATATGCACCATGGTCTGCACATACATGATGACCGACAGGATCAGGATCGCATAAAAGGCGCCGTGCTCCAGATAACGATATTCGGCCAGCGTTCCCTTTTCGACCAGCATGATGGTCATCGAGCGCACATACATGGCGCCGATGCCAAGACCGATGGCGATGATGAAGAGGTTCTGCGTCAGCGCGAAAGCACCGATCACACCATCGAAGGAGAAGCTGGCATCCAGCACTTCGAGGTAGAGGAACGCACCGAAACCGCCCTTTGCAGCGCCTTCCAGCATTTCCTGGCTGCGATCGAGAATGCCGCCGACAACTTCCACCAGGAGGAAGGTCAAAAGACCCCAGATCGCCGAATGGAAGAAGGTGTTGGCCGCAACCGGACCAAGCTCCGGATTGTCGCTTGCGCCGATGATACGGGAAAAGATCAGCATGATGATCAGCACGAAGGCGATCTCGATGCCCTTGACGGAAGAATAGATCGCCGCCTTTTCCTCGATCCAGCGCACCCAATGCACGTCCTTTTCATGGTCGAAGAAGAAATTGAGACCGACCATCATCAGGAAGGTGCCGCCGAAAGCCGCAATCGGCAAATGGGCGTCCTGCATGATTTCAGCATAACGTTCCGGCTGCGTGGCCGCCATGACGAGCGCCGTCCAGGGGCCGACATTGGCCGCAACGACGACGATGAGCAGCGGGAAGACGATACGCATGCCGAAAACGGCAATCAGGATACCCCAGGTCAGGAAGCGGTGCTGCCAGACCGGTGTCATGTCCTTCAGCTTGTTGGCATTGACGATGGCGTTGTCGAAGGAGAGCGAGATTTCCAGCACCGCGAGGACGACGCAGATGAAGAAGATCGTCGCCGTGCCGCCGACCGTTCCGGTCATTTCCCAACCGAGATAGCCACCGAGAATCAAGCCGAGAACGGTGACGATAAAAGCCCACTTGAAGTAGGAAAGCGTGGTTTTCTGGGCAGAGCTCATGTCCGGTCGCCTCCGATAACGAGGACATTCACGGACCGACGCGGGGCGTCAGGCCGCACGCAGAAAGCACGCGCGCGAAGCACATTCAGGTTTTTCATAGTTTTTAATCCGCCGGCCAAATTTTTGCAGGCGGTACCGACATCGCGAGAGCGCCGTAAAACTCTCGCCAGAGGGGCCCGGCACCTTTGTTTCCTCTGCCCTTGCGAGACAAATCATCGCAGGGCCCCTTCTTACTTCCTGAAGAACACGCCGTCGTCAAGTCCCGTGATTGTGACCACGACGAACAAGAAAGATCAAACCTGCTCCGCAGCCAGTCCTTCAGCGGTTTCGCGGCGTCGTTTGAGTGAATTTTCTCGAAAGAAGATATAAAGGCCGGAAAGCACAATCAGGCCCGCACCGACAACGATACTGGTCTGCGGCACATCGCCGAAGAACAGCCAGCCGAAGATGACCGCCCAGAGCAGCAACGTATATTGCAGCGGCGCGACAGTAGCAGCATCGGCAAGTTTGAGCGCACGGTTGACCAGCACATGTGCCGTCATCGCCACCACGCCGAGCAGGCCGAGAAACGCCAGATCGAAGCTGGACTGAACCGGCAGCCAGCCGGATGGGGTCATGAACACTGCGACGATGCCCGCAAGCCCTGCGCCGATGATCTGCCAGAAGGCCAGCACAGTATCGGGCGTATTGCGCAGCTGACGGCCGGACAACATCATGAAGGCGAAGGCGGCGCTGCCGAGGATGGAAAAGAGCGCTGCGGAGGTGAGGCTTGCCGAGCTGGGTTTGAGCGCGATGAGAACGCCGACAAAACCGATGGCAATGGCCGTCCAGCGCCTCCAGCCGACCTTTTCCCCGAGCAGAAATGGCGAGAGCGCCGCCACATAGATCGGAGCCGCGAGCCAATAGGTCATGACGTCCGCCAGCGGCAGGGCGGCCACGGCGAAATAGAAACAGAAAAGCTCGGCCGTGGAGAAGAACACGCGCGCCACCTGAAGGCCGGGCCGCTCGATGTTCACGAGGCCGGAAAGGCCGGCTCTCCAGACGATGGGAACCAGAATGACAAGCGCTGCCGCACTTCGGATGAGAATGACCTGACCCTGGCTATAGGTTGCGACCAGCCATTTGCCCATGGCGTCATTCAATGCAAAGAGCAGCATTCCAAGCAGCATGACGGCCACGCCGAGACCGGTCGGCGAAAGCTTTTTTATCATAGTCGACATGTCAGATTCCGATTTCTCCCAATGGCTGCATTGGTCGTCCAGCCAGCAGCCCTTTGTCAAGCCCGGAACGACCCGTCACCGGCAATTAATAGTACTAATGGATCGGCGGCCGGATGTCAGATGAAGATTCGTCGCTCTTCCGCGACCAGTTCCTGGAGAAAATCGACGACCGTGCGGACACGGACCAGCTGGCGGGCGGATTCATGATAAGCCGTCCAATAGGAGCGGCTGATACCGAGATGCGGCATGATCCGCCTCAGTTCGGAATATTGCCCGGCGATGTAATTGTGCAGGATGCCGATCCCCGCCCCCGACCGTACCGCCTCTGTCTGGCCGGTGGCGCTGGAGATTTCGAAGGCGGCGTCCCAGTCGCGCATGATCTCACCGGTATAATTGAGCGAGGGCGAAAAGATCAGGTCCTCCACATATCCGATGCGCCGGTGGCGTTTCAGCGCATCGACATCCGCCGGCGTGCCGTAGTCGGCCAGATAACCCGCCGAGGCATAGAGGCCCAGTGAATAATCGGTGAGCTTCGAAAACATCAGCCTGCCCTGTTCCGGCCGCTCGATGGTGATGGCGATATCGGCCTCGCGCTGCGACAGGGAGAAGGATCGCGGCACCGGCACGAGCTGGATTTTCAGGTCGGGATAACGGGCCGTCAACCGGCCAAGCCTTGGCGCGAGGAAGGACACACCAAGACCATCCGGCGCGCCGATGCGCACCGTTCCCGCCACCGCCGTATCGACACGGCCGAGATTGGCCTGGGCATTCAGCATTTCGGTTTCCATGCGCTCGGCCCCGGCAAGAAGGCTCTGGCCCTCCTCGGTCAGCTCGCAGCCATTGGTGCTTCGCAGGAAAAGCTGCGTGCCGATGGCCGCCTCCAGCGCGGAAATTCGCCGGCTGAGGGTGGCATGGTTCACACCGAGCTTTCTGGCCGCCGAAAGAAACTGGCCGCTTCGCGCGACGCTGAGGAACAAACGCACATCATCCCAGTTCACGGCACCCTCCTTATGTCTATTTTTGCACAATGGATGCTTATTTCAGGCGATTGATTTGTGCAAATCGAAAGGTAATGCTGCGCCATCATATTCTGGAGGAAAACCCATGAAGGAAATCGGTCATTTCATTAACGGCAAGCATGTGCCGGGCACCAGCGGCCGCACATCGAATGTCTATAACCCCGCCACGGGCGAAGTGCAGGCAACCGTTGCGCTTGCCAGCGACGCCGAGCTGCGCGCCGCCGTGGAAAGCGCCAAGGCGGCGCAGCCGAAATGGGCCGCGACCAACCCGCAGCGCCGCGCCCGCGTTTTCTTTAAGTTCGTCGAACTTCTGAACCGCGACATCAACGAGCTGGCGGTGCTGCTTTCCAGCGAACACGGCAAGACCGTCGAAGATTCCAAGGGCGATATCATTCGCGGTCTTGAAGTCTGCGAATTCGTTTGCGGCATTCCACATCTGCAGAAGGGTGAGTTCACCGAAGGTGCTGGCCCTGCCATCGACATGTATTCGATCCGCCAGCCGGTCGGCATCGGCGCGGGCATCACCCCGTTCAACTTCCCCGGCATGATCCCGATGTGGATGTTCGCCCCGGCAATCGCCTGCGGCAACGCCTTCATCCTCAAGCCTTCCGAGCGCGACCCGTCGCTGCCGATCCGCCTTGCCGAACTGATGATCGAAGCCGGTMTTCCGGCCGGCATCCTGAACGTCGTCAATGGCGACAAGGGCGCGGTCGACGCCATCCTCACCGATCCCGACATCGGCGCAGTCTCCTTCGTCGGCTCGACGCCGATCGCACGCTATGTTTATGGCACCGCAGCCATGAACGGCAAGCGCGCGCAATGCTTCGGCGGCGCGAAGAACCACATGATCATCATGCCGGATGCCGATCTCGACCAGGCAGTGAATGCGTTGATGGGTGCAGGTTACGGTTCGGCCGGCGAACGCTGCATGGCCGTTTCCGTTGCGGTTCCGGTTGGTGAGGAGACGGCAAACCGTCTCGTCGAAAAGCTCATCCCGCAGATCGAAAGCCTGAGAATCGGCCCCTATACCGACGACAAGGCCGATATGGGTCCGCTCGTCACCAAGGAAGCGCAGACGCGCGTCAAGGGCCTGATCGACAGCGGTGTCGCGCAGGGTGCGAAGCTCTTGGTCGATGGCCGCGACTTCAAACTGCAGGGTTATGAAGACGGTTATTTTGTCGGCGGTTGCCTGTTCGACCACGTCACCCCTGACATGGACATCTACAAGACGGAAATCTTCGGACCGGTTCTGTCCGTCGTCCGCGCCAAGAACTACGAAGACGCGCTGGAACTGCCTATGAAGCACGAATACGGCAACGGCGTTGCGATTTACACCCGTGACGGCGATGCCGCCCGCGACTTCGCAAGCCGCGTCAATATCGGCATGATCGGCGTCAACGTTCCGATCCCGGTTCCGCTCGCCTATCACTCCTTCGGCGGATGGAAGGCTTCGAGCTTCGGCGATCTCAACCAGCACGGCACGGATTCGATCAAGTTCTGGACGAAGACCAAGACGATCACCTCGCGCTGGCCGTCGGGCATCAAGTCCGGAGCTGAATTCGTCATGCCGACGATGAAATAAGCCGGACAGCCGGCAAGAGAACAAAAAGCCCCGCTGTTGTTGCAGCGGGGCTTTTTTGCTGGCACTCAGAAGAGTGACTGAGAGTAGCGTGACCTTCAGTTGGTCGGGCCGTCATTAAAACCCACTTCGTCCACCAGCTCCGAAGCCTGTTTGCGATGGGCGGCAATATCCGTCAGCGGCAGTTTGTCCGGATGGATGGGGCCGAAACCCTTCACCACGTCGGAAGGCTCCGCACCCGGCAGCACCGGATATTCGAAAACCTGCTTGGCGTAGATTTCCTGTGCTTCACGCGAGGCGAGGAATTCCATCAGCTTCAGCGCATTGTCCTTGTTGGGCGCATATTTCGTCAGCGCCATACCGGAAATATTCACATGGGTGCCACGATCACCGGCATTGGGGAAGATCACCCGCACCGAACCCGCCCATTCCTTTTCTTCCGGCTCGCGATCATTGGTCAGCATCAGGCCGACATAATAGGTATTGCCGAGCGCGATATCGCATTCGCCGGAAAAGATCGATTTCGCCTGGCTGCGGTCGGTTCCATCAGGCTTGCGGGCGAGATTATTCTTCAGGCCCGTCAGCCATGTGCGGGTATAATCGACGCCGTGATGGGCGATCATCGAGGCGATCAGCGCAATATTATAGGAATGCTGGCCATCGCGAATGCATATCTTGCCCTTCCATTTTGGATCAGCAAGCTCCTCATAGGTGATGTCCTTCTGGGTCACCCGCTCCTTCGAAGCATAGACAACCCGGCCGCGAGTCGTGAGACCAAACCACTCACCCTCGGGATCACGCAGGTTGGCGGGAATATCCTTTTCGATGACGGGATCACCCAGAACCGGCTGCGTGACCTTGCCCTCTTTCGCCTCGACGAGACGGGCGATATCGACCGTCAGCAGCACATCCGCAGGTGAATTGACGCCCTCTGCCTGAATACGTTCCACCAGACCCTTGTCGAGAAACAGGACGTTCGTCTCTATCCCGGTTTCCTTGGTGAAGGCATCGAGCAGCGGCTGGATCAGTTCAGGTTGGCGATAGGAATAGACGTTAACCTCCCCCTCTGCCAGAGCGGCGGGCGCGAAGGAAAGGATCGTCAGCCCTGAAAAAACGGCAGCGGAAAAGCATGATTTCAAGCTTGCCATTATGAATGCCTCCATTACATTCCGATTCTTGACTTGTTTGTTCATGAAACATCGAGGCGGTCAACAAGGCGGTTCGAGAAATATCGGGTGGGTGCCAGTTTTTTCAGTTTCTGGAATTGTTCTAAACTGAAAAAGAGACTATATAACTCCACATTGAGAGTTAGGAGACCAGCATGCGTTTGACCAAACAGACCAACTATGCCGTTCGCATGTTGATGTATTGCGCTGCGAATGAAGGCAAGCTGAGCCGCATTCCAGAGATTGCCAGGGCCTATGGCGTATCTGAGCTGTTCCTGTTCAAGATCCTGCAGCCGCTCAACAAAGCGGGCCTCGTCGAAACCGTGCGCGGCCGCAATGGCGGCGTGCGCCTTGGCAAGCCTGCCGACAAGATCAGCCTGTTCGACGTCGTGCGGGTGACGGAAGATAGCTTCGCCATGGCTGAGTGCTTTGAGGACGGCGCTGTTGAATGTCCGCTCGTGGACAGCTGCGGCCTGAATTCAGCGCTGCGCAAGGCGCTGAATGCCTTCTTCGACGTGCTGACGGAATATTCGATCGATGATCTCGTCAAGGCGCGCCCGCAGATCAACTTCCTGCTTGGGCTCGATACGGAAATGCCGAAGGTTGCCGCACTTCCGGCTGCCTGACCTTTTCGTTGCCCAAACGGCGACATCCAGAGCCCGTGCCACAGGTCACGGGCTTTTTTTATGAAATGCTCATGAAATGTAATATTTTCAGCCCTCAAGGTTGACGCCGCGAGACGAAGCGGCGCATTTGGTCGCGAGCTTTTTCAAGCAACCAATCAGCGTCGCAATGATCATCAAGCCTGAATTCCACACATTTGCGCTTACCGCGCTTGTCGGCAGCATGGGTGCACTGCTTGCCAGCCTCATCAATATTCCAGCGCCGTTTCTTTCCGGGCCGGCACTTGCCGTGACGATCACGGGATTGGCCGGCATAAGGCTTGGCGTTCCCGCCTTCATCCGCAATGCCTGTTTCGTTGTCGTCGGCATTTCCATGGGAACGAGCGTAACGCCCTCGGTCATCGATGCCGCCAAGACATGGCCATTGAGCTTCGCCGTCGTCCTCGTCGCCGTCGTGATCATGCTCTATGTCGCTTACTGGATCCTGCATTACGGTTTCGGTTACGACCGGACAACGGCGATGCTCGGCGCTTCCCCCGGCCATCTCAGCTACATCATCAGCCTCGGCGCCGAGACGAAAAGCGACCTTGCTACCGTCAGCATCGTTCAAAGCGTGCGCGTGCTGGCGCTGACGCTTTCCGTGCCGCTGATCGTCGAATATTTCGATCTGGTCAGCACGGAACCCTTGATCACAAACCCGCCAATGGGCCTTTTTACGCTGGTGCTCACCATCGCTGCCTCGCTTCTGACCGGGTGGCTTTTCCTGCGCTGGAAATTCCCCGCCGCCCTGCTGCTCGGTGGTGTTGCGATCTCCATCGGCACGCATATTACCGGCCTTACTGAAGGTGGCGTGCCCACATGGCTCAGCCTGCCGGTCTATGTGCTGATCGGCTGCCTTATCGGCACGCGCTTTTCGAATGTCTCGCTGATGGAGGTCCGCAAGGGCTTTCTGGCCGGCCTCGTCGTCACCATTGCCGTGATGGTGATTGCCGGCAGCATTGCCTGGCTGATTTCCCGCGTGACCGGCGTGCCGCTTAATGCGGTCATGATCGCCTATGCGCCGGGTGGTCTTGAAACCATGGCGGCCATGGCGGTGATGATGCATGCCGATACCGCCTATGTCGGCTCACATCACGTCATCCGGCTTCTCTTCCTGTCCGTTCTCATGCCGCTCGTCATGGGTAAGGATGCCCGCAAGCGGGACGGCGACGCCTGACGAGCGCTGGCTCTCGGTGCCAACCGGACCCTCGACGCGAAAATTCGGACGGCGTGCAACCTTTTTTCCTCCCGGCCGTTGATACTCCGCCGCAATTGCGGCGGCGATCTTTCGCCTGTTCGGCAGGCTGACCCACCGGAGGACTATTCATGAACCGCTTGATGACGTTGACAGGCGCCGGACTTGCGCTTGCCTTTTCTGTTTCCATCGCTCAGGCGCAGGTGGTGGTGTCGTCGAAGATCGACACGGAGGGCGGTGTTCTCGGCAACATCATCCTCGCTGTCCTGAACCAGAACAAGATCGAGACGACGGATCGCATCCAGCTCGGCGCAACCCCGGTCGTCCGAAAAGCAATCACCGCAGGTGAGATAGACATCTATCCGGAATACACCGGCAATGCCGCCTTCTTTTTCTCCAAGGCGGATGATCCGCTCTGGAAGGACGCCACCAAGGGGTATGAAGAGGCAAAAACGCTCGACTACGATGCCAACAAGATCGTCTGGCTGACGCCATCTCCGGCCAACAACACCTGGGCGATTGCGCTGCGCAAGGATGTCGCCGACGAGAACAATCTGAAGACGCTTTCCGACTTCGGCAAATATGTTACCGATGGCGGCGCGGTGGTTCTTGCCGCCTCCTCCGAATTCGTCAATTCCGCCGCCGCCCTGCCCGCCTTTCAGACGACCTATGGTTTCACCATGAAGCCGGATCAGCTGATCACGCTTTCCGGTGGTGACACAGCGGCCACGATTGCCGCTGCCGCCAACCAGACGAACAATGCCAATGCCGCCATGGTCTATGGCACGGATGGCGGCATTGCCCCTTCCGGTCTTGTGGTTCTGGAAGACGACAAGCATGTGCAGCCGGTCTATCAGCCCGCGCCGATCATTCGCGAAGAGGTTCTGAAAAAGCACCCCAATATCGAGGAACTGCTGAAACCCGTGTTCGAAAAGCTTGATCTTGCGACCCTACAGGATCTGAATGCCCGCGTGCAGGTAGGCGGCGAGCAGGCGAAGACCGTGGCGCTGGACTTCCTGGCAAAGAACGGTTTCGTCAAGTAGTGGCTCATGGCGCTGGAAGAGGAGGGATGAGAACGGAAGCAGTCTCATCATCCGATCCCAACCCAGGGTACAGGGGAGCAGGATTTGACGAAATGGCCTGACAAGGTGGGCGGGCTGATTTCGTGCCTGCTTCTTTATGCGCTTTTTGCATCGCCCTTCATGACGTTTCGCGCCAACCGGATTGTTCAGGGGGAAACACGAACAATCTTCGAGGCCCTACCATCGCCGGCCGCGACACTCCTTGCGGCCATCATTCTTCTTGCGGCATTCATCGCCTTTTTCCGCTTTCCCGCGCGGCTGAAGCTTGCAGCCGCACTGGGCGGTCTAGCGGCGCTCTCGGTTTTTGTCGGACAGGCGGCCTCATTTCTCACGCCGGAAGGAAACAGTTTTGCCCGCGTCTCGCCGTCGAGCGGTTTCTGGTTGCTCTTTGCCGGGCTGGCTCTGCTCGCCACGGACTGTATCGCACGTCTTGAGCCGAAACCCGCCATCCGGATCTTGCTGTTACTGCTGGCGACCGCCGCACTTTCCGCCCTGCTGGCAAGCGGCCTCTGGAATGATCTCTCCATCATCAAGGAATATACCGGCCGGGCCGACATATTCTGGACCGAGGCGGTGCGGCATGTGGAGCTCGCCATCGGGTCGCTGATCGCCGCGACCGTCGTGGGTATTCCGCTGGGCATCCTCTGTTACAAGGTCGAGCGGCTGCGGGCAGGCGTTCTGAACAGTCTCAACATCGTCCAGACCATTCCCTCCATCGCCCTGTTCGGCCTTCTGATCGCCCCGCTCGGATGGATTGCAGCCACCGTGCCGGGCGCGGCGAGGATCGGCATTGCCGGCATCGGCATGGCGCCGGCCTTCGTGGCGCTGTTTCTCTATTCGCTGCTGCCGGTCGTTTCCAACACGGTGGTCGGTCTTGCCGGCGTTTCCCAGGCGGTCCTGGAAGCGGCACGCGGGCTTGGCATGACACCGGTGCAGCGGTTGCTGCGGGTGGAATTTCCGCTCGCCATGCCGGTCATTCTCACCGGCATTCGCATCGTGCTGGTGCAAAATATCGGGCTCGCGACAATCGCCGCCCTGATCGGCGGCGGCGGTTTTGGTGTTTTCGTGTTTCAGGGCATCGGGCAGACAGCCATGGATCTTGTGCTGCTCGGCACCGCCCCGACCGTTCTCCTTGGCTTTGCCGCCGCGATCACACTCGACGCCCTCATAGACAGCAATCTCTTCAGCGCAGGCGGAAGGCAGAAGCCATGATCGAGATCGACACCATCACGAAACGATATGGCGATACGGCCGTTGTGGATCAGGTATCACTGACCGTTGCGCCGCGCACCGTGACCGTCATCGTCGGCACGTCCGGATCGGGGAAAACCACCCTGCTGCGCATGATCAACCGGCTGGTGGAACCGACCTCCGGTGCGATCCGCATCGACGGCGAAGATGTCAGCGCCATTCCGGGTTTCAAACTACGCCGTCAGATCGGCTACGCCATTCAGGGCCATGGACTTTTTCCGCACCGAACCGTGGCGGAAAATATCGCGACCGTGCCGCAGCTGATCGGCTGGGACCGCCAGCGCATAAAGGCCAAGATCGACGCGCTCATGCATCTGTTCCAGCTTGATCCCGGGCTTTATGCGGATCGTTTTCCGCACGAGCTTTCCGGCGGCCAGCAGCAGCGCGTCGGCGTAGCCCGCGCACTGGCGGCAGAACCGAACATTCTCCTGATGGACGAACCCTTCGGCGCGCTGGACCCGGTGATCCGCGCCAAGGCCCAGAACGACCTTCTCGATATCCAGAAGAAGCTCGGCGTCACCATCGTCCTCGTCACGCACGACATGGACGAGGCTTTCCATCTGGCGGATCGCATTGCCGTGATGGACAAGGGCCGCATCGTGCAGGATTGCCCGCCGACGGAGTTGGTGCTGAAACCGGCGACGGATTTCGTCCGCACCATGATCGGCGAAAACGAACGCGCGCTCAAACTGCTTTCGGTTCTCTCCGTCGCCGACATCGTGGAGCCGGGAAGTGCGGAAGGTACGCCGCTCACCGAAGGCACCAGCCAGCGCGATGCCCTTTCGGCCATGTTATGGGCGGGCTGCGATGTCTTGCCTGTCATAAAAGACGATGGGCGACCCATCGGCCTGGTGCGACGTGACGTTCTCCTCCAGCGTGCCACTGGCGCCCCATGAAAAACGCCTTTTCTTTTTTCTCTCTTGGCCTTCTGGTGCTGGCGCTGATCATCTTTCTTGCCGCACCGCAAATCTTCACGCCGATCTTTCGCCCTCTCGTGCAGGCCAATGCGCCAGCCATCTACACGCAGGCCAATCTCTTTTCCCTGACGCTCTCGCATCTGACCACGGTTGCCATCGCAACCGGACTGGCCACGCTCACGGCGGGGGCGCTTGCGGTTCTCGTCACCCGGTCTTTCGGGGCGGATTTCCTGCCGCTGTCGCGCAGCATCGTCAATATCGGCCAAACCTTTCCGCCGGTGGCGGTGCTGGCACTGGCCGTGCCGATGATGGGTTTTGGCGAAAAACCCACGCTCATCGCCCTGTTTCTTTATGCGCTTCTGCCGGTGTTCGAAAATACGCTGACCGGGCTGACCACCCTACCGGCCACGGTGATGGATGCCGCCAGAGGCAGCGGCATGACCGGCTGGCAGCAGCTGGTCAAAGTGGAACTGCCGCTTGCCCTTCCGGCCATTCTCGCCGGCATCCGGCTTTCGGCGGTCATCAGCCTTTCCACCGCCACCATCGGTTCGACGGTTGCCGCCCGCACGCTCGGCGAAGTGATCATCGCCGGCCTGCAATCCAACAATCTCGCCTTCATTCTCCAGGGCGGTTTGATCGTCGCGGCACTGGCGATCCTCATCCACGCCGGCTTTTCCGCACTGGAAAGGTCCGCAGCCCGCAAAACCGGGCACTGACATGCGGAGCCACCCAAATTTAAGGTTCCCGCCACCCGCCGCACATGGTAGGGGCTGACCGTCGAAACAGAAACATTCGAGGTTCGGGTGACACAGGCAATTGTCGTGATGGGAGTGAGCGGCTCTGGGAAGTCCACGGTCGCGGAAGCAGTAGCTGAGAAACTGGGCGTTGCCTTCATAGAGGGCGACAAGCTTCACCCGAAATCCAATGTCGATAAGATGTCCGAGGGCATTCCGCTGACGGACGAAGATCGCTGGCCGTGGCTCGACCTGATCGGTGCGGAACTGCGCAAGGGTAGCGAAGGCAAGGGTGTCGTGGTTTCCTGCTCCGCACTCAAGAAAATCTATCGCGACCGTCTTCGCGAAGCGACCGGTGGTCCGCTCGTTTTCATCTATCTGGACGGCAGCCTGGAGCTGCTTAGCCGGCGTATGGGTGAACGCAAGGGCCATTTCATGCCGCTCTCGCTGCTTCAGACCCAGCTTGCCACGCTGGAAGTGCCGACCGGCGAGCCGGGCGTCGTAACCGTCAGCATCGACACCACACCCGAAGAGATCACCGCAAACGCGCTTGCCGGCCTGAAGACGGTAACGTTCTAGAGCCCCAGCTTGTCTCTCAAGCCGTACCACCATGCGCCGAGCACGGTCAGCGGCACGCGGAACGTCTTGCCGCCGGGGAACGGGTAGTTCGGCAGCGAACTCCAGATATCGAAACGTTCGGCGTGGCCGGCAACGGCCTCGCCCAATATCTTGCCGAGCAGATGGGTGGTCGTCACCCCATGGCCGCTGTCGCCGTGTGAGAAGTAGATATTATCCGAAAGCTTGCCCATATGCGGGATGCGCGTCAGGGTCAGCGCGAAGTTACCACTCCAGGCGAATTCGATCCTGGTCTTTTCCAGTTGCGGAAAGGTCTTCAGCATGTTCGGCCGGATCACACCCGTCAGGTCGGTCGGGTCGCTGCCACCATAACCGATGCCGCCGCCATAAAGCAGGCGGTTATCCGACGTGCGGCGGTAATAATCGAGAATGTAATTGGCATCCTCGACGCAATAATTGGCAGGCAGAAGGGCCTCGATCAGGTCGGCATCAAGCGGCTCCGTCGCCATGACCTGGCTTGAGACCGGCATCATCCGCTCGCCGATTTCCGGCAGCAATGTTCCGAGATAGGCATTGCCGCAGACGAGAACATATTTCGCCTTCACGCTGCCCGTCGCCGTGCGCACGATGGGATTGGCGCCCTGCTCCACCGCGATGACGCGGGAGTTTTCGAATATACGGGCTCCAAGGCTTTCGGCCGCCGCGGCCTCACCCTGCACCAGATTGAGGGGGTGGATGTGGCCACCGAAGCGGTCGATCATGCCGCCGGCATAACGGTCGGTCTTCACATAATGGCCGACATCCGCCTTGGAGACCATTTCGAGACCGCCATGGCCGTGTTTTTCCCAATGGGCTTTGTGAGCCTCCATTTCGCGGATCTGCTTCGGCGTAAAGGCGGCGAAGAAACCGCCATCGATGAGATCGCAGTCGATGCCGTATTTGGCGACGCGACCCCGGATGATCGCGCCGCCTTCCAGCGACATTTCTCCGAGCTTCACCGCCTTTTCGTGGCCGTAACGTCGGGCGATGGTTTCGAGATCACGGCTATAGCCATTGACGATCTGGCCACCATTGCGGCCCGAAGCGCCGAAGCCGACCCGCACGCCTTCCAGAACGATGACGGAATAACCACGTTCACTGAGTTCCAGCGCGGCGGAAATGCCGGTGAAACCGCCACCGATGATGCAGGCATCGGCTTCCAGCGTCCCCTCCAGCGAGGGCCGCACGGTTTTCACATTGGCGGAGGCAGCATACCACGACGATGTATGACCGGGATTTGGAATATTCGTTACCTCAGCCATCTCACACCGTCCTGATATAGGCGTCATATTCGACGTCGGTTACACGCAGGGAAAATTCGGAAAGCTCCTGCTGTTTGCAGGCGGAAAACAACGTGCGGTACTTCTGGCCAAGCGTTGCATAGGCAAAACTCGAACGCGTGAAGCGCTGCAACGCGTAATCCCAGTTGGTGGGAAGCGGTTCGTGATTGATCGCGTGGCTGTCGCCGGCGATCGCGCCGCCGGGCTGGCGCTTCTCCTTCATGCCCGCGAGTGCGGCGCTGAGGATCATCGCGAGGACCAGATAGGGATTGGTATCGGCACCGGCCACCCGATGCTCGATACGTGTCGCCGCCTTGCTGGCAACGATCACGCGCACCGCCGCCGAGCGGTTATCGATGCCCCAGGAGGCATAGGTGGGAGCGTGTTCGCTGGGGGTCAGGCGGCGATAGGAATTGGCATGGGGTGCGAAGATCGCCATGCTCTCCCCCATATTTTCCAACAGGCCGCCGACCGAATGCATCAGCGCATCCGAAGGGCCGTCTTCCCCGGCATAGATATTCCTGCCGTCCTTGTCGATAACGGAAAAATGCACATGCATGCCGTTGCCGGCCTGTAGCCCATAGGGCTTGGCCATGAAGGTGGCGTCAAGTTCATGCCGCCGCGCCACGCCCTTGACGATACGTTTCAGGAAGACTGCGAAATCGGCCGCCTGCAGGGCATCCGGCACATGATTGAGGTTGATCTCATATTGCCCGGGGCCATTCTCCCGCAGCGTCGTATCGGCAAGCACGCCCTGGGCGCGGCAGGCTGTCGCGATATCATGGAAGACATCCTCGAAATCCTGCAATTCGGAAATCGACAGAACCTGCGTCTGGCCGGTGTGCCAGCGCCCCTCACGGCTATGCGGCGGGCGCACCGGATCAAGCGCCGAGCGAACGGGATCGATCAGGTAAAATTCAAGTTCGGTGGCTACGACCGGCGTGAGGCCAGCTTTTTTATAGGCGTTCAGAACCTGCGACAGAACATGGCGCGGATCCCCGTAAAAGCCGGTTCCATCCGGGTTTTTCATCGCCAGCAGAACCTGCGCCGTCGGACGGCCAAGCCATGTCACCCGCGACAGCGTGCCGGGAACGGGGAAACAAAAGCCGTCCGGATCACCCGTGCCTTCGGCGAGACCTGCGGCGTGCACATCCCTGCCCCAGATATCCAGCGCATAAACGGATCGCGGGATCGCCATTCCCTTTTCAAGCACGTCGATTGCCCGTTCGCGCGGAATCCATTTGCCGCGCGGAACGCCGTTCGCGTCTATGACAAAAGCTTCGAGAATTTCGATATCGGGGTTATCGGCGAAAAATTTCTTTGCGTTTTCAATATCATCCATCATGCACCAGCAAGCCGTTTCCATCTCGTTTCATGCGCAGCGAGTTTCGCTAACGAAAGTCGTCCTGCTGCTGATAGATGAGAAACCTCGCCACCATGATGACGTTTGCCCCTTTTCCCCTTTGCATGGGACCATGTTACGTGGCCTGTCACAGGAAGGCCAGCGGATTTAGTGCGGCGCAGATAAAAACGGAATCGTTCCGCCGCTCTAAGTTTTTGTTTGAGCATCGGATTTTCCGAAAACCATACTACACTTTTCGGTCCGATGCTCCGGCTATCAGGGATTGAACCTTTCCGGACGATAGGCATTGATGGCGATAACCGGCGCTTCTCCCAGCATGGTTTCTGCCAGAACACGGCCGGTGATCGGCCCAAGCGTCAGACCGTGATGGGCATGGCCGAAGGCGAACCACAGGGTCTTGTGGCGCGGCGCCTTACCGATGATCGGCATCATGTCCGGCGTGCAGGGCCTGGCACCCATCCACGGCTCCGCATCCAGCCTGCCGCCGAGGGGAAAGACGGTGCGGGCAACCCGTTCCGCCCGCTCGATCTGTACCGGGGATTTTGGCGCATCGCGTTCGGCAAATTCCGCACCGGTCGTCAGGCGGATGCCTTTTCGCATCGGCGCCAGGAAATAACCGCGCTCCGCGTCGATCAGCCAGTTGTTGAGCTTTGTGCCTTCCTGCGGCGCATAATGCATGTGGTAACCGCGCTTCACGCCGAGCGGGAAGCGATAGCCCAGCCTTTCCGTCACCGTGTCCGCCCAGGGGCCAAGCGCCACGACGGCATGTTCGGCCTCCACAGCGCTTGTCTCGGTGCGCACCGTCCAGCCGCTAACCGTCTGGCTGAGGGTGGAGGCATCACCCCGGACAAAGGTTCCGCCAAGGCTTTCGAACAGTTTGACATAGGCAAGCGTCAGCGCGTGCGGATCGCGTACTGACCAGGGATCATTCCATTTCAAGCCGCCGACGAAATCACGGCTGAGATACGGTTCGGCCGTAGCCAGTTCCTCGGCATCGAGTTTCGAGTAGGAAATGCCGTGGTCGCGGTGGAGACCCTCGGCAACGGCATAATCGGCGTCCCGCCTTGCGGCGGTCCTGTAGGCCGTCATCCAACCGTTTTTCACGATCAGATCGCCAGCCTTCGCCTCGTCGATCAGGATACTGTGCTCGGAGACCGAATGTTCGATCAACGGTGTATAGGCGCGGGCAATCGCGGCATGTCGCAAGGTTGCGGAATTATACCAGTAACGGCCGAGGAAAGGCGCAATCCTCGGCAGGGCCGAGAGCCGATAACGGACATCGATCCTGTTGTTCAGCGAATAGCGCAGCAGCAGCGCAAGGTCGTGCGTGAAGCCATAAGGTACCACGCCCTCTCTCTGGATCAGCCCGGCATTGCCGAAAGAGGTCTCTTCGCCCGGCCCGCGCCGGTCCACCAGCACCACCGATTTGCCCCTTCGGGCCAGTTGCAAAGCGACGGAGACCCCGATGATCCCCGCTCCCAAAACGACCACATCCGCTGCCATCGCAATCAATCCGTTTCCCAGTCACGCTTACCGCAACATGGGTCGGCGTTTTCCGCGAAGCAACAGAAAAATCATTGCCTTAATGGAAAATGCGATGCGTCTTACTGGCTGACCGCTTTCGTTTTCACCGCCTCGATGTTGAAGGCGGCTGCCAGCAGCGCCTTGGTATAGTCCTGCTGCGGATTGGCGAAAATCTCTGCCGCCGGACCGCTCTCCACCACCTTGCCGTGGCGCATGACGATCAGGTCGTTGGCGAGCGCCTTCACCACCTTCAGGTCGTGGCTGATGAAGAGGTAGGCGAGTTCATGCTTCGCCTGGAGATCGCGCAGCAGATCGACCACCTGCGCCTGCACGCTCATGTCGAGTGCGGATGTCGGCTCGTCCAGCATGACGAAACGGGGTTTAAGCACCATGGCGCGGGCAATGGCAATGCGCTGACGCTGGCCGCCGGAAAATTCATGCGGATACCGCCAGCGGGTCGCCGGATCGAGGCCCACCTCTTCCAGTGCGATCGCAACACGCGTATCGCGCTCGTCGGCGGAGAGAGAACGCTCGTGTACCTTCAGGCCCTCCGCAATGATTTCGCCCACCGACATGCGCGGGCTGAGCGAACCATAGGGGTCCTGAAACACCACCTGCAGCCGGTTCCTCAGCGGCTTCATCATCTCATAGGAATAGCTGTCGATCGACTGGCCGATGAAGCTGATGCGGCCCTGCGAGGCAATAAGCCGCGAGAGCGCGAGACCAAGCGTCGTCTTGCCGGAGCCGGATTCGCCCACCACGCCCACGGTCTGGCCGGCACGCAGGGTAATATCGATACCGTCCACCGCCTTCACATGGTCGACCACCCGGCGCATCAGTCCCGCCTTGATCGGGAACCAGACCTTGATGTCGTCACCCTGCATGACCACCGGTTTGCTCGCATCGGAATGCGGCGGCTCGCCCTTCGGCTCGGCAGCCAGCAAATGGCGCGTATAGGCGTGCTGAGGATCGGTAAATACCTGCTCCACCGTGCCGGTCTCGACGATCTTGCCCTTGGTCATGACGCAGACGCGGTCGGCAAATTTGCGGACGATGCCAAGATCGTGGGTGATGAACAGCATGGACATGCCGTGCTGCGTTTTCAGATCACCGAGCAGTTCCAGGATCTGCGCCTGCACCGTCACGTCGAGCGCAGTGGTCGGCTCGTCGGCGATCAGCAGTTTCGGCCGGTTGGCTAGCGCCATGGCGATCATCACACGCTGCCGCTGGCCACCCGACAGTTCGTGCGGATAGGCCTTCAGCCGCTTTTCCGGCTCGCGGATGCCGACCTGTAATAACAGTTCCAGCGTTCGCGCCCGCGCCTCTGCCCCGGTGATGGCCTGATGCAGTTCCAGTATCTCGCCGATCTGCCGCTCGATGGTGTGGAGCGGGTTGAGCGAGGTCATCGGCTCCTGGAAGATCATGGTGACGTCGTTGCCACGCACGGCACGCAGCGCCCGTTCCGGCAGGGTCAGCATGTCCTTGCCGTCGAACAGGATTTTGCCCGACGGGTGGCTCGCCGCCGGATAGGGCAGCAATTTCAAGATGGAATTCGCCGTCACCGATTTGCCGGAACCGGATTCCCCGACAAGGGCGACGACCTCGCCCGGCATCAGGTCGAAGGAAACGTGGTCGACAGCGACGCTGGTCGCGCCACCCTGATGGAAGGCGACGGAGAGATCACGGACGGAGAGAAGCGGCTGGATATTTGTTTCCGTCATGGCGATCACCGGAACGTCTTGCGTGGATCGAAGGCGTCGCGCACCGCTTCACCCACGAAGATCAACAGCGAGAGCATGATGGACATGGTGAAGAAGGCGGTGAGGCCGAGCCAGGGCGCCTGAAGGTTGTTCTTGCCCTGCGCGATCATCTCGCCCAGAGACGGTGATCCCGGCGGCATGCCGAAGCCGAGGAAATCGAGCGAAGTGAGCGTGGTGATCGAACCCGAAAGGATAAAGGGCAGGAAGGTCAGCGTCGCCACCATGGCGTTGGGCAGAAGATGGCGGAACATGATCGTCCAGTTGCCGACCCCGAGTGCCCGGGCAGCACGGACATATTCGAAATTTCTGGCCCGCAGGAATTCGGCACGGACAATGCCAACGAAGCCGACCCATGAAAACAGCAGCATGATGCCAAGCAGCACGAAGAAGCCCGGCGGCAGGATGGCCGCGATGATCAGCAGGATGTAAAGCACCGGCATGGACGACCAGATTTCTATGAAACGCTGGAGAAGCAGGTCCGTCCAGCCGCCGAAATAACCCTGAATGGCGCCGGCCGTGACGCCGACGAGGGCCGAGGCGATGGTCAGCGTCAGGCCAAACAGCACGGAGATGCGAAAGCCGTAGATCATTCGTGCCGTAACATCACGCGCCTGATTGTCGGTTCCGAGCCAGTTGAGATTGCCAAGCGTGCAGCCGGGATCGGCGTTGCCTTGCGGGTAGGCCGAGCAGCGCTCCTTTTCATCCATCAGCCAGAAGGGTGCCGTGGGTGCCGAATGCGGAATATTGGAATTCACCGTCTGATAGGAATAACGGATCGGCGGCCAGATCATCCAGCCATTGGCGTTGATCTCGTCCTGAATGAAGGAGGACTTGTAATCGGTCTGGGCCAGGAAGCCGCCGAATTTCTCCTCCGGATAATCTACCATGACCGGCACCAGAAGCTCGCCCTTGTAGGAGGCGAGAATGGGTTTGTCATTGGCGATGAATTCCGCCATCAGGCTGAGGAAAAACAGGATCAGGAACAGCCAGAAGGACCAGTATCCGCGGCGGTTCGCCTTGAAATTCTGCCAGCGGCGCTTGGTCGTCGGCGAAAACCACGGGCGCTTCGGCTTTACCAGCGTTTCGGTTCCGGCGGGATGGGCAAGCGTCATCACACGTCCCTCCGCTCGAAATCGATGCGCGGATCGATCCACGTGTAGATCAGGTCGGACAGGAGGCCGACGACGAGGCCCATCAGCGAGAAGATGAAGAGCGTGCCGAAGACGATCGGATAATCACGGTTGACGACCGAGAGATAACCGAGACGACCGAGACCATCCAGCGAGAAGATATTCTCGATCAGCAGCGAGCCGGTGAAGAAGGCCGAGATGAAGGCGCCCGGAAAACCGGCGATCACGATCAGCATCGCGTTGCGGAAGACATGGCCATAGAGAACCCTGCGTTCGGTAAGGCCCTTGGCGCGGGCGGTGACGACATATTGCTTCTTGATCTCGTCGATGAAGGAATTCTTGGTCAGAAGCGTCGTCGTCGCGAAGGCCGAAAGGGAGAGCGCGATCAATGGCAACGTTAGGTGCCAGAAATAGTCGATAATCTTCTGCCACCAGTTCAACTGGTCAAAATTATCAGAGACCAGACCGCGCAGCGGAAACCAGTCGAAGAACGACCCGCCGGCAAAAAGAACGATGAGCAGGATGCCGAAGAGGAAGCTCGGCACCGCATAACCGATGATGATGATGCCCGATGTCCAGACATCGAAGGTCGAACCATCCGACACGGCCTTCTTGATGCCGAGCGGAATGGAGATGATGTAGGAAATGATCAGGATCCAGAAGCCGAGCGACGCCGAGACCGGCAGCTTGTCGATGATGAGATCGATCACCGACGAGTTGCGGAAGAAGCTGTCGCCGAAATCGAAGCGGATGTAATTCCACATCATTTCAAGAAAACGGGTGAGCGGCGGCTTGTCGAAGCCGAACTGTTTTTCGAGCTTCTTGATCAGCTCCGGATCAAGACCCTGGGCGCCGCGATATTTCGAGCCGCTTTCATCGAAACCACCGGACTGACCCATAAGATCGCCGCCGCCCGAGAGCCGGTCGGAGGCGCTATCCCCTTGCCCGGTCAGCTGCGCCACGACCTGTTCCACCGGCCCGCCCGGCGCGAACTGGATGACGAGAAACGAAATGCCCATGATGCCGACGATCGTCGGGATCATCAGTGCCAGACGTCTGAGGATATAGGCGCCCATCAGCCTCTGCTCCCGGCCGTTACGCCAGCGGTTTTCGTTTCAGTCAAACCCGGTCCTTTCGTGAAAGCGCCTTGCGTACGCTCCAAGCGATTCGTCTCGCCCTATGTGAATCAAGCCTTCGCCGCGAAAGCAAGGCCAGCCTCAGTTCCCGGCCTGGCTGGACCACCACGCGTCCGGAAAACCGACGCCATATTCGGGCAGGTTTTCAGGGCGGACGAGGGTGTTCCAGTAGGCGATGAACATCTCGCCACGGTAAAATTGCGGAATGACATAGCTGTTTGCCAGAAGCACCCGGTCGAGCGCGCGGGCGGCGGCCACCTGTTCATCCCGGTTGGGCGCAAATATGACCTTCCGGACCAATGCATCAACGGCCGGGTTCTTGATGCCGGCGACGTTGTTGGAACCCTGCCGGTCGGCTGCTGCCGAACCCCAGAAATCCGCCTGCTCGTTTCCGGGATTGGCCGACGTCGCCCAGAGCTTGATCGTGACGTCGAAATCGAAGCTGCGGGTACGGTTGGTATATTGTGAGGCGTCGACGGTGCGGATGGTGGCGTTGATGCCGATCTTCTTCAGGTTCTGGACATAGGGAAGAATGGTTCTTTCCATACCGGAGGAATCGATCAGAAACTCCATATCCAGCTGCTGGCCGGTTGCCGCATTGACCATGCGGTTGCCGCGCAGCTCGTAACCGGCCTCCTTCATCAGCTTCACCGCTTCGCGCAGATTATCGCGCTGCTTGGTGGGATCACCGGCCACCGGGTTGCGATATTCCGTCGTGAAGACTCCCGGCGGGACCTGATCTTTCAGCTCCTGAAGAATTTCCAGCTCACGGCCGGTCGGCAGGCCGGAGGAGGCAAGTTCGCTGCCCATGAAGAAGCTGTTGATGCGCTGGAACTGACCGTAAGCCAGCGTGCGGTTCAGCTCTTCGAAATCGAACGCGTAGTTCAGTGCCTTGCGCAGGTTGGGGTTCTGGAACTTCTCGCGCCGCATGTTCGGCACGAAAGCCTGCATGATGCCGACGGAGCGATAGATATTCGGCAACTCCTCTTTCTTAACGCGGCCTTCCTTCACGGCCGGAAAATCATAACCCGTGACCCAGCGGCTGGAGGAAGCTTCCTGCCGGAAATCGATGGTGCCGGACTTGAAGGCCTGGAATTCTACGTCCTGATCGGCAAAGAAAGTGTAGGCGATGGTTTTGAAATTGTTCATCCCCACATTCACATTGACGTCCTTGCCCCAGTAGTCGTCACGGCGCTCATAGGTGACGGACGAGCCGGGAGAGACGGCTGCGATCTTGTAGGGGCCGGAGCCCATGACCGGCTCCAGGGTGCCGCGCGATATGTCGCGCGGTTTGCCGTCCGGGCCGGTGCCTTCCCACCAGTGCTTGGGAACAATCAGCAATTGCCCGACGATCTGCGGCAATTCGCGATTGTTCTTTTCATCGAAGGTGAAGGTGATGTCTCTTTCGCCGCTCACTTCCGCTTTGGTGACGTGGGTATAATAGGTCGAGAGTTGTGGGCTCAGATCCTTCGCTTTTTCGAAGCTGAAGACGACATCCTCCGGCGTCACCGGCTTGCCATCGGCCCATTTGGCGTCCTGCCGCAGCCGGAACGTCGCCTTCGCAATATCGTCGGGATAACTCACGCCCTCGGCCAGCAAACCATAGGAGGCCGAAAGCTCCTCTTCCGTCGACTTCATCAGCGTATCGTAAACCAGTGAAAGGCCCGTCGCCCTTTCGCCCTTGGCGAGCAGCGGGTTGAGCGTATCGAAAGTGCCTGATGTCGACAGGCGCAATGTGCCGCCCTTCGGCGCCTTGGTATTCACATAGTCGAAATGGTCGAAACCATCAGGATGTTTCAGCTCCCCGACCGTCGAAATCCCCTTTCGCCAGACATCCGCTGACTGGGCGGAAGCCGCCGCCGGTATCAGCAGGGCAGATGCCGTAAGAGCGATAAGGATACGGGATTTCAGTGGTGCCAATATCATCGGGGAATGTCCCTGTTTTTGTGCTTGCTGGAGAGAGCATAAAAGAAAGATTGGCAAAAAACAGATGCGCTGCCTCACAAGCTCTTTATCAGCGTCTTTATCCCCGCTTTGCGAGGACCAGGCGAAACATGGTTTCAACAAAATCCCGTTCCAGTTTACTCTTGGGGGAAGAGAATCACCTGATCGGACGGGCAGGCTATATGACGGCGGGATCAACAAGAGTTTTCAAGGCGGCCATGCTGGCGATGTCGGTCGTCTCGGCGCTGCAATTGCAAATCGAGACCGCATCGGCTGAAGACAGGCCCGCGAAAGAAGTGTTTGGCCACATGGCCCTACCTTCCGCCACAGGCTCACAGCCGATCGGCTCCTATGCCAAGGGTTGCCAGTCCGGCGCCATCGCCATGCCGACGGACGGTCCCGGCTGGCAGGCCATGCGCCTGTCGCGCAACCGGCGCTGGGGCCAGCCGCAGCTGATTTCCTTCCTTGAGCAATTTTCGCAGGACGCCCAGAAGATCGGCTGGCCGGGATTGCTGCTCGGCGATATTTCCCAGCCGCGCGGCGGCCCGATGCTGACCGGCCATGCCTCGCACCAGATCGGCCTCGATGTCGATGTGTGGTGGCGGCCCATGCCCACCCCCCGGCTGACCGTGGAACAGCGCGAAACGGTGCCTTTCATCTCGATGCTGGACAAGAGCAAGTTCCTGACGGTGGATGACCGCAAATGGTCGCCGCTGAATGCCCGCCTGGTGATGATGGCGGCAAGTTACCCGCAGGTGGAGCGTGTCTTCGTCAACCCGGCCATCAAACAGAAGCTCTGCCAGACATGGACTGGCGACCGCACCTTCATGGGCAAGATCAGGCCGATCTATGGCCATGACGAGCATTTTCACATCCGTCTCGAATGCCCGCCCGGCGCTCCCAATTGCAAACCGCAGGCCTCCGTCGGCAAAGGCGATGGCTGCGACAAGTCGCTTGCCTGGTGGTTCAGCAAGGAACCATGGGCGCCGCCGAAGAAGGACCCCAATGCCAAGCCGGTGAAACCGCGCCCGGTCATGGTCTCCGACCTGCCCTCGGCTTGCGCCGCCGTGGCCGCCGCCCCTTCCGCCAATCCCGAGGGTCTTGCCGCCCAGGCCTATTCGCCGGCACCGTCTCAGGCCCCGGCCGCACGCCAGCAAAGCGTGGAACAGGTCATTCAGGCCGCGCCCGCCATGCAGCCGCCGTCGGATATTCCGCTTCCCGCCCAGCGTCCGACATTGAACTGAAACAGAAATGAGGCATTCAACAGCTTCCCTTTTCAAATGGCGGCAAGCTGTTATAGAAGGCTTCAAATCGATTTAATTCTTTGAGGACAGGCTGGGATCATGGAAGGGCAACGCTGTATCGCGCTCATCGCGCACGACGAGAAAAAGGACGATATGGCGGCTTTTGCCCGTCATCACCAGAAGACGCTTGCCAAGTTCAAGATCGTCGCCACCGGCACCACCGGCGGGCGCGTGCAGGAAGCCTGCCCGGGGCTTGATGTCATTCGCCTTAAAAGCGGTCCGCTCGGCGGCGACCAGCAGATCGGCGCGATGATCGCCACCGGCGAAGTTGACATGCTGATCTTCTTCACCGACCCGCTGACGGCCATGCCGCATGATGTGGACGTGAAGGCGCTGACGCGTCTTGCCACGGTTTACGACATTCCCATGGCGCTCAACCGCGCCACCGCAGAAAACCTGATCGACTTCCACCTCGCCGACTGACCCACCAATATGGAACAGGCAATGCCGAAGACGTCCGATACCGAATATCTGTCCTTCCCCATCCTTCTTGGCGACATCGGCGGCACAAATGCCCGCTTTTCCATTCTGATCGATTCCTTTGCGGAACCTGTGCACCTCACCACGGTGAAGACGGCGGAATATCCGACGATCGATGACGCCATCCAGCAGGCGGTTCTGGACAAGACCTCGCTCCAGCCGGTCTCGACCATTCTTGCAATTGCCGGCCCCATCGAAGGCGACGAAATTCCACTCACCAATTGCCACTGGGTCGTCAAGCCAAAGGGTATGATTGCCAATTTGGGCCTGAAGGATGTCATCGTCATCAACGATTTCGAGGCGCAGGCTCTGGCGATTGCGGCTCTTGACGACGATAATCGCGAGGCCATCGGTTCCGGCAAAAAAGACGTGCTTGCATCGCGCGTCGTCCTTGGACCGGGCACGGGGCTCGGCGTCGCCGGGCTGGTCTATGCCCGCCATATGTGGTTCCCGGTGCCTGGCGAAGGTGGCCACATCGATATCGGCCCGAGAAGCGCGCGCGACTATGCGGTTTTCCCGCATATTGAAACCATCGAAGGCCGCGTTGCAGGTGAGCAGATCCTGTGCGGACGTGGACTGGTCAATCTTTACCGCGCCGTTTGCAAGGCTGACGGCATTGACGCCGTCTTCTCCGATCCGGCCGATATCACCTCACACGGGCTTTCCGGCCAGAACCCGCAGGCGAAAGAAACGCTCTCGCTGTTCAGCACCTATCTCGGCCGCGTGGCGGGTGACCTTGCGCTGATCTTCATGGCCAAGGGCGGCGTTTATCTGGCCGGCGGCATTTCGCAGAAGATCATTCCGGCGCTGAAGAGCCCGGAATTCCGGGCCGCGTTCGAGGACAAGGCGCCGCACAGTGCGCTGATGCGGACCATTCCGACCTTCGTCGTCACCCATCCCCAGGCAGCGCTTTCCGGCCTCGCCACTTATTCCAGAACCCCTTCCGATTTCGGTCTGGCGCTGGACGGCCGGCGCTGGAGAGCCTGACCGCTTTCGAACGGCCGGCCCTTTAAATGTGATGCTTGCGAAGCGGGCGGACGGTCTTTAACGTCGCGGCAGCAAACATCAAACATCCGATACCGGCGGGTTCCGATCCGCCCGACATGAGAAGTGAGTGACAGCATGGGCAGCAGCGGTATGAAACTGGTGGTGGTCGGCGCGGCGGGCCGCATGGGACAGGCGCTGATCCGCCTCATTCACCAGACGCCGGGTGTCCAGCTGCATGCCGCGGTGGCGCGCGAGGGTTCGGCATTTGTCGGCCGCGATGCCGGTGAAATTGCCGGTCTCGGCCCCATTGGCGTTGAAATCACCAGCGATCCGCTGCAGGCCTTTCTGCATGCGGAAGGGGTGATCGACTTCACCGCGCCGGCAACCAGCGTCACCTTTGCCGGGCTTGCCGCACAGGCTCGCATCGTGCACGTCATCGGCACGACCGGCTGCTCACCGGAAGACGAAGAAAAATTCAAGGCGGCGTCGCGCCATGCCCGCATCGTCAAGTCAGGCAATATGAGCCTCGGCGTCAACCTGCTCAGCGTTCTCACACAACAGGCCGCGCAGGCGCTGGATGCGCAGAACTGGGATATCGAAATTCTGGAAATGCACCACAAGCACAAGGTGGACGCGCCCTCGGGCACGGCGCTGCTGCTGGGCGAAGCGGCCGCCGCCGGCCGCAAGGTCGATCTCACCGCCTCATCCGTGCGCGTGCGCGACGGCCATACGGGCGCGCGTGAGACCGGCACCATCGGTTTTGCCACGCTGCGTGGTGGCTCGGTGATCGGCGAACATTCAGTGATCTTCGCCGGCGAAGGCGAACGCGTCGAGCTTTCCCATTATGCCGGCGACCGCTCCATCTTCGCACGCGGCGCGATCACGGCAGCCGTCTGGGCGTTCGACAAGAAGCCGGGCTTCTATTCGATGCTGAATGTGCTGGGTCTGTCACAGGCGGAGTAAGCCTCCCGCTTAATTTTCGACCGTGAATTCGACCGTATCGGCCGAGAAGCGGCTGACGGCATATTGCACCGGCACGCCATCCATGTCTGCATTTAATGCCTGGGTGACAAGCAGGATGGCCCCGGGCGATAGCTCGAGATCGGCCAGATCCTGCGTATCCGCGTGGACAGCAGAAATGACAGTGGAAATGCGCACGTAGTCCGCCACGCCAAGCATCTTGAAAGCGGCCGTGATCGAGCCGCTTTTCTGATAGGCCTCACCTATTCCGGCAAAACGATCCGCCGGGAACCATGTGGTCGAACGGGACACAGGACGGGTGTCCGCCTTGCGCAGGGTCTCCAGACGAACGAGCGGCGCACCGGCCGACAATTGCAGCCGTGCTGCCAGATCGGCACTTGCCGGCTCGGTCGTGTGGGAAAGAAGCAGCGCCTCCATCTCCTTCACCTGATCGCCGATGCCTGCCGTAAATCGCGTGCGCAGCGAAATCGGAAAGCTCAGACGCTCCTTGCGGGCGATCATCGTGCCGCGTCCCTGCATCGGCTCGAGAATGCCTTCGCTTGCCAGCGCGGCAATGGCACTTCGGACGGTATGGCGGTTCACGCCGAATTTTTCGGCCAGCGTCATCTCCGGCGGCAACATGCCGGTTTCGTCGTGATCGCCAGCCGCAATCTCGCCTCTGATCCGGTCGGCAATCTGCCGCCAGAGCGCCACGCCGTTCTTTCTTTTCATCGCTGCTGCAGGGCTCATGTCACACGCTTGTCATTCACGGACGTTAATTGTAGCTTATATTGTATAGTTGTCTATATCAATAGACATTAGAGGTCAAGCGATGAATAACGAAGCTGCGAATATACACGGCGAAAGGAAACGGGTGGCGGCGCTTCTTGCCCGCGCCACCGTTCAGGAACTTGAAACGGTCTGGAACCGGCAGGATGCCAGTCCGCAGACGGAAACCGTGCGGGGCCCGGAAACAGGCCTCGTCATGGTCAAGGGCCGTATCGGCGGTGGCGGTGCGCCTTTTAATCTCGGTGAAACCACCGTCACCCGCGCGACCGTCAAGCTAGCCTCGGGAACGGTCGGTCATGCGCATGTTCTCGGCACCGGCCGCAAGAAGGCCTGGTATGCCGCAGTTTTCGACGCGCTCTGGCAGGAAAGCCCGACCCGGAACTTCATCGAGACCGAGCTTCTTTCGCCGGTCGAAAAAAGACTGAGCGAAGAGAAGGAACGAAAAACACGGGAAACCGCAGCCACGCGGGTCGATTTCTTCACCATGGTTCGAGGAGAGGACTGATGAGCGCCAAGGCCGAAGCATTGACGGGCGGCTTTTCCAACGCCGTCTTCGATTCCCAACGGATTTTCAAGAAGCTGATGGACGGTATGGCCCGTCCGGGCACGCCGCAGACGATCGAAACGGCGGTCGCGCCGCCGCTGCCGCTCGCCGTTGCCACCGGTGCTGTTCTGCTGGCGCTCTGCGACCACGACACGCCAGTCTGGCTGAGCAGCGCGCTGCGCAAGAGTGCGGTGCCGGGCTGGATCGGATTTCACACCGGAGCGGTTACGACGGAAGAAAAAGGGACTGCGCATTTCGCCGTCATCGAAGCGGGAAGCGCCATCGCATCCTTCGGTCTCTTCGCACAGGGAAGCCAGGAATATCCCGATCGCTCCACGACGCTCATCATCGAATTGCCCGATCTGGACGGTGGGCGGGAATTGCTGCTCTCCGGCCCCGGCATCCGCCACGTCAACATCATCAGCCCCTCCGGCCTGCCGGGTATTTTCCCAAGGCTTTGGGCGGAGAACAACGCCATCTTCCCGCGTGGCGTCGATGTCATCCTGACGGCCGGCGATAAATTTGTCTGCCTGCCGCGTACGACGCGCATCAAACCCGTGGAGGCATAAGATGTATGTTGCTGTCAAAGGCGGGGAAACCGCCATCGCCAATGCCCACCGGCTGCTGGCCGACCAGCGGCGCGGAGACCGCGACCTGCCCGCCATGTCTGTGGCGCAGATCGTCTCGCAGCTCTCGCTCGCCGTAGACCGGGTGATGGCGGAAGCCTCACTCTACGATCAGTCGCTTGCGGCCCTTGCCGTCAAGCAGGCACGCGGTGACATGATCGAAGCCATCTTCCTGCTGCGCGCCTATCGCACCACCTTGCCGCGTTTTGGCTATTCGGTGCCGGTGGATACCGCGAAGATGGCGGTGCAGCGCCGTGTTTCCGCCACCTACAAGGATTTGCCCGGCGGGCAATTACTGGGTCCGACCTTCGATTACACCCACCGCCTGCTTGATCCCTCGCTCCTCGAAGACGAGGCCGTCGAACCCGCCACCCAGCGGGAAGGCGAACCGGAATATGTCATGCGCGTTTCCGATATCCTCGCCCAGGAAGGGCTGATCGAAAGCGACGGCGACATGCCGGACGATCATATTGCCGGCGACCTGACGCGGGAACCGATGGAGTTTCCAATGCCGCGCGACCTGCGCCTGCAATCGCTGGCGCGTGGTGATGAGGGTTTTCTTCTGGCGCTCGCCTATTCGACGCAGCGCGGTTATGGCCGCACCCATCCCTTCGTCGGCGAAATCCGCATTGGTGAAGTGGAAATCGAGCTGGAGATGCCGGAACTTGGCTTTTCCGTCTCGCTCGGCGACATCAAGGTCACCGAATGCCAGATGGTCAACCAGTTCAAGGGTTCAGCCAAGGCACCGCCGCAATTCACCCGCGGTTACGGTCTGGTCTTCGGCCAGAGCGAGCGTAAGGCGATGGCCATGTCACTCGTCGACCGGGCGCTGCGCGCCGGCGAATTCGGCGAAGATGTCGTTGCCCCCGCTCAGGACGAGGAATTCGTCATCTCACACGCCGACAACGTGCAGGCGACGGGTTTCGTCGAGCATCTGAAACTGCCGCATTACGTGGATTTTCAGGCCGAACTCGGTCTGGTCAGAAAGATGCGCGCCGATTTCGAGGCGATCAATGCCAATGGCGCGGAATGGATAAGCGATGCGGCCGAATAGCTCAGCGGCTGTGCTGCTCGCCGAACCAGTAGGCGCAAAAGACGGTCGATGCTGCAAAGACAGCAAAGAACACGGCTGCAAGAATTCCAATCTCCATGAGCTTGTACTCCTTTTTTCACAAGGTTAACGCGCAATGCTTAAAGAAGTTTCATTTGACGACGGGCTGGCTGCCTACAACTTCGCCTATCTGGACGAACAGACCAAGCGGATGATCCGCCGGGCGATCCTGAAAGCCATCGCCATTCCCGGTTATCAGGTTCCCTTCGCTTCCCGTGAAATGCCCATGCCCTATGGCTGGGGCACCGGGGGCGTGCAGTTGACCGCCTCCATCCTCGGCCCTGATGATGTGCTGAAGGTCATCGACCAGGGGGCCGACGACACCACCAACGCCGTTTCCATCCGCGCCTTTTTCCAGAAGGTGGCTGATGTGGCCGTCACCACTCGCACGAAGGATGCGACGATCATCCAGACGCGGCACCGCATTCCGGAAGAGGAACTGCATTCGGGTCAGGTGCTGGTCTATCAGGTTCCGATCCCCGAACCCTTACGCTTCCTCGAGCCGCGCGAGACAGAGACCCGCGTCATGCATGCGCTCGAAGAATATGGCCTGATGCACGTCAAGCTTTATGAGGATATCGCCCGCAACGGCCGCATCTCCACCACCTATGCCTATCCGGTTAAGGTCGCCGGGCGTTACGTGATGGACCCCTCGCCGACGCCGAAATTCGACAATCCGAAAATGCATCTCTCGGACGCCCTGCAGCTGTTCGGCGCCGGGCGCGAAAAACGAATCTACGCCGTGCCGCCCTATACAGACGTCGTCAGCCTCGATTTTGAAGATCATCCCTTTGAAATCCAGCGCTTCGACAAGCCCTGCGCGCTCTGCGGCGGGGAGAATGTCTATCTCGACGAGGTGGTGCTGGATGACAAGGGCGGACGCATGTTCGTCTGCTCCGATACCGACCATTGCGAAGACCGCCGTGCCCATGGCCACAAGGGCCACCTGCTGGCGGATGTGAAGGAGGCCGCAGAATGAGCGACGCACCGCTTCTGAAAGTCCGGGACGTTTCCAAATATTACGGTGACCGCGCCGGTTGCCGCAACGTTTCCTTCGAGCTTTATCCGGGCGAGGTGCTGGCGATCGTCGGTGAATCCGGTTCCGGCAAGACCACGCTTCTCAACTGCATTTCCACCCGGCTGATGCCCACCGCCGGCAGCGTGGAATATCGCATGCGCGATGGCTCCATGCGTGATCTCTACCATATGGGCGAGGCCGAACGGCGTTTTCTGATGCGCACCGACTGGGGTTTCGTGCACCAGAACCCGGCGGACGGCTTGCGCATGGCGGTATCTGCCGGCGCCAATGTCGGCGAGCGGCTGATGGCCGTTGGCAACCGGCACTATGGCAATATCAGGCAATCGGCCAGCGAATGGCTGGAGCGGGTGGAAATCGGCACCGACCGTATCGACGACCAGCCGCGCGCCTTTTCCGGCGGCATGCGCCAGCGCCTGCAGATCGCCCGCAACCTCGTCACCTCGCCGCGCCTCGTCTTCATGGACGAACCGACCGGCGGCCTCGATGTCTCGGTGCAGGCACGCCTGCTCGATCTGGTCCGCGGCCTCGTCAACGATCTCGGCCTTGCCGTCGTCGTCGTCACCCATGATCTGGCGGTTGCGCGTCTGTTATCCCATCGCATGATGGTGATGAAGGGCGGCGACGTCATCGAACATGGCCTCACCGACCGGGTGCTGGACGATCCGCGCGAGCCCTACACGCAATTGCTTGTTTCCTCCATTTTGCAGGTCTAGCCGCGTCGCTCCGAAAAGTGGTCCCCGGTTTTCGGATAAAATCACGCGCAGGAAGAAAGAATCCACCATGACGACGCCACTCATCGTTTCGGAAGTCTTCAAAAGCTTCACCATGCATCTTCGCGACGGCATCGAGCTGCCGGTCGTCCGCGATGTCAATTTCTCCGTTTCCGGCGGCGAATGCGTCGTTCTCGGCGGCCCGTCGGGCATCGGCAAAAGCTCGATCCTGAAAATGCTCTATGGCAATTACGCCATAGACAGCGGACAGATTCTCATCCGCCATCAGGGTGAGGTCATCGATATGGGCAATGCCTCGCCGCGCACGATCCTCGCTATCCGCCACCGCACTATCGGTTATGTCAGCCAGTTCCTGCGCACCGTGCCGCGTGTCGCGGCCATCGACGTCGTTGCCGAACCGCTTCTGGCGCGCAAGGTTGCCGCCGAAGATGCGCGCGAGCAGGCGGCCATGCTGCTTTCGAAACTAAACCTGCCGCAGGAATTGTGGTCGCTGCCGCCGGCGACCTTTTCGGGCGGTGAGCAGCAACGCGTCAATATTGCGCGCGGCTTCATCACCGACCATGCGATCCTGCTTCTCGACGAGCCCACGGCCTCGCTCGACGCTACCAACCGGCGCGTGGTGGTCGACATGATCAGGGAGAAAAAAGAGAAGGGCACGGCCCTGCTCGGCATCTTCCACGACGAGGAGGTGCGCGAAGCCGTTGCCGACCGCATTCTCGACGTCTCGCAATTCTCTCCGCGAAAGGCAGCGGCATGAGCGTCAAGGTCGGTCTCGAACCCGTCATCCACGAAAGTGCCCGTGTCACCAAGTCCTCGATCGGCCGCTATACCGAAATTTCGGAGCGCTGCCGCCTCGAGGAGGTCGAGATGGGCGACTACTCCTATGTCATGCAGGATGGCACAATCTGGTGCGCCACCATCGGCAAATTCGTCAATATCGCCGCCTCCGTGCGCATCAACGCCACCAACCATCCCATGCAGCGGGCGACATTGCACCATTTCACCTATCGCGCCCGCAGCTACTGGGACGATGCGGAAGACGAGACGGACTTCTTCGCCGCCCGCCGTGCCAAACGGGTGGTGATCGGCCACGATGTCTGGATCGGCCATGGCGCGACGATCCTGCCTGGCGTCACGGTCGGCAACGGCGCGGTGATCGGCGCAGGCGCGGTCGTCTCCAAAGATGTGGCACCCTACACCATCGTCGGTGGTGTACCCGCCCGACTGATCCGCGAACGGTTCCCGGCCGAACTGGGCGGGCAAATGGATGAGCTGAAATGGTGGGACTGGGACCACGCCTCGCTGCGCGTCGCCCTGGACGACTTCCGCAATCTGGCGGCAGAGGATTTTGTCGCGAAATATGGCGGGTGAAATCTCCTTCTGCTGAAACTCATGCAAATCCCGGGGCAAGGCTCCGGGATTTTTGTTTCTACGCCTTTAAAGGACGCGCAGATTTCAGCGCAGCGGGATACCTCCCGAAAGCTTTGTCGGCAAACAGGCGCGAGCCGCACCCCGGAAATCTGTAATATTTTATTCATCAAACTGACATTCGTACTTCACGCACCACTGTTACGTGGAACCCCGTCAAAAGAAGATTGGACGGGGAAATGAGCTTTCACCTGAAGCAAGTCACGCGCCGTTTCGGCAACCACACTGCGGTCGATTCCGTGAATGTCGAAATCCCGCAGGGTCAGATGGTCGGCGTGATCGGGCGCTCTGGTGCGGGAAAATCGACGCTGCTGCGCATGATCAACCGCCTCGTCGATCCCTCCTCGGGTTCCATTCATTTCAACGACACGGAAGTCTCGGCGCTGAAGGGTGCGGCTCTGCGCAACTGGCAGCGCGACTGCGCGATGATCTTCCAGCAGTTCAATCTGGTGCCGCGCCTCGACGTTCTTACCAACGTCATGCTCGGCCGTCTCAACCACCGTTCGACGGCGCTCAGCCTCTTCAACATCTTCACCCATGAGGAGCGGCTGATGGCGATTGTCGCGCTCGAGCGGCTCGGCATCGAGCATGTGGCCATGCAGGCGGCTGGCACGCTTTCCGGCGGCCAGCAGCAGCGTGTCGCCATTGCGCGTGCGCTGATGCAGTCCCCGAAGATGGTGCTGGCCGATGAGCCGATCGCCTCGCTCGACCCCCTCAATGCCAAGATCGTGATGGACGCGCTGCGCGACATCAACGAG
This sequence comes from Rhizobium sp. BR 250, assembly GCF_047445855.1. Taxonomy (NCBI): domain Bacteria; kingdom Pseudomonadati; phylum Pseudomonadota; class Alphaproteobacteria; order Hyphomicrobiales; family Rhizobiaceae; genus Rhizobium; species Rhizobium sp. BR 250. The sequence goes on from NZ_JARWKW010000003.1 coordinate 315,676, forward strand.
CGCGAAGGCATCACCGTCATCACCAACCTGCACACGCTGGATACGGCACGCAATTATTGCGAACGCATCATCGGCATGTCTCAGGGTCGCGTCGTCTTCGACGGGACGCCCGCGGAGTTGACTGCCGCCGCCGTTACCGAGATTTACGGAACCGATTCACAAGGCTCCGGCATCGACGAGACCATGACCTCGACCAGCATCAATATTCCCGGCGCGCAGCTTGCCGCGCGTCCGGTGCAACAATCTGCCGGTCCCGAACCGCTCGCTCTCGCCGGGCTCTGAGGAACCGCTCAGCATCGTTTGCGCCCGCGTCAAGGGCCGACACTTCACAACAAACTCCGGCTCGCCGGGAAACAGGAGAAAGTCCATGTTGAAGAAAGTCCTTCTTTCGGCAGTCGCCCTTGGCGTTCTGGCCGGTTCCGCCATGGCTCAGGACGTCAAGGTTCTGCGCATCGGTCTCGACGGTTCCGAAAACGAAGCCGACCAGATCCGCAACACCAAGTGCGTTGCCGATGGCCTCAAGGCTGCAACCGGCGTTTCCGAAGTTCAGGTTTTCCCGTCGCCGGACTATAACGGCGTTATCCAGGGCCTGCTCGGCGGCACCATCGACATCGCTTCCATGGGCGCATCCTCCTACGCCAAGATCGCTCTGGCCGACCCGAAGGCCGTTGACCCGATCCTGACCACGGCTGGCGCCGATGGTTCGACCGGTTATTACACGATCATGGTTGCCCGCAAGGACAGCGGCATCAAGACGCTGGCTGACGCCAAGGGCAAGAAGATCGGCTTCGCCGACCCCGACTCCACCTCCGGCTTCCTCGTTCCGAACGTGGCTATTCCGAAGGAAACCGGCGTTCCGGTCAAGGAATATTTCTCCGAAACCGGCTTCGGCGGCGGTCATGAGAACCTCGTTCTCGCCGTTCTCGACAAGAAGTTCGACGTTGGCACCACCTTCGGTTCGGGCGTTGGCAAGTGGGAAGAAGGCTATACCGCCGGCAACCTCTACCAGATGGTCAAGAAGGGCAACCTCGATATGGACGATATCGTCGAAGTCTGGAAGTCGCCGCTGATCCCGAACGGCCCGCTGATGGTCACCAACAAGCTCGGCGACGCGATGAAGCAGAAGGTCGAAAACTTCTTCATGGAACTGCCGAAGAAGGACCTCGCATGCTTCCAGGGCTTCACCCAGGGCAAGAACACCGCCTACATCAAGGTCGACCCGTCCTTCTACCAGACGATCATCGACGCCCGTAAGTCCGTTATCGGCGGCTGATCCTGAGATCATATCCGGAAGCGGCGGTGCCTTGCGGTGCCGCCGCTTTTGCCAATAAAGGAAAAGCGGCATGGCGACCACCCTGCACCATGATACCCTCGCGCCCGAGGGGTTGAGCGCATCGTCCAAGACGATCATGCGTCACTATCAACAGCAGCTTGCGACACGACGGGTTTATACCGTCATTTCGCTCGTGATCTTTCTCGTCATCCTCGCCGCCTCACTGAATTTCGCCAATGCGGCCAATTCGGGCAAATTCTTCGAGCGCCTGCCCTATTTCTTCGATTTCATGAAGACCTTCGTGCCGGAGAGCCCGCTGGAAATCTTCCGGGCGATGTTCGACCTGCCGTCGCCCTATGCGGATGGTTCGCTGAAATATAATTATGTCGCGGATCGCGTTTACATCACCGACGGCTTCTACATCCCGCATTTCATCTACCAGCTGATCATCACGCTCAATATCGCGCTGGTCTCGACAATCATCGGTACCGGTTTCGCCTTCGTGCTCTGCTTCTTCGCCTCCACCAATCTCGTTGGCGCCGGCCTCGTGCGCTGGGTGGTGCGCCGGGTGATGGAAGTGCTGCGCGCCTTTCCCGAAATCGTTGTCGCCGGGTTGCTGACCGCCATCCTGTCCATCGGCCCGATCGCGGCCATCATCGCGATTTCGGTTCATACGATCGGTGCACTCGGCAAGCTCTTCTTCGAAGTGGTGGAAAATGCCGACATGAAGCCGGATGAAGGCCTGCGCGCCGCAGGTGCCAACTGGCTGGAGCGGGTGCGTTTCGCCATCGTGCCGCAGGTTCTGCCCAATTTCGTCTCCTACGCGCTGCTGCGCGCCGAAATCAACGTGCGCGCCTCCACCATCATCGGCGCCGTTGGCGGCGGCGGCATCGGCGAGGTCTTCCGGCTTTCGATCGGCAACGATCACGCATCGAAGACCTATGCCATCATCATCCTGTTGCTGATCACCATCATCGCTGTCGATCAGTTTTCCGGCTGGTTGCGCCGCAAGCTGATCGGCCATCAATCCTTCGAATTCGGACGGGGAGCGGCCTGATGTCGTCCAGCTTCATTCTCAACACCGCCGAGCGCGAAAGACTGACGGCCGCGCATCCCGAAGTGTTCAATCGCAGCTTCATGCAGCGATACGGCCTGCTGACCGGCCTTGTCATCATCGCCATCTATCTCATCGGCTGCTTTTTCTTCTTCAATGTCGGGCCGGCTTTCATGCAGGGTCGGTGGGACCGCGCTTCGAGCTATATTCAGGACTGGTATTCCTGGCGCGCCCAGCCACGCCTGCGTTTCGCAGACGACAAGGTTGAGCCGCAATGGTCAAGCCGCGGCCAATATCCCGCCGATGCGAAGATCGACTGGTTGCAGCCCCTGCCGGGCGGCGGCTACAGTGTGGTCTATGTCGGTACGCAAAACCGCCTCGACGTGACCCCGACCCGGGTGGATGTTTATGTCGACGGCAAGAACTACCCCGTCATCATCAATGACGATGCGGCGGTCGCGCCGGAGGGCCTGCCAGACGAAATCCAGCAGGACGGCAAGAAGGTCCTCGTGCATTACGGTTTTGCCGGTCAGGCGGAAATCCGCACCAGTCAGGTCTATGTGCAGCGTCGCTTCCTCGGATGGGCGAATTTCCTGTTCGACACCAAATCGGAATTCTGGGGCAAGGGTTATGGCGAACTTGCCGCTCTTGCGCTCTGGGAAGACAGGCTCGATCCCGAGCGCTCCAATATCGGCCACATGGCCGATGATTTCCTCGACAATAGCGTCTGGCAACATGCCGATATTCTTTCCAAGCTGCTGCAGACACTGGTAATGGCATTCGTCGGTACGCTGTTCGGCACGCTTGTCGCCCTGCCGCTCGCCTTCATCGCCGCCCGCAATATCACCGCCAACAAAGCCGCCAATTGGGGCATGAAGCGTCTGTTCGACTTCCTGCGCTCCATCGACATGCTGATCTGGGCGCTGTTCTTCACCCGCAGTTTCGGCCCCGGACCAATCCCCGGCATTGCCGCGATCTTCTTCACCGACACCGGGGCGCTCGGCAAGGTCTATGCCGAGGCGCTGGAGAATGTCGACGACAAGCAGCGTGAGGGCGTCAAATCCGTCGGCGCCTCCCCCATTGCCGTCAATCGCTTCGGTGTGTTGCCGCAGGTTCTACCGGTCTTCATTTCCCAGTCCCTCTATTTCTGGGAAAGCAACACCCGCTCCGCCACGATCATCGGTGCGGTGGGCGCCGGCGGCATCGGCCTGAAACTGCTGGAAGCAATGGGCACCAATGCCGACTGGGACAAGGTGGCCTATATGGTTCTACTCATCCTGTTCGTGGTTTTCCTGTTTGACCATATTTCGAATTCACTGCGTTCGCGCCTGATCGGAAAAACGCATCACTAAGGCTAAGGGAGCGGGATGACAAAAGTCGCAACGACGACCGTCATCCCACCCCGAACACTCGCGCAGTCCTGATGCTCGCACGGTCCCGATGAATGCCGGCGACATCTCTTCCCCTATCTTTCCGCGATCTCTGTCGGCGCCTTCAGCCTATTTGGGATGCTTGCCGCATTGCCTGCGCTTTTTTCCTTCGACATCATCATTCTGTCACGGAAACCGATTACCTCGCACTCCTGACCTTGCGGGAAGCGGGCGAGTCACGCCAAATAGCATCTCATCCCTGGTTTCCCATGACACTGAAGAGTGCTTGCCGTGCGCTACGCTATCTATTTTTCTCCGGCTAAGGATCATCCGCTGACTGAAGCAGCCTCGCGCTGGCTGGGCCGGAATGCGTTTTCCGGCACATTGCATGACGACCACGACGATTATTCCGACATGACGGAAGAGCCCCGCCGTTACGGTTTCCACGCGACCCTGAAGGCCCCGTTCGAACTCGCCGAAAAATACAGCGAAGCGGAGCTGCTTGCAGCCGTCGAAGATTTCGCGGCCAGCCAGTCCGCCTTCGAGATTCCGCGCGTGGTCGTCGGCGCGCTCGGACCGTTTTTCGCACTGGTTCCGGACCGCACCTATCAGCCGCTGCAGGATTTTGCCGCCGAGATCGTCGATCATTTCGACCGGTTCCGTGCGCCCCTGTCCGAGACCGATATTGCCCGGCGGCGGCCGCAAATGCTGACGGAGAGCCAGCGGCAAAATCTGTCTCTCTGGGGTTATCCGCATGTCATGGATGATTTCCGCTTTCACATGACGCTGACCGGCCGCATCGATGAAAGCGACCAGCCCGCCATGCATGAGGTCCTTTCGGCGCGGTTTGCCGAATTTGTCGATCAGCCCCTCACTATTTCCGGCCTCGCTTTGTTCATTGAAGAAACGCGCGGCGCTCCCTTCACCGTTCACCGCTGGCACCCGCTTGGCCAGCAGCCAAAGAAAGATGCGAACCCATGACCGAGCACGCCCTTTCCAACGCCCGTATCGTTCTGGAAGACGATATTATTCTGGGCTCCGTCCTGATCCGTGATGGCAAGATCGCCGATATCAGCGAAGGTGCTTCCAAAACCGGAGAAGACCTCGAAGGTGACTTCCTGATCCCCGGCCTGGTGGAACTGCACACTGACCATCTGGAACAGCATTATTCGCCGCGTCCCGGCGTCATCTGGGACAAGATCGCCGCCATTCAGGCCCATGACGCCCAGGTGGCGGCTTCCGGTATCACCACCGTATTTGACTGCCTGCGCCTCGGCTCGGATGAGGACGGTGGTTTCAAGAAAGGCGAAATGCGCGAAATGGCTGACGCCATTGAGGCGGCGGCGGATCAGAACCGTCTGCGTGCGGACCACCTGCTGCATCTGCGTTGTGAAGTTGCCTCCGCCGACGTGCTGGAGCATTTCGAAGACTTCGAAACCGATCCGCGCGTGCGGCTGATTTCGTTGATGGACCACTCCCCGGGTCAGCGCCAGTTCCAGTCGATGGATCAGTACATTTTCTATTACCAGAAGAAGCGTGGGCTGAGCGACGAGGCTTTCGCCGAGTTCGTGCGGCGCCGGCAGGCGGCTTCGGTGGAATATTCCGCCAAGCACCGCGACTATCTGGCGGCCCGTTGCGCCGAGCGTGGCATCACCGTCGCAAGCCATGACGATGCCACCGAAGCCCATGTGGGCGAGGCTATCGGCCACGGCGTAAAACTGGCGGAATTCCCCACCAGCGTCGAGGCCGCAAAGGCCTCGCACAGCGCCGGCATGAGCGTGCTGATGGGCGCCCCGAACATCGTTCGCGGCAAGTCCCATTCCGGCAATATCGCCGCCCGCGATCTTGCCGAGATCGGCGTGCTGGATGTTCTCTCTTCCGACTACGTGCCGTTCAGCCTGCTTTTTGCGCCCTTCCTGCTTGCCGATCAGGTCGAAGCCATCACCCTGCCGGAAGCGCTGCGCATGGTCACCGCCACACCGGCCCGCACCGTCGGCCTTCTTGACCGCGGCCGTATCGCGACGGGATTGCGCGCCGATCTGGTCCGGGTTCATCGCGAAGATGGCGTGCCGGTCGCCCGTTCGGTCTGGCGCCAGGGCAAGCGCGTGGCATGACCACCGATGGAGGAGATAGCCGGCGCGCATTGTCGCCCGGCACGATGATCGTGATTGTCGGCCCGAGCGGGGCCGGCAAGGATACGCTGATGGACTATGCCGCGGCACAGCTTTCCGGCCGGCCGGGTTTCCATTTCACCCGCCGCGTCATAACCCGCAGCGGCGATGCCGGCGGTGAAAACCACGATGCCGTTTCGATGAACGAATTCAACCGGCTGGAAAATGAGGGTGCATTCGCGGTCTCCTGGCAGGCGCATGGGTTGAAATACGGCATTCCCGCCGCCGTCCATCGTCATCTCGATGCGGGTGAAGTGGTCATCGCCAACGGTTCCCGCTCGGCCCTGCCCCATTTCGGCACCGCCTTTTCCCGCCTGAAGGTGGTGAACATCGTTGCGCAGCCGGATGTATTGGCGCGGCGGCTTGAGCAGCGCGGGCGGGAAAGCCGGGACGATATTCTTCGCCGGCTGGAACGCAGTTCACTCACGGTCGTCGGGGACTTCGACATAACCACCGTCGATAATAGCGGTGCCATAGAGGATGCAGGCAAAACCATCATGCAGGTGCTGGAGCAAAGCGCCAGCCTCAGCCGCACATAAAATCCCGGAATCGGGCTGCTCGACAAACGCGCACTCTAAGCTTACCATCAGGCGACAATTTCCAAACATGGTGCGCCAAGGCGAGGGATGCCTGAAAAGAGGGTCAGCGACGAGATAACTGTGGTGGCTGGTCTGGCCGCCGGCGTCAGCAATTATGCGCGTGCACGGGGCATCGATATCGCGCCCATCTGCAAGGCTCTCGGCATTGATCCCGCCACATTCACCAGCCTGACGGAGCGCATCAGCCTCGATAGATTGTGCCGTCTGCTCGAGACCTGCGCATTGATTTCCGGTGACGATGCCTTTGGCCTGCAGTGCGCCTCCACCTTTCCAGCCGGCGCATCCGGTGCGTTTGGATATGGGCTGATCAGCGCACCGACGGTGCGGGCGTTCCTGCGGTTTCTTCAGGACCATGTTTATTACGCAACCAACAACAGCAACTTCACCATGGTGACGGATGCCACGCAGGTGACCCTGTCATGGTCCTTTGCGCCCGTCATCGCCAAGCGCGATCAATATGTGGATTTGTCTCTCGCCGTTCTGATACAGCGTCTGCGTGACATTCTCGGAGAGCGCATCAACCAGGTCGAGATCGGTCTGGAACGGCCGAAACCGAATAATATTCAGTTATTTAAAGAGAGAATGACAAGACGGATCAGTTTTTCCCAGCCCATCCATACAATGCGGCTGCCGATATCGCTTCTGGATGTGGTCAATCCGAATGCGGATGAACGCCTGTTCGAATTGATGAATTTGCAATGCCGCATGCTGCGGCCGGAAACATCGGCGGACGCCACACATTTCATCGATCAGGTGACACGGTATATGCAGATGCGGCTTTCCGATGCGGAGCTTTCACTCGGCGAGATCGCGCCCTATTTCAACCTGTCGGAACGCAGTTTCCAGCGACGGCTCGCCGAGCTTGGCACCAATCTCAACGAGATAAAGGATATCATTCGCAAGAATGCGGGATTTAAGCTTCTTGTAGAAAGCGATCTTCCGGTCTCCGACATCAGTTACAGGCTTGGCTATTCGACGCCCGGTGCGTTTTCGCGTTCCGTTTCCCGTTGGTTCGGCGCAACACCAACGGATATACGCAAGAAACACGCGCATCATTCCGCCGGATAATCCATATTTACGGCATGAATATTTCGAAAATAAACTTTTAAATTTAAAAATATGTCGGCATTTGCCGAGATTTGTGTCGAAACATAACAATAAAATCGCAAAACTTGGCGTGAGATGTTATTCTATCGTCGCGGGATATCGCCTAATAGAGCGCCGCGTAAGCCTGAAGCCATGACGGAAACCGTTACAAAGCTTTGAATCTGCATATTGTTCTAGTCAGAACCACTTACGGTTCCTGACTATATCGGTGCGCAGGGAATAGTGTCCATGTCATGGGGCAGGGTCATGGGGCAGGCTGGCTAGGGCAGCAGCCCTTTATCGCATAACTCCTGATGCCGGATGAAACCTGTTGGTGAAATTGGCGTTTCTGTTCGCGTAGAGACAGAGCGGCCAAAGAGCCGGTTTCAGAATATGAAATTACTAGCTGATCGCATGTCGGAAGGTCGATCTCTTTTGGGGCTGAAAAAAATGTCTTCAAAAATGCCGCATGAACATCGCCAGACGCGTGAAATCGTTCTTTCGGATCGTGAACGGCACTATCTGGGGCTGGTGGCGCGGGGCAAACACCCCTCCCACGTCGCCCTGATGACCGGCGCGGACGAAGCCGATGTGAAGGATACTCTGGACCGGGTGCGAAACAGGCTGGGCGCAACCAATCTGCTGAATGCCGTCAGCATCGCGCTGCTGCGCGGTCTGATCGAACGGGATGCCTAAAGGGTTTTGACATTTCCGGACGGAAACCGGGAGCCAGATCAAAACCACCCCGGCTTTGCCGTGACTATATCCAGGCTTACGCGAAATCGTCCCCTTCCCGTAGGCTGAAAACCGAATGAGCGGCTTTATGCGTCAAAATCCTTCCATATCAATGGCGGGATGGCGGACCAAAAGCGGACCGGACATGATGTCTGGCCCTATCGACGCAATGCAAAGCGGCCATAGACGGTTTGCCCGGCGGATCATATTCGATCCGCCGGGTTTCATTATTCCGACCCGGCTTCAGAGCGATTGAATTTCTGCCAGAATATCGCTTTCGATCATGATGCCGCTTTCCAGCGCCTGTTTGCGGACGCCCTGGCTGCGACGACCGGGCAGGCGCACATTTTCCTGCTTTTCTATCTCTCCGGCAATGAGCGCCAACCGCCCGGTAAAGGCCGCACCGCCCGATGATATGGGATCTATGGCGATGATCGTGTGGCCGAGGGAGGGTGGCGCACCCTTGTCATCCAGAAGGGATGAGGCCTCGAAACCGAAGTTTCCACCGGTCACCGCAGCCGCCATGATCTCCACCATCAGCGCCAGAGCAGCGCCCTTGGCCTCGCCCGCAGGCACCATGGTTCCCGCAATCGCCTCTTCGGGATCGGTCGTCGGTCGGCCGTTTCTGTCAAGCGCCCAGTCGCCGGGAATGGTTTCACCCTTCTGGCGTGCCGCCATGATCTTGCCGCGCGCGACCTTTGAAAGGGCCAGATCGATGACCAGCGGATCGGCGCCGTCGATGGGCGCCGCAAAGGCGATAGGGTTGGTGCCATAAAGCGGCGTGTGGCCGCCCCAGGGAGCCATGGAGGCCGGCGCATTCGCGAACATGAGCGCGACAAGGCCCATTTCCGCAAAACGTTCGACCGTCAGAGCCATGACGCCTGCATGATGGGAGCGATGGATGGCTGCAAGCGCGATGCCCTGCTGCCGGGCCATATCCGGCAATTCCTCAAGAGCGCAGTCTATCGCCGGATAGGCATAGCCATGATTGGCGTCGATGGAGAGCACCCCCGGCTTCGCCCGCGTCGCCACCGGACGCGCCTTGCCATCCACCTTGCCGACCCGCGCCTGGCGGACATAAACGGGGATGCGGCGAAATCCATGGCCTCCCTGACCAGCCGCCTCGGAAGCGACCAGTGCCTTCGCCACCGAACGGGCATTTTGTGGCAGAACGCCATTGCGCTCAAAGATAGAGGATACGAGATCCTCCGCCTCTGCGATTGAGAGTTTCATGATTTTCGTAATTCCTGTTGGCTTGCGAGCGGTGGGACGGAGTGACCCTACTCTGCGGTATAGGGTCACCGCAAATCAACATGGAAAACCATCCCGTCCTCTTCAAAGTCGGAATGGCCTGGTGCCGTTCCAATCTTACTCGAAAAGGACCGGCAAGGTAAAACTGGGATTTACACCCGGTGGTGGCGGCGAGACGGACGCTTTTTGTATGACGGCCAGCAACTTCTGGTCCATCGCCGGGTTACCAGTCGACGATAGAATCCTCACGCCGCCCACGGATCCGCCGCTATCTATCTTGAATGACACAGTAATGGCCATTCCGGATTTTCCAGCCGCGCGAGCCAGTCGCCTTTTAATGGCTGAGCGTACTTTTGCGTCCCAATCCGCCTTGGACATAGAGGACGACGACGAGAAAAAGCTGGAGTTGCTGCGCGATGCCGCTGTCCGGTCGGACTGCTGGGCCTCCGCCTTTGCTGTTTCGCGGAATTCCGATGCCTGCTGCGGTTTGGGCCTCTGGCGCTCGACCTTCTTTTTCTCTTCGGGCTCTTTCTTTTCCACCTTCTTTTCGACTGGTGGCGGCGGCCGCATGACAGGCAAGGGAACCTCGACATTTTCGAGTTCCGCCATCATCTGTTCCTGAACGGGGTCGATCGGCTCCACCGGCTCGGGAATTTCCTGCGGTTCGACGATCTCCTCGACCGGCGGTTCCGGCGGCTGCACGGGCTCGGGCGGTGGCGTTTCCGCAACCGGTTCCGGTGGCGGCGGCTCTTCCGGAGTGGCTTCCTCCACCGGTTCACTGCTGTCGCTCTTCACCTCCTGGGTGTCTTCAACTTCATCCGCCTGCGTCGTCTCCTCGGTTTTGATGGCCTCCGGTATCGCCGCCATTTCGATCATGATCGCGGCAGGCGGCTGCCCACCGGCATCCTGTTCCTCGGGCGCCTGCATCAGATAATAGGCAAAGCCGGCATGAACGCTCAGCATGAGCAGCGCCGCGGCAGACCACAGCACCACTTCCCCAAGGCGGGAATGGCGGGCCTGCGGGTAGCCGTTTTCGGTCATGGCGCAGTTCCCTGCCCTGCCGGCGCGGCGGGCTGGTCAGAGGGTTGGGCCGCAGGCTGTACGGAACCGGCAGGCTGAGATGCCGCAGCCGCATTTTCCAGTCCCACCAGGGCGATCTTCAGATAACCGGCATCCCTGAGAAGATTCATGATTTCCATGAAGTGACCGTAATCAACGGCCTTGTCGGCCCGCAGGAAGATGCGCGTATCCTTCTTGCCGCCCGTCTGGCGATCAATGGCGGCCGCCAGGGCCTCGCGGGCAACCGCATCATTGCCGAGATTGAGCGAGAGATCGTCCTTGACCGTCAGATAAAGCGGCTCTTCCGGGCGCTCCGCCGGCTTGGCGGTGGATGCGGGCAGATCGACATTCACATCGACGGTGGCCAGCGGTGCGGCCACCATGAAGATGATGAGCAGGACCAGCATCACGTCGATAAAGGGCGTGACGTTGATTTCATGGCTCTCGGAGAGATCGTCTCCGCTATTGTCGCGAATACCGCCAGCCATGACCGATCACCGTCCAACCAGCGACACGGCAGGTTTGCTGGCGCTGCCCGGCGGAATGCGGCGGAAATCGAGGTCGCGGCTGACGAGGCGTTCCACACCGGCTGCTGCATCCGCCAGCAGATGGCGATATCCGGTAATCGAGCGGGCGAAGACGTTGTAGATGACCACGGCCGGAATGGCCGCGACGAGGCCGATGGCGGTTGCGAGAAGCGCTTCCGCAATGCCTGGCGCGACGACGGCGAGATTGGTGGTCTGCGATTCCGAAATGCTGATGAAGGAATTCATGATGCCCCAGACCGTGCCGAAGAGGCCGACGAAAGGCGCGGTGGAACCGATGGTCGCCAGAACGCCCGTTCCGCGCGACATACGGCGACCGGCATGGGTTTCGATCCGCGACAGCGCCGAGGAAACACGCTCCTTGATACCGCCGCCATCCGTGTGCTCGACCACCGCATCGGAAAGCTGCATTTCATGGGTAGCCATGCGCAGCATCAGCGCGGCGGGTCCACCCTTCTTCTCGACGGCCTCGGTGGCCTCGGTCAGAGTTTTTGCCCTGCGAATGACCTTGAGCGTCGCACCGGCACGCACCCGCGCACCCGCAAGCTCGATCGATTTCGCCACCCAGACCGTCCAGGTGACGAGCGAGGCAAAGGCGAGGCCGATCATCACGCCCTTCACAACCCAGTCCGCCGCCATGAACATGCCCCAAGGGGACAGGTTGTGCGGGATGTCCGCGCGACGTTCGGCACTGGCCGGCTCAGCACTGACGGGTTCTACCGGGGTGGAAGTTTCGCCCGGCGTTACCGTCTGATTGACCTGTGCAGGTTGCTCGGTCTGCGCCGGCTGCGGCGCCGGCGCGGGATCCGTTGCGGATTGAGCGGGCGCGGGCTGAGGCGATGATGGCTGCGCTGTTGCGGAAGGCTCAGCGGTTGGTGCACTCGGCATTGCGGGAGCTACCGGCGCCTGTGGGGGCTGAACCGTCTGTGGTGCGGATTGAATCTGGGTTTCGGGGGCCGGCTGAGCAAAAACCGCACCGGCACTCAAACCTGTCAGCAAGGCAGCAACCATGGCAAGGGAGGCATGCCGTGTTGTATTTGCCTTGTTGAAGGACACGGAAGAAGTGAAGGTCTCAGCTGACATAATTTTTATCCCCGGATTTCCGTCGATGAACTCATCCGCAGATTGACCGGTTCCTGAAAACCGGGGCCATGAACGGATACCGCCATAAAAGCTCGACGTTCCGATAATAAACCTGAGTTCTTTTGACAACTATTATATTGTCAAAAGACGACCCGTAAACTCTTCTTTACAAAAAATTGACTGTCCGAGACGCTTCAGCCGCTTTGCGAAGGCGAAAACTGCGCCATCAGAGCGTGCCGGTCTCCGGGATAGGTGACCCGGACGCTGGTGATATAATCCGCCCCGTGCCAGGTGCGGCGATCGATGACCAGGCAGGCCGCACCGGAGGCTATACCCAGCGCCGCGGCGTTTTTGCGGTCTGCGGAAACGGCGCTGATACGATGTTCGGCGGCGCTCCAGGGTACCATTTTCAGCAACCAGGTTCCCGGCCCGACCTGCGAAAAATCGGTGCCTTCCGCCTCGGGAACAGCGGTGACATTGATAATGCGTTCCTCAAGGCAAAATGGAACGCCACCGGCAAAATGCGTGCAGGTGAGTTCCAGAACCGGGGCATCGGCGGCAAGCGCCATGGCCGCACCATCGTCCTTGCCCGCAGGGCGCAGCCGTCGCTTATCGAGACGGTAGCCATAAACGAGGCCGAGCGCCTGCACCTCCCGCTCGATATCATGGATTTCCAGCACAGCGGATTGCGCATGGGGCTGGCGAACAAAGGTGCCGAGACGCCGGCGTCTTTCAATCAGGCCGCGCTGGACAAGTTCGCCAAGCGCCTTATTCACCGTCATACGCGAACAGCTATATTGCCGGGTCATCTCGTGTTCGAAGGGGATACGATATCCCGGCGGCCATTCGCCCGACATGATGTGGCGCTCGACATCGTTACGGATGCGCTCGTGCAGCGATTTTTCCTGAAGATCGGCGCCTGTGCTCCTCATCCCGATACGTCTCTCCTCCCCTTTGCCGTATTACCTACCCATGGGCCGCGGCGGCAATCGCCTCGCTGCGTATTTCCTCCGTGAGTTTCGCCCGCAGCTCGGAAAACTCCGGGCTGGCCTTGACGGTGTAATGCCGCGGATGTGGCAGGTCGACCGGCGTGATCGACTTGATGCGGCCCGGCCTTGCGGACATGGTCACAACACGCGAGGCCATGAAGACCGCCTCTTCAATATCATGGGTGACGAAAATGACCGTCTTCTGCTCACGTTCCCATATGCCGAGCAGCAATTCCTGCATCAGCCCGCGCGTCTGGTTGTCGAGGGCGCCGAAAGGCTCGTCGAGCAACAGGATTTTCGGACCATTCGCCAGGGCGCGGGCGATGGCGGTTCTCTGCTGCATGCCGCCGGACAGCTGTTTCGGCCAATGGTTTTCGAAACCGCGCAGGCCGACCTTGTCGATATAACTGTCGGCGATTTCCCATTTTTCCTTCTCGGCCACGCCCCGCTCGCGCAGGCCGAAGGCAACGTTTTCCCGGATCGTCAGCCAGGGAAACAGCGTATAGGACTGGAATACCATGCCGCGATCCGCCCCCGGCCCCGTCACCGCCTTGCCGGACAGCAGCACCTCGCCCGTCGTCGGACGGTCAAGGCCGGCTATGATGCGCAACAAGGTCGATTTTCCACATCCTGACGGACCGAGGATGGTGACAAAATCATTGCGTGGGATTTCCAGATTGGTCGGCTGCAGGGCCAGCGTCGGCTGGCCGCCCTGCACGCCCGGAAAGGTGCGGCTGACGCCCTTGATAACGAGTTCGCTCATCAGGCAAGCCTCCAGGCGAAAAGCTTCCGGTTCAGCGATTTGAACGCGAAATCCGAGATAAGGCCGATGACACCGATGACGATGATGCCAAAGATGATCTGCCCGGTCGCCATCAGCGCCTGGCTGTTGATGATCATATAACCGATGCCCGAAGACGCGCCGATCAGTTCGGCGACGATGACATAGGTCCAGGCCCAGCCAAGGACGAGGCGAAGGATTTCGGCAATGTCCGGCGCATTGGCGGGAATGAGGACGCGGCGCACCACGCCGCGGTCTTTCGCACCCAGCGTATAGGCGGCCTCCACCAGATCGCGCCGCGTGCCGGCAACCGCCACGGCCACCATCAGGATGATCTGGAAGACGGCGCCGATGAAGATCACCAGCAGCTTCTGCATCTCACCGATGCCCGCCCAGAGAATGAGCAGCGGCACGAAAGCGGAAGCCGGAAGATAGCGCGCAAAGGACACGAAGGGCTCAAGCAGCGCCTCGATGGGTTTATAGGCGCCCATGGCAATGCCGAGCGGCACGGCGACGACCGATGCCAGCACGAAACCGCCCACCACGCGCCAGATCGTCATGCCGATATCGCCGGCAAAGCCCTGATCGGTCAGCAGATAAATGCCGTCCTTGAGCATGGTGATCGGGTCGGCCAGAAAGGTCGGCGACACGAAACCGCCGAGCGTCGCAAAGCCCCAGGCGGAAAAAAACAGCGCGAAGAACAGGATACCGAGGATGATCCTCGTGCCGTTCTTGATGGGTTGAAGAGGTTGCATTCTATCGCCTGTCCGGAAAACCGGCGCGGCACTTTCGCCGCGCCATCAGAGCACACAATCGACGCTCTCAAAATGGTCACTGACTGCACATTCCCCGCAGGGCTGCGCCCGCCTTTCTCTCACTTGATGAAAGACGTATCCGCGAGCGTCGAAAGATCGGGTTTCGACTTTATCACGCCGATTTCAAGAAGCAGATCCGCCGATTTTTCGGAGAATGTCTTGAATTCACCCTCGAAGAATTTCTGGTTGGCGGCCTTGTCCTGCCATTCGAGGAATTTTGCCGAAGCGGCAAAGGCCTCGCCGGACTGTTTCACGTCCGCGCCCATCGTCGCATAGGACTTTTCAGGATCGGCCTTGATGAGTTCCAGCGCCTGGAAATAGCTGTCCGCCAGAGCCTTGGCCGCCTCAGGATTGGCCTTCAGGAAGTCCGGCGTGCAGCCGAAGGTATCCATGACTGCGGGATAATCCAGCGTCGTGGCGAGGATCTTGCCCTTGTCGGGGGCGGCGCGCACGGTGGAAAGATAGGGCTCATAGGTCATGGCCGCATCATTCTGGCCGGCGACGAAAGCCTGTGCGGCCGGTCCCGGCTCAAGGTTGACGACCTTTACATCCTTCAGCGTCAAGCCGTTTTCCTTAAGGATCCAGGCCAGGAAGAAATAAGGCGAGGTGCCCGGCGCGGACGCAGCAACCGTCTTGCCCTTGAGATCCGTTACTTTCGAAACATCGCTACGCACGGCAATGCCATCGGCGCCATGCGACTTGTCCATCTGGAAAATCTGGGTGGATTTCACGCCATTGGCGTTCCAGGCGATCCATGTTTCCACCGTGGTGGCGGCGCACTGGATGTCACCCGAAGCGAGAGCTAGGTGGCGGCTGGCTTGCGGTATCTTCTTGATATCGACCTTCAGGCCGTTCTTTTCGAAAATGCCGGCCTGCTTGGCAAGCGTCAGCGGTGCAAAACCCGTCCAGCCGGACATGCCGATCGTCACCGACGTTTCGGCATATGCGGAAGCGGATGAGGCAAGTGCTGCAATAGTGGCGAGAACCCACGTTCTTTTCATGATCCGGACCCCTTTTGATTTATTTTTGTGCGATGTTATTTTTCGCCTTATTTGAGGCATCGTAGGCAGGGATTTTATATTTGTCTAGACAAAATAGAAGCGCTCGAACACCTCCGGAAAGATTGCAAACCGGCCCTCCGGCATTCTAGACATAGGATAACACGGCCTATCTGTAGCGCCGCTGTTTTTCGATATCGAGCGTTCCCATGACCAGACAAAGACGTCGCAACATCATCAGGGCGAGGCGCACCGGAACCGGAATTGCGCTGGTGGCTGCCATCTCCTTCATAGCGGGCATGACAGATGCGGTGGGCCTGCATATTTCAGGCGACTTCGTATCTTTCATGACCGGCAACACCACCCGCGCCGCCGTCTCGGCACAGGCGGGTCTCTATTCCCACGCCGCGAAGCTGCTTTTCGCCATCGTTGCTTTCGTGGCGGGCAATGCCGGCGGCATCGTGGTGGCACATAAGTTTGAGCGGCGCATCTTTGCCGTTCTCTTAGGCGTGGGGTCATTGGTGGCGATTGCCGCACTGCTGCGCGGCGAGGCTACCGCGCTTGCGCAGTTTTACCTCGTGGTTTTCGCCATGGGCATGGTCAATGCCGCCGTGGAGCATATAGAGGGGCTGCCGATCGGCCTTACCTATGTTACGGGCGCTCTTTCCCGCTTTGGCCGCGGCATCGGCCGTTTTCTTCTCGGTGACCGGAGCCTTGACTGGGGCATCCAGATCGTTCCGTGGCTCGGCATGCTGAGCGGTGCGATCTGCGGCGCCATTCTCGGCGCGACTCTCCAGTCCGATGCCCTGTGGGTGGTTGCGGGCGCGGTTTTCGCCGTCGCCATCGCCACCCTCATTATTCCACGCTCATTGCGCCAGCGCTATAATCAGCGTGTCAAAATCCGGCGGATTGCACCCTGACCGTTGTCGCCGTCACTTTCGTGATATCGTGACGAATTTCGTGCCGCGGACCCTGACCGTCATCAGGCAGGGTTCCTTGTCGGTACGCTCGCAATAACGCGGATGCATCTTCAACACAAAAACCATGTTGCCGAACCGCTTGATGAACTCATAACCGTAAATCCGGGCCGTCGCGATCATCAGATAACCGCCCTCTTTCACCTGGACGTAGAAATTATAGGGGCATCCTTCGTCATCGCAGCTGCGGCCCTTTTCGCCGTCGCAATCCAGAACGCCGTGATTGACGACGGCGTCCATCAGGCCGTCATTGTTGATATCCAGCCGCGTGACGAAATCATCGCCGAAAGCCGCCACCTTGCACTCGTTGCGGAAATGATCCTTCTCGTAAATCTCGGGGTCGCTCACCAACTGCTGCTGGGCCGAGAGCGCCGCTGGAAACATCAAGAGAACCAACGCCTGAAGAGCGGCAACGAGAGCGATTCGCACGGCATTTTCCTTTGCATCCGTTTCGGTTATGGATGTTGCGATCATCCGGGCGGCCAGCCTAGAGTTTAGTGCTTGCGCGACACTGACGTGTTCGCAGCCCGTGTTTCGGGGGGAACCTTTTCATGACGCTTCTGGGTTTTCTCGATTATGCCGGTGTCGCCGTCTTTGCCGCAACCGGCGCATTGGCCGCCTCGCGCAAGCAGCTCGACCTGATCGGCTTCCTGTTCTTCGCGGCCGCGACCGGCATTGGCGGCGGCACCGTGCGCGATCTCGTGCTGGGCAGAACGCCGGTCTTCTGGGTGATAAATCCCACCTATATTCTCGTCTGCGTCTCGGTCGCGGTTCTGCTGTTCTTTACCGCGCATCTTTTCGAATCCCGTTATCGGGTATTGATCTGGCTCGATGCGCTCGGCCTTTCCGCCTATTGCGTCATGGGAGCGGCCAAGGGCCTTGCCGCGAGCGGCTCGGCAACCGTCGCCATCGTCACCGGCGTTCTGACAGCAACATTCGGTGGCGTGCTGCGTGATATTCTCGCAGGCGAACCTTCCGTTCTGCTGCGGCCGGAGATTTACATCACCTGCGCGCTTCTGGGCTCTTCCACCTTTATTGTCGTCTATTTCCTCGGCGCACCGCTTTATGCCGCATCAGCGGCGGGTTTCCTGACAGCCCTCTGCGTGCGGTCGGGCGCGCTGATCTTCGGCTGGACTTTCCCGCCCTACAAGGCCAAGCCCGGCAGGCGGCCGGAAGACGTCATGAAGTGACATGGAAATGACCGCTGAAAACAGAAATGGCGCCCATGGGCGCCATTTTCACATCCGTTATCAGACTAGAACTTCAACCGCGCTTACGGCGAAGGCGGATGACCACGTCCACATGGGCGATTTCCATGCCCTCTGGCGCTTCCGGCAGATTGTCGATCTGGAGATTGTTGATGGGGATATCGAGAACCTCGTTCTCACCTTCCACGAAGAAGTGGTGGTGATCCGAGACGTTCGTATCGAAATAGGTGCGGGCACCTTCCACGGCGAGAACGCGGATCAGACCGGCCTCGGTAAACTGGTGCAGCGTGTTGTAGACCGTGGCGAGAGAAACAGGCACGCCGGCGGTAACCGCCTCGTCATGCAGTTCCTCGACCGTCAGGTGCCGATCACCCTTTGCGAAAAGAAGATCGCCCAAAGCAACGCGCTGGCGCGTGGGCCGCAGCCCAGAGCGCCGCAGCCTCGTTCCGATATCCAATGTGGCGTCAAATGCCATGCAATCCCATTCCAAACAGAGGTATGAAACCCGTCAATTGCAATAGCATATATCTTTTGCAGGGAATGCTTTCAATAGTTTCAGCGCCGCAGAGTGTCGCAAATGGCTGCAAACCAGCCATTCCTGCAAATTTCCTCTGGTTCCTGCCGGATGGTTCCTGTATGCGGACGGCATATTGAGGTAATGACTTCTGCAAAGAAGGTTCTGAAGACAAAGAATGGGGCCGGAGCGGCCTCTGCCCTTGCAGCGCTTCATTTTGAACCTAACTTGCTCTAGTGAAGTCGTTCAACACCAGTGATTGGGGAAGTGAAAGCGGTATGGCAACGAGGCAATCAAGTTACAATTACGAGGAGATTCTTTCCTGCGGTCGCGGCGAATTGTTCGGCCCTGGAAATGCTCAGCTCCCATTGCCCCCCATGCTCATGGTTCACCGGATCACCGAAATTTCCGAAACCGGCGGCGCCTTCGACAAGGGCTTCATCCGCGCCGAATACGATGTCAGCCCCGATGACTGGTATTTCCCCTGCCATTTCCAGGGCAATCCGATCATGCCGGGCTGCCTCGGCCTTGACGGCATGTGGCAGCTGACCGGTTTCTTCCTCGGCTGGCTGGGCGAAGAAGGCCGCGGCATGGCGCTTTCCACCGGCGAAGTGAAGTTCAAGGGCATGGTCCGCCCTCACACCAAGCTGCTTCAGTATGGTATTGATTTCAAGCGCGTGATGCGTGGCCGTCTGGTGCTTGGAACTGCCGATGGCTGGCTGAAGGCGGATGGCGAAACCATTTATCAGGCGTCGGACCTTCGGGTCGGCCTGTCCAAGGAAAAGACCGCCTGACACAGACGGAAATAGTTCAGACAAACGCCGGGCGGCTTCGGTCGTCCAGCCGAAATCTTAAGAAAAGGTCCCTTTCATGAGACGAGTTGTTGTCACCGGCCTCGGTATTGTTTCTTCCATCGGCGGTGATGCCGCTGAAGTCACCGCGTCGCTGCGCGAAGCCAGATCCGGCATTTCATTTTCGCCGGATTTTGCCGAACACGGCTTCAAATGCCAGGTCTGGGGCAAGCCCTCTCTCGACCCGACCGATCTGGTCGACCGCCGCGCCATGCGCTTCCTGTCGCAGGGCGGCGCGTGGAACCATGTGGCCATGAAGCAGGCGATCGCCGATTCCGGTCTCGAAGAGAGCGATATCAGCGGCAATGAGCGCACCGGCATCATCATGGGTTCGGGCGGTCCTTCCACCCGCACCATCGTTGAAGCTGCCGATATCACGCTCAAGAACAACAGCCCGAAGCGCATCGGCCCCTTCGCCGTGCCGAAGGCCATGTCTTCCACCGCCTCGGCCACGCTCGCGACCTGGTTCAAAATTCACGGCGTCAACTATTCGATCTCGTCGGCCTGCTCCACCTCGGCGCATTGCATCGGCAACGCCGCCGAGATGATCCAGTGGGGCAAGCAGGATGTGATGTTTGCAGGCGGCCACGAGGATCTCGACTGGTCGATGTCCAACCTCTTCGACGCCATGGGCGCAATGTCGTCCAAATACAATGAAACGCCCAGCCTCGCGTCGCGCGCCTATGACGTCAACCGCGACGGTTTTGTGATCGCTGGCGGTGCGGGCGTTCTGGTTCTTGAAGAGCTGGAGCATGCCAAGGCGCGCGGCGCCAAGATTTACGCCGAGATCGTCGGCTACGGCGCAACCTCGGACGGTTACGACATGGTGGCTCCTTCAGGTGAAGGCGCGATCCGCTGCATGCGGCAGGCGCTTTCCACCGTCAAGGGTGACATCGACTACATCAACACCCACGGCACCTCGACACCGGTTGGCGACAGCAAGGAAATCGGCGCGATCCGCGAAGTCTTCGGCGACAGGATTCCCCATATCCAGTCGACCAAATCGCTCACCGGCCATTCGCTGGGTGCGGCCGGCGTGCAGGAATCGATCTACGGCCTGTTGATGATGCAGGAACGCTTCATCGGCGAAAGCGCGCATATTTCCGAACTCGATCCGGAATTTGCAGGCGTCCCGATCGTTCGCAGCCGTATCGACAATGCCAAGATCGACACCATCCTTTCCAATTCCTTCGGCTTCGGCGGCACCAACGCCACGCTCGTCTTCCAGCGTCATAACGGATAATTGCCCATGAACGGCATCATGCAAGGTAAGCGCGGCCTCATCATGGGCGTCGCAAACAATCATTCCATCGCCTGGGGCATTTCCAAGGCACTTGCGGCACAGGGCGCAGAACTTGCCTTCACCTATCAGGGTGAAGCGCTTGGCAAGCGCGTGAAACCGCTCGCCGCGGAACTGGGCTCCGACTTCATCGTACCTTGCGATGTCGAGGATATTGCTTCCGTGGACGCGCTGTTTGCGACGATCCGCGAAAAATGGGGCTCGCTGGATTTCGTCGTGCACGCTATTGGCTTTTCCGACAAGAACGAGCTGAAGGGCCTCTACGCCGACACGACGCGTGACAACTTCAGCCGCACCATGGTCATTTCCTGTTTCTCCTTCACGGAAATCGCCAAGCGCGCGGCTGAACTGATGACCAATGGCGGTTCCATGCTGACGCTGACCTATAATGGTTCGCAGCGCGTCATCCCGAACTACAACGTCATGGGCGTCGCCAAGGCAGCTCTTGAGGCGTCGGTTCGTTATCTTGCCGCCGATTACGGCCCGCGCGATATTCGCGTCAATGCCATCTCGGCCGGCCCGGTCCGCACGCTCGCGGGTGCCGGCATTTCGGATGCGCGCGCGATCTACGCATGGAACCAGAAAAACGCGCCGCTGCGGCGGACGGCGGATATCGACGATATCGGCGGATCGGCACTCTACCTCCTGTCCAGCCTGTCACGCGGTGTAACGGGCGAGTGCCACTACGTGGATTGCGGTTATAATATCACCTCGACACCCACGCTCGAGGTTCTGTCCAAGGCTGACGCGGAATAAACCGCCCTTTATATTCGACAAGAGCCCGGCCAAGTGCCGGGCTTTTTCATGCAGCGTATCAAATTCGGAAATCATTAAAGTGTAGTTCGGCGAAGTAACTGAATCTAAACATCGGGTGGTTATGGTCCGCAACAAAATTAACGGTTGCGCTTGCTACATTTCTTAGAGATCGACACCACCTCATGCGACTGGCCAGACTGAAGCCATTGCTGGAAAAATTCGGGCTCTCGCGCGATGGGACAGCAGCCATCGAATTCGCGATCCTCGCAATTCCGTATTTCCTCGTCGTCTTTGCCATCATCGAGACCTTCATCGCCCTCATGGCGGAACAGGTCGTCGTGAATGCCACCGAGACCATGGCGCGGCGCCTGCGCACCGGACAGATCAGCAGCGCCATCTCCAAAGAGGATTTTCGCAAGAATTTCTGCAATGAGGTTGCGGTGATGATCACCTGCGCAGATGAGATTCAGAAGGAGCAGAAACTTTATATCGACCTTCGCTCCTTTACCGCCTTCAAGGATATTCCGACCGCGATACCCCTGAAAGCCGTTGGCGAATATTACGATCTCGATACGGCCCAATTCGGCTTCAAGCCGGGCGGACCGGAAACCATCAACATGTTGCGCGTCTATTATCGCTGGCGCGTGGTCGCCGATATCATCCGCCCATATCTCACCAAAATACGTCCGGCCGATGGATCGATGCCCTCCCATTTCCTCATCGTCGCGACCGATGCTTTCATGAACGAGAAATACATCACAAGCGGGGGCTCATGATGGCCGGGCTGGTATCCGTTGCGACAAACGGCAAACGGCGTCTGATCGCGCTTGTTTCACGCTTCGCCAAAGATCGCCGGGGCGTGGGGGCGGTGGAATTTGCCATCATCTTCCCGATATTGCTCGCGCTTTATTTGACCTCTTTCGAATTGACGATCGGCTACAATACCTACAAGCGGGCGAGCACCGCATCCGCCACCATCAACGACCTGATATCGAAAACAGGTTCCGTCGATAAAACCTATCTTGCTGGCATGCAGGATGTCGCGGCCGCAGTCTTTGCGCCCTACAGCATCAAGGGTCTTCAGTTGAAGATCAGCGGCATCAAGATCGACGCACAAAAACAGGCGAAAATCACCTGGTCCTGGGATGAGAAAAACCAGAGACCCTATGCCGTGGGATCAGCAGTCGTGGTTCCAACCCGCCTGCTGGTGCAGGACAGTTTCCTCATCCACGTCGAGCTTTCCGTCCCGCATGAACTGCTGATGTTCATGCCCGATCTCGCCTCATCCGGGACAAAGTCGATCACCATCAGCCGGGATTATTTCTTCAAGCAGCGTGATGTGGAGACCGCCTGCACCAATTGCTGAGGCAATCGGCGTATCAGAGGCGATCTCCCCTATCGAAGACTAATAGACGTCGCGCAGATAGCGTTTTTCGCGCTTCAGCCGGTTCACATAATCGCTTGCGGCTTCGGCGGAGATGCCCGCCTCATCGCTGATGATGCCGTGCAGGGCATCGTCGACATCCTTTGCCATACGGGTCGCATCACCGCAGACGTAGAAATAACCACCCTCTTCAAGCCATTGATAGAGCGCCTTGCCGTTCTGCCGCATGCGGGTCTGGACATAGATCTTCTCCGCCTGATCCCGCGAGAAGGCGAGGTCGAGACGGCTCAGCACGCCGTCACGGCTCATGTCGCCAAGTTCGTTTTCGTAGATGAAATCCGACTGCCGGTGCTGGTCGCCGAAAAACAGCCAGTTTTTGCCCTTGCCGCCGCGCGCCTGTCGCTCCTGTAAAAAGGCCCGGAAAGGCGCGATGCCCGTGCCCGGCCCCACCATGATCATCGGCGCCTCATTGTCCTGCGGCACACGAAATGCCTTGTTCGGCGAGACGAAAATTCCGGCATTCCCTCCTGCCTCCACCCGATCGGCGAGATAGGTGGAGCATACGCCACCACGCTCACGTCCCTCGGCGCGATACCGCACGCTGGCGATCGTCAGATGCACGCTGTTTTCCGCAACCAGCGGACTGGAGGAGATGGAGTATGCCCGGTGCTGCAGCGGCTTCAGGAAGGTTATGAATTCGGCGAGCTCGAAGAGAGGCTTTCCGCCGAGATTGAGCAGGTCGAGAATATCCTTGCTCCAGAGAAATGCGGCCAGCTGCTCCTTGTCCCCATTCGCCAGGATGTGGCCGAGTTCGTCATGGCCCGCACGCTTGCCGATTTCAGCCACCAGTTCGCGCGAGGGCGTCGAGATTTCGTACATGTTGAGAAGCGCATCGCCAACCGGCCGGTCCAGCCCGGCGACTTCGCTGTCTGCACCTATGCCGAAGTGTTCGAGCAGCGCGCCGGCCAGTTTCGGGTCGTTAAGGGGAACGACGCCAAGCGCATCACCCGCCTCATAGTCGAGCCCGCTTTCGCCGAGACCGAATTCATAGTGACGGATTTCCTTGGACGAGCCGGGACCGGACAGGCGGCGATTGACGCTCACCGCGGCCGAATAGGGGTTCTTGCGGTTCCAGCCCGGTTTTGCCCGCGCGGGCGGCTCGGCGATGTCCGGCATGGTGACAACGGCCGCCTTGCCGCCATCGACCGCAAGGGCAAGCGGCAGGGTCTCACCAATCCACGCGGCGGCCGCATCTTCAAAATCGATATCGCAATCGATACGCGTCTTCATGCGTTTGCCGCCGAGTTGCTCGAAGCGCGTGTCGATGAGCTTGCCCGCCTGGCAGAAACCATCATAACCGGTGTCACCAAGCGCAAGCACGGCGAAATTCATCTCATCCAGCCGTGGCGCGCCGTCAGCTGCAAGCGCCTCCCAGAAAAGCTGGGCATTATCGGGCATTTCGCCTTCACCATAGGTCGAGGTGACGACAATGACCCGCTTCATGGAGCCAAGACTATCCATGGAAACATCGTCCAGTGCGGCCACCACCGGCTGCATGCCCTGCGCCCGGGCAGCGGCGGCGATATCCATTGCCAGAGCCTCGGCATTACCGGTCTGGGTGCCGAACAGGATGTTGAGCACGCTGGCCGCCGCTTTGGGAGTGGCGGCGGCAACGGATGCCTCCATGCCGATGGCGACGCGGGAATGCAGCCCGGCCAGAAAGCCGGCAAGCCAGGCGCGCTGGTCGCCATTGAAGGGCGCATCTTCGGGTATGTAAGGTATCTTCATCATGCTGCCCTGTTCTGGCTGGATACGGTGGCGAGGTCCGGAATGGCACGGGCCGCGAAAAGCTCCTCGAAGCCCGGCAGGCGGCCGATCTTCTCGATGTTTTTCCGGTTCTGCTGGATGATCCAGCCATAGGTGCCGGGGCTGTCCACCGACCAGATGTTGCGTCGCGCCAGCGCCTGCTTGTAATCATCGAGGCGCTTGGCGGCGATCATCACCGCAAGCTGTTCGTCGTCATGATCGGAAAGCGCCTCACGCGCATATTTCAACAGACGCTGCATCAATGCGTAGTCTTCCGTGAGGATGAGATTGCGCACGGCTTTTTCGATTGCCGGATCGGAAGGGCCTGACGCAATCGGCAGCCGCTGAAGGGCAATCGCCTGCGCCATGCTCAACACCGTGTAGTTGTTGATGAGCGCATACATGTCCTCCGTGTCCGTCTCGCCATAACCCGGCACCGTTCCGTTCAACACGGACTTGCGATCGCGATAGGCGAGCTTGAACTTGCGCAGCTGATGAGCGGCAAGCGCGGAGGCCAGTTCTTCCAGAAGTTCCTTGCGGGGCTTAGCCTTCAGAATTTCGTCGCTGTCCTGATAGAGTAGCAGGGCGCGCGGCATGCCGTAGACGAAATTGTGCTGTTCGCTCTC
Source organism: Rhizobium sp. BR 250 (assembly GCF_047445855.1). Classification (NCBI taxonomy): domain Bacteria; kingdom Pseudomonadati; phylum Pseudomonadota; class Alphaproteobacteria; order Hyphomicrobiales; family Rhizobiaceae; genus Rhizobium; species Rhizobium sp. BR 250. The sequence continues at coordinate 340,907 of NZ_JARWKW010000003.1, forward strand.
CCAGTTTTCCAGAAGCCATGCCGCCTTGGCCGAGCCGGTTTCCGCCACATGCCAGCTCAGAAGCTGATGAACGGCCTGATTATGGATCGCGGCCTGTTCATCCTCACCCGTGATCGAGCCGAGCAGGATCGAATCATGACTGACCTTCTTCGGCAGATCGCCATAGGGATCATATTGGTAGACGAAACCGCCGCTCATGCCGTTGCCGAAACCCTTGCCGAAACTGCCGAGGTTCAAGACTGCGCCATTGGTCATATATTCGCAGGCGAAGTCACCCACACCTTCGACCACGGCGGTGGCGCCCGAGTTACGCACTGCGAAACGGTCACCCGCCTGACCTTCCACAAAGGTGCGGCCGCCGGTGGCGCCGAACAGCGCAAAATTGCCGACCAGCACATTGCCGCCCGCCTCTTGCGAACCGCCGCCGGGAGAGCGCACGACGATGGTGCCGCCGCAGGCGCTTTTGCCGACGCCGTCATTGCAGGTGCCGGTATGGACCATGACCATGCCGTCATTGCAGAAAGCGCCGAAAGACTGTCCTGCCGAACCGGATGTGTCGATGCGCACCGACCCCGCTTCCAGGAACCGGCGGCCACGGCTGTCCCGCTTCACCGCCGGCAGCGCATCCACCTCTTCGTCGGAAAGCTCATAGTTCAGCATGCGTTCAATATCGACGGCGAGCTGGCCGCCAACGCTCTTGTTGCAATTGTTGAGGAAACGGTTGCCGCCAAGCTCGATGCTTTCCCGCTTGCTGTCGACCAGCGCCGAACGCACGAGTTCGATGAAGGCATCGTCCAGCGCGAAATCCTTTTCCATGTAGACAGGACTGTCGATCTTCACCTCTTCGACCACGGCAAGCATTGCCCGGAGGTCAAGCTGGCCGACGCTCGCCGGATGATCGAGGAGGTGAAGAAGATCGGAACGGCCGCGTGCCTCCCGCAACGAGCGCAGCCCGAGTGCGGCCAGAATTTCACGCGTTTCGTGGGCGATATTCATGAGATATTGCGCCAGCGCGCGCGGGTCACCGTTGAAGGCTTCCTGATTGGTGGTGAGACCGGCCGGGCACTTGATGTTGCAGTTCTTCGCCATGACGCATTTCAGCATCATCAGCGCCGTGGTGCCGAATTCGAAGCTGTCGCCGCCGAGAAGAGCCGATTTCACCACATCGCTCGCCGTCTGGTGCGCGCCGGAGCAGCGCAGCAGCACCTTGGCGCGCAGGCCAGTGGCGCACAGCGCCTGATGCACTTCCGCGATACCGATTTCCGCAGCACGGCCGGTATATTTGAGGCTGGTGACGGCAGCAGCCCCCGTGCCGCCGGTATTCCCGGCGACATTGATGACATCCGCACCCGCCTTGGCGACACCGACCGCGATCGTGCCGATACCCTCCGACGAGACGAGCTTGACGATGACGCGCACGCGCGCCGCCTTGGCGTCATGGATGAGCTGGGCCAGATCCTCGATCGAATAAGTATCGTGATGCGGCGGTGGCGAGACGAGCTCTACGCCGGGCGTGCCACCACGCGCGGCGGCGATTTCCACCGTCACCTTGGGAGATGGCAGCTGCCCGCCCTCGCCCGGCTTTGCGCCCTGGCCGATCTTGATCTCGATCTCTTCCAGCATCGGATCGGCAAGATAACCGGCCCATACACCGAAGCGGCCCGAGGCGAACTGCTTGATGCGGGAAGCACGGATGGTGCCGTAACGGGAAATATGCTCGCCGCCCTCACCCGAATTCGACATGCCACCGACCATGTTGGTGCCATGCGCCACCGCCTCATGGGCAGCGGCGACCAGCGCGCCATGGCTCATGGCGCCCGATGCAAGCGTCCTGGTGATCTTGCTTGCCTTCTGCACCGTGTCGAGCGGAATGCTCTGTGGCGCGGTGCGGATCAGCGACAGATAGGCGGAGGCCTCACCCCTGGCCTGAACCAGCAGCGCGCCGCCTTCCAGCCAATGGCCGGCGATATCGTCACCAAAACGGTCGAGCAGTGACTGGCCAAGCGCCGCAAGGCGGGCAAGTTCGTGGCCGTGCGAGCCGGTCAATTGCAGCCGGAACGTACCTTCTTGAGCCTCTTCGCAGCGCAATCCGCGCACCATGAAGCTGTTATTGCCCTGCCGGGAAAAACGGCCCATTTCCCGGCGGAATTCTTCCGCCGACCCCGCGAACGTCACGTCCGCCGGCAGCTCCAGAACATCGCGCAGGGCGGCAGGGCGGCGCGCCCTTTCTTCCGCCATCATGCGGGCGAAGGCGCGATAGCCGGGCGTCACCTCGAATTTATCGATCGCTTCCGGAGTCAGCCGGTCGAAGCTGTTGTGATAATAGGCAGCATCGTTAAGACCGAAGGCATCTTCCAGCCGGTTGAGCGGCAGCAGGCGCAGTGCCTCCTCGTTTTCGGTCCCCTCATCGAAACCGATCTTTTCCTCCGTCATGTCCACGAAACCGCGAACCGCCGTCGTGCCATAGGAATGGCCCGCACCTTCGGCACGCTCCTTGAAGAGACCCAGCAGCGGAATGTCGTTTTCACCCTTCACGGACAGCGCCTTGCGGTGCCAGTCCGCCACCGCCTGGGCGATGACGGTGAAATTGACGCCACCAACCGGGGTCTTCACATTCGGGAAATAACGCTTCAGCACCGGATCGTCGGTATCGAGGAAATTCGGCTCGAAGAACTCACCACCGATGTAGCTTTCCGCCGTGCACAGGCCAACCTTGCCCATGGTCTTCATCAGCGACTTTTCTGCCGCCTTGGCGAAGCGCTTGAAGGCCTTGTCGGCCTCGGCGCCGAACTTCTCCTCGGCGCGGAACTGCACGCCGAGCGGATAGATCGCCGAAGCGCCGAAGCCCAGGCCGGCTGCGATGTGATGCGAGGAGGAAAACTGCCCGCTTTCGACGATCAGGGAAACACGCAGCCGCAGGCCTTCCTCGATCAGCCGCTGATTGATGGCGGAAACGACCATGATCATCGGCAGAGCCGCACGGCCGGCCGAAACGTGCCGGTCGGTGACGACGGCAATGCCGCCTTCGTCAGCCGCGAAAGCGACGACCTCGTCGCAGAGACCGTCGATAGCCTGCCGCAAGGCCGCTTCATTGGCCTCCGCAACATCGAAGACTGGCGTATAGAGCATTTCGAAACGGCGAACCGGCGTCTCGGGCTGTTCGCGAATGCGCAGCATATCGAGGTGGGTCAGGATGGGCGACCGCACGACGATCTGGCGGGCCTTCTTCGCACCGCTGTTCGGCTTGGCGCCGAGAGCCACCCGCAGCGTCATGCCATCGGCCTCGCGAATACTGTCAAGCGGCGGGTTGGTGACCTGCGCGAAACGCTGCGAGAAATATTTGGCGACCCCACCTTCCTGATCGGAAAGCGCGTTGATGGCATTGCCATAACCCATCGCCGATATTTTTTCCGCGCCGGAGGCCAGCATCGGGTCCATCAGGAACTTGAAGCTTTCCTGATTGTGCGAGTAGGCGACGTAACGCTGGTGCCGTTCCAGATCACCATTGTAACGCAGCGGCGAGCCCTGCTTTTCCGCCAGCACTTCCGGCAAATCTTCCAGCATGACTCGCGCTTCGGACAGCAGCGACGGATAGTCCCGCCGCGAGGCGAGAAGCTCCAGTGCCTCAACGGTGGAAAAAGCGCGCCGTTCGGCGTGATCGTAATAGAGCATGCCGCCCGCCTCGATACGGCCGCGGCGGATGACTATTTCTGCGGGAAAGGCTATCTGCCCCGCTTCCGACATGACACAGAGATAATCCTCCGTCTCGACCGTGCGTAGCGGGCGCAGACCGAGGCGGTCAAGACGCGCGCCGATGATGGTGCCGTCGCCGAAGATCAGTGCGGCCGGGCCGTCATTCTTCTCCTCATAGAGCGAGAAATATTCCAACATCGCCTTCACGCCCGGCGACAGCGTGTCGTCGTTTTCCCATGCCGGCGGCATCATGGAAACCACGGCGGTCACGAGGTCGAGCCCGTCCTCCATCACCCGCGCCTGCAAGGTCTGGTCCAGACGGCAGCTATCCGACTGGCCCTTCGGCCGGATGATGCTGGCATTCTTCGCCAGCGCCACGGCCGCTTCCGACAGGCGGTTCTTCTTGTCTGTATTGAGCTCGCCATTATGCGCCATCAGGCGGAAGGGCTGCGCCATGGAAGGGTGCGGATCGGTATTGGTGGAGAACCGCGTGTGGAAATACATCGTATGCACTTCATGACGCGGGTCGGTAAGGTCGCAGAAATAGGGCATGACCTCATGCGAGTTCAGGCGCCCTTTCAGAACCTGTGTCCGCGCGCTGAGCGACAGCGGATAAAAGCCTGCAAGGTCCGGCACGGTATAGGCAAGCGCCTCGATGGCGAGCAGCGCCTTGTGGATGCGCCAGTCGAATTCGACAAGGCTTGCACATTCGGCCGGGGCAGCGAAAACCCATTGCCGGATCGGCAACTGATAGGGGATGGCGGCGGGACGGATGGCCGCGTCATTCACCGGCGCATCGCGGACGAGGAGGACCGAAAAGCCCTGCTCCTGCAATGCGTCGCCGATGATGGCAACCGCCTGATCGTGAAAAGCGACGTTCTGCGGCAGAAAGAAATTGCCGACGCCAAACCGGCCGGCCTGCAAACCTTCGTCACCGGTCAAGGTCCTGAAGAAGGAGAGCGACAGATCCAGCGAAACACCGGCGCCATCACCCACGCCTTCCGCCGACATACCACCGCGATGCGGCACGGCACAGAGCGCTTCATGGCCGCGCTTCAGCACATCATGCGTCTGCACGCCATCCTTGCGGGTGATGAAACCGACGCCACAGCTGCTTTTCTCAAAAGCCGCATCGTAAAGGCCGAATTTTTGCTCCGTCACACTCAAGGCACTCTCCTCTCGTTGCGCATTTCGCGCGGCATCGCCCTCTTTTCCCGAAACCCGGCGCGGCAGCCGGCACTCTGCGGGCGGAGCCGCAGGCGACCTGGCTGCTCCTATTCTTCTGCTTATCGGCGTTTAATGGCGCGAACGGTCGTTTTGCGGCCGCCAAACGGCGTGGCGGCAATGGCCGCTTTCTCGCAAATAATGATCGTCGTCGTTCGCATCGCGTTCCCTGAAGGCCGGCTTTCCGGCGGTGAGACACACTGAATTATGTCAGTATTGCTTACATAATATTTGGTGACCGGCCGAGTCAAGATTAAAATCGGCCAGACGCAATAAAAAAACAAAAACGCCGCGAAATCCGACAGGATTCCGCGGCGCGATAGCTGCAAGGATTGTTAAATTGCCCAGATCACTCCGAGGGCATATCCAGCGTGCGGCTGAACCAGAGCGCAACCAGCGTGCAAAGCGCACCCGACATCAGGTAAATCCCGACTGCGAACAGTCCGAATTTGGACGAAAATCCGAGTGCGACCAGCGGTGCGAAACCGGCGCCGATCAACCAGGAAATATCCGAGGTGAGCGACGCGCCGGTATAGCGGTATTCCCGGCTGAAGCGGGATGCGAGCGCTCCGCCCGCCTGGCCGAAAGACAGGCCAAGTAGCGAGAAACCGATCAGCACGAACAGATAGCGGCCGATATCACCCGAACTCAGAAGAACCGGAGCAACGAGGCTGAAGAGGCCGATGAGCACCGCTGCGACAGCCAGAAGCTTTCGCCGGCCGATCCGGTCGGCCAGAATGCCCGATACCACGATCATGCCGCCGGCGATGATGGCGCTGACGAACTGCACGAACAGGAAGTCCGAAACGCGCTGGCTGGTGTTGAGGGAGACCCAGCTCAGCGGGAAGACCGTGACGAGATGGAAGAGCGCGAAGCTTGCCAGCGGCACGAAGGCACCGGTGACGACGACGGGGAACTGCGAGCGCAGCATCTTGAACATCGGGCGCGGCTCCAGCTCATGCTGTTCCAGCATGGCCTGGAATTCCGGCGTCACAATCATGCGCAGGCGGGCAAAGAGCGCCAGTACATTGAGCGCCAGCGCCACGAAGAAGGGGAAACGCCAGCCCCAGGCGAGGAATTCCGCATTGGAAAGCTGCGTGACGAAAACGATGAAGAAGGCGCTGGCGAGACCGAAACCCATGGCCGCACCGATCTGCGGCATCATGGCGTACCAGCCGCGCTGCTTCGGCGGTGCATTCATGGCGAGGAGAGAAACGAGACCGTCCCAGGCGCCGCCGAGCCCAAGGCCCTGACCGATGCGGAACACGGCCAGAAGACAGGGCGCAAGCATGCCCGCTTCCGCATAGGACGGAAGAAAGCTGATCGCCATGGTGGAACCACAGAGTGTGAAAAGCGCTGCCATCAGCTTGACGGCCCGGCCGAACCTGCGGTCGAGCTGGAGGAAGATCAGCGAGCCGATCGGCCTTGCTATAAAGGCAAGCGAGAACACCGCGAAGGAATAAAGCGTGGCCGTCAGCGGGTCGACGAAGGAAAAGAAGACATGCGGGAAAACGAGCGCGGAGGCGATGGCATAGATAAAAAAGTCAAAGAATTCAGTCATTCTTGCAAGAATGACCGCAATCGTGATGCGATCCGGATCGACGCTCGTGGGGCCAGCCCCGTTTGCCTCCGGCGCCTGCCCAAAGGATGGAGCAGCATTGGTATAACTCATAATATCCCTCCTGCGTCATGGACGAACCATTTCCTGTAACGCGCGGGCTCCTCTTCCGTTGCGTTACGATGCGACGGATTGTCACACGCACCCTACGTAACGTCAATTGAAGTTTGGCAAGAAAGGCTTGCCCAGCCGGTCGACCATGCGATAATGCAGCCGCTCCGCCTTCAAACGCAGCTCTGCCCGGTACATGGTGCATCGCGAAGGTTTCGCTGCACCGCGACAATATACCTCATTTGAAAAATGATGTTCGGCAATTATTCGCGGCATAATCCAAACTGTACGAGTTCAAAGAACGTGCGCATGATCAAAAAAATCCCGTCCGCCCTTCTGGCAATCCCGGCCCTGCTGTTGCTCAGCGGCTGCAACCTCGTCGTCATGAACCCCTCGGGCGACGTCGCCATCCAGCAGCGCGATCTTATCATCACGTCCACGGTCTTGATGCTGCTGATCATCGTCCCGGTCATCGTCCTGACGCTGTTCTTCGCCTGGAAGTACCGCGAATCTGCGAAGGCCGAAGATTACGATCCCGAGTGGCACCATTCCACACGCCTTGAAATGGTGATCTGGTCGGCTCCCGTCGCCATCATCCTGATGCTCGGCACGGTGACCTGGATTTCCACCCACCGCCTCGACCCCTACCGCCCGCTGGAGCGGATCGACGAGAACCGTCAGGTGACCGCCGATATCAAGCCGATCACGGTCGAAGTGGTGGCCATGGACTGGAAGTGGCTGTTCTTCTATCCCGAACTCGGCATCGGCAGCGTCAATGAATTCGCCGCGCCGGTCGATGTTCCGATCAATTTCAAGATCACCGGCACGACCGCGATGAACTCCTTCTTTGTTCCGGCACTTGCCGGCCAGATCTACGCCATGGGCGGCATGCAGACCAAGCTGCACGCGGTCATCAACAAGGAAGGTGTCTATGACGGCATCTCGGCCAACTTCTCCGGCCCCGGCTTCTCGCACATGCGCTTCAAGTTCCATGGCCTCAGCCAGCAGGGCTTCGAGCAATGGGTTGCCAAGGTGAAAGAAGGCGGCAAGGGCTTCGGCCGGCAGGAATATCTGGAATTCGCCAAGCCTTCCGAGCGTGAGCCGGTGCAATATTTCGCCTCGGTCGACCCGGAACTCTACAATGCCATCCTCAACCGCTGCGTGGAACCCAACAAGCTCTGCATGCGCGACATGATGCATATCGACGCCAATGGCGGCGGCGGCAAGGAAGGCATCGATATCGCCAAGGCGCTCAATTCCGTCGTCTGCACCCCGCTTGCGCCTTACGGTGTCGCCAGCGGGCCCCAATCCACTCCGGCTGCGATCAAAGGTCAGACTTTTGAACCCGCAGCGCTGCCGGAAACGAAACAAGTCGCTGGCTGACGGATACGTCCCGGCATTCTGCGGCGCGGCCAATGGCTGCGCCGATCTTACGTCTTAGAATCGCAAGAGGCTGAAAATGATCGTCAATTCCGATCAAACGTCGTTCCTGTTCGGGAAGCTGACATGGGAATCCATCCCGCTTCACGAGCCCATTCTTGTCGCCACCTTCGCGGCTGTGGCCCTGGGCGGCATCGTCGTCGTCGGCGCCCTCACCTATTTCCGCCTGTGGGGCTACCTCTGGAATGAATGGTTCACGAGCATCGATCACAAGAAGATCGGTATCATGTACATCATTCTGGCACTCGTCATGCTGTTGCGTGGCTTTGCCGACGCCATCATGATGCGCGTGCAGCAGGCGATCGCCTCCGGCGGCTCGGAAGGTTATCTTCCGCCACACCATTACGACCAGATTTTCACGGCCCATGGCGTCATCATGATCTTCTTCATGGCCATGCCGATGATCACTGGCCTCATGAACTTCGTCGTGCCGCTGCAGATCGGCGCCCGCGACGTTTCGTTCCCCTTCCTCAACAACTTCTCCTTCTGGATGACCACGGCCGGCGCCGTCATCACCATGATCTCGCTGTTCGTGGGTGAATATGCGCAGACCGGCTGGCTCGCCTATCCGCCGCTGTCCGGCATCGATGGCAGCCCGGGGGTCGGGGTGGATTATTACATCTGGGGCCTGCAGATCGCCGGTGTGGGAACGACGCTATCGGGCATCAACCTGATCGTGACGATCATCAAGATGCGCGCGCCGGGCATGACCATGATGCGCATGCCGATCTTCGTCTGGACGTCGCTGTGTTCGAACATCCTGATCGTCGCATCCTTCCCGATCCTGACTGCGACGCTCGCGCTTCTGACCCTTGACCGCTACGCTGGCACGAACTTCTTCACCAACGACCTCGGCGGTAATCCGATGATGTATGTCAACCTCATCTGGATCTGGGGTCACCCCGAAGTCTATATTCTGGTGCTGCCGGCTTTCGGTATCTTCTCCGAAATCGTCGCCACCTTCTCGGGCAAGCGTCTCTTCGGTTACGCATCGATGGTTTACGCCACCGCCGTCATCACCATCCTCTCCTACCTCGTCTGGCTGCACCACTTCTTCACCATGGGTTCGGGCGCCAACGTCAATGCCTTCTTCGGCATCACCACGATGATCATCTCGATCCCGACGGGTGCGAAGATCTTCAACTGGCTCTTCACCATGTACAAGGGCCGCATCAAGTTCGACGTGCCAATGTTGTGGACGATCGGTTTCATGATCACCTTCGTCATCGGCGGCATGACCGGCGTTCTTCTCGCCGTTCCGCCGGCGGACTTCGTACTCCACAACTCGCTATTCCTCATCGCCCACTTCCACAACGTCATCATCGGCGGCGTGGTGTTCGGTGTACTTGCGGGTATCGTCTACTGGTTCCCAAAGGCGTTCGGTTACCGCCTCGATCCGTTCTGGGGCAAGCTGTCCTTCTGGTTCTGGTTCATCGGCTTCTATTTCGCCTTCATGCCGCTTTACGTGCTCGGCCTGATGGGGATTACCCGTCGCGTCAGCCAGTTCGAGGACAATTCGCTGCAGATCTGGTTCGTGATCGCCGCCTTCGGCGCCTTCCTGATCGCGCTCGGCATCGCCGCCTTCATCATCCAGCTCATCGTCAGCTTCCTGAAGCGCGACCAGCTGCGCGACGTGACCGGCGATCCCTTTAACGGCCGCACGCTGGAATGGTCGACCTCGTCGCCGCCGCCGCAGTACAACTTCGCCTTCACGCCGGTCATTCATGACGTGGATGCCTGGCATGACATGAAGAAGCGTGGTTACAACCGTCCGCTGGAAGGCTTCATTCCGATCCACATGCCGAAGAATACCGGTGCAGGCGTCATCATCAGCGCCATCAGTGTGGTGCTCGGCTTCGCCCTGGTGTGGCACATCTGGTGGCTCGCTGCGCTCTCCTTCATCGGCGTCGTTGCGGTCTCCATCGCCCACACCTTCAACTACAATCGCGATTATTACATTCCCGCGTCCGACGTTTCGACCGTCGAGGCGGAGCGTACGAAGCTGCTCGCGAAACAGGCGTAACGGAACATGGCTCATACACCTGCACAAAGCGTCGACGGCGCTGAACCACCGGTCTTTTACCTGAAGGAAGACCACCACCCGGAAAACGGCACTTCGATCGGCTTCTGGCTCTATCTGATGAGCGACTGCCTGATCTTCGCCGTGCTTTTCGCCACCTATGCCGTTCTCGGCCGCAGCTATGCGGCCGGTCCTTCGGGCGCGGATCTGTTCGATCTCAAGCTCGTGGCCGTCAACACCGGCTTCCTGCTTCTCTCCTCCATCACATATGGCTTCGCCATGCTGGAAATGGAAAAGCAGAAGGTGAAGTCGACGCTGGTCTGGCTCGGCATCACCGGCCTCTTCGGCCTCGCCTTCCTTGCCGTCGAACTTTACGAGTTCCACCACCTGATCGAAGAAGGTGCCGGACCGCAACGTTCGGCGTTCCTGTCGTCCTTCTTCGCTCTGGTCGGCACGCACGGCCTGCACGTCACCTTCGGCACCATCTGGCTCGTCACGCTGATGGTTCAGGTGGCAAAACATGGCCTGATCGCCGCCAACAAGCGTCGCCTGATGTGCCTTTCGATGTTCTGGCACTTCCTCGACGTCATCTGGATCGGCGTCTTTTCCTTCGTTTACCTCATGGGAGTTCTTTGATGAGTTCCGAAGCACACGCACATCACGACGCGCATGGCGACGACCATCATCACCATGATGGCGCAAGCCACGGCACTTTCAAAAGCTACATGATCGGCTTCATCCTGTCGGTCATTCTGACGGCGATCCCCTTCTGGCTGGTCATGGGTGGCGTTCTTGAAAACAAGACCCTGCTCGTCATCGCCATCATGGGCCTCGGTGTCATCCAGATCTTCGTGCACATGATCTACTTCCTGCACATGGACACCAAGTCCGAAGGCGGCTGGACCTTCATGGCGCTGATCTTCACCGTCGTGGTGCTCCTGATCACGCTCTCCGGCTCGCTCTGGGTCATGTACAACATGAACAAGAACATGATGCCGCTGCACATCGAAGATGTGAAGAACCTGCCCTGAGCAGGCACAAATCAGCGGCCTGCCGGGTTTCCGGCGGGCCGCTTTCCGCGCCAACACATAACCCCATGAATCGTGGCGCGATTTATGGGGTTATTTGCTGGAGGAAGCGCATGCGGGTGCAAGAAGGCCCGCCGGAGCAGATGATCTCCCTGCCAGAGACGCTTCACAAGGACCGTGACATGAGCGAAATCGCACCCCAAAACCGGCGCATCCGCCCTGCGGCAATCGTCGTCCTGTTTTTGACCATTATCCTGACAGGCTGCCTGCTGGCGCTTGGAACATGGCAGGTGCAGCGCCTTTTCTGGAAGCTCGACCTGATCGAGCGCGTTGACGCCCGCGCCCATTCCGAGCCCGTCAATGCGCCTGCCGCCAGCGAATGGCCGGCCCTCGGCAATACCTCGGATTACGAATATCGTCGTGTGAAACTGGCCGGAACCCTCCTCAACGACAGGGAAGTTCAAGTCTACACGGTCACCGATCTCGGCCCGGGTTACTGGGTCATGACCCCGCTTCGGCGCGACGATGGTTCAAGCATCATCGTCAATCGCGGCTTCGTGCCCTCCGACCGCCGCGATCCGTCCTCGCGCCGGCAAGGTGAACCGACCGGAAACGTCGAGATTGTCGGACTGATGCGCGCGCCGGAAACCGGCGGGCTTTTCCTTAGAACCAACGATCCGGCAAATGGCCGCTGGTATTCCCGCAATATTCCTGAGATCACGCAGGCATCCGGGCTTTCCGACGTTGCGCCCTTTTATGTCGATGCGGATGCGACACCCAATCCGGGTGGCCTGCCGGTTGGCGGTAAAACCATGCTCACCTTCCCCAACAACCACCTCTCCTATGCCGTGACATGGTATATTCTGGCAGCCATGGTGGTAGCAGCCGGCTGGTATGTCCTGCGCAATCTCAATGCGCCGAAATCGAAACGGGATGCTGATTGAACCGCTGGTTTTACCGGATGGTTCATAAAAGCACTTCCTTCTTCACGTTTTGCTGATCTATAACGACAGTTCGGCCTGACATTGCCCGTCGGCGCAATTTTGTTTCGGTGAGTTATGGCAAGAGCATTTCTTCTCGTTCTGGATTCCTTCGGCGTCGGCGGCGCGCCTGATGCGGAGCGTTATGGCGACCTTGGTGCTAATACGCTCGGTCACATCGCGGAATTCTGCGCCGCAGGTGCGGCGGATAGAGCCGGGCTTCGGGCCGGCCCGCTGAAGCTGCCGAACATGTGTTCGCTAGGCCTCCTGGAGATCGCAAGGCAGGCAAGCGGCGACATTCCCGCCAGTATGGAGCCGCCGGAGCGGATTTTCGGCCTGCACGGCTCAGCCAGCGAGGTTTCAAAAGGCAAGGACACGCCGTCCGGCCATTGGGAGATCGCCGGAACGCCAGTGATATTCGACTGGGGTTATTTCCCGACGGAGGGCGACGCCTTTTCCCCGGAGCTGGTTGAAGCCATCTGCAAGGAGGCCGATATTCCTGGCATCCTCGGCAATTGCCATGCTTCCGGCACCGAGATCATCGCGGCGCTCGGTGAAGAACATATCAGGACCGGCAAACCGATCTGCTACACCTCTTCCGATTCCGTGTTCCAGATTGCCGCGCATGAAACCCATTTCGGCCTCGCACGGCTTATCTCGCTCTGCGAGACTGTGCGGAAGCTGCTCGATCCGCTGAATATCGGCCGTGTGATCGCCCGCCCCTTCATCGGTGAGACAGTCGCGACCTTCGAACGCACCGGCAACCGCCGTGATTTCTCCGTCCTGCCGCCCGAACCGACCCTGCTCGACCGGCTGGTGGAGGCGGGTCGCAAGGTGCATGCGATCGGCAAGATCGGCGATATCTATGCCCATCAGGGCGTCTCGCGCGTTATCAAGGCAAATGGCAACGCGGCCTTGATGGATGCGACACTGCAGGCCATCGACGAGGCACAAAACGGCGATCTCGTCTTCACCAATTTCGTCGATTTCGACATGCTTTATGGCCATCGCCGTGACGTTGCCGGGTATGCGGCCGCACTCGAGGCCTTCGATGCGCGTATTCCGGAAATCCACCGCAAGATGGCGCCTGGCGATATAGCGCTTCTCACCGCCGACCATGGTTGTGATCCCACCTGGCGGGGCACGGACCATACGCGCGAAAGGGTGCCGATCATGGCATTCGGCCCCGGCATCCGTTCCCGCGATGTCGGCATTCGTTCAAGCTACGCCGATATCGGCGAAAGCATCGCCCACCATCTTGGTATTGACGCCGGTTCACACGGCAGGAGCTTCATTTGACATCGCATTTGCTGAAAGCGGAAATTCACTGCCACCTCGAAGGTGCGGCACCGCCTGCCCTTGTTGCGAAACAGGCGGAGAAATACGGCATAGATACGAGCGGCTTTCTGCGTGACAGCCAATATGTCTGGTCGGATTTCGCCGAATTCATCCAGTGCTACGATGCGGTGGCGCAGGTGTTCAAGACGGATGAGGACTATGCGCTCCTGACAGAAACCTATCTGGCGGAACTGGCCGAGGCCAATACGATCTATAGCGAGCTGATCATCTCGCCGGATCACGGCGACCGCATCGGGCTTGGCGCAGACGCCTATCTCGCCGGCATCGCCGAGGGCATTCGCATCGCCAAGGAAAAGACCGGCATCGAAACCCGCATCATCGTCACCGGCGAGCGGCATTTCGGCCCGGAACGGGTGATAGCAGCGGCCGAATATGCGGCACGCGCCGGGCATCCGCTGGTGACCGGCTTCAACATGGCGGGCGAAGAGCGCATGGGCCGGGTTGCCGATTACGCCCGCGCCTTCGACATCGCCCGCGATGCGGGTCTTGGCCTGACGATCCATGCGGGTGAGGTTTGCGGACCGGAAAGCGTTGCCGATGCGCTTGACCTCGTCAAACCGTCACGCATCGGCCACGGCGTGCGCTCGATCGAAGATGCCGGTCTTGTTTCCCGGCTGGTCGAAACGGGAACGGTTCTCGAAGTCTGCCCCGGCTCGAATATCGCGCTCAGTGTCTATCCCGATTTCGCCAGCCACCCGCTGAAAGCCCTGAGCGATGCCGGGGTGCGCGTCTGCATCAGTTCCGACGACCCGCCGTTCTTCTTCACCTCGCTTGCGCGGGAATATGCACTGGCTGCGGACGCCTTCGGTTTCAGCGATGCCGAGATCAACCACATGACCCGCACCGCGCTGGAATGCGCCTTCGTGGACGAGGCAACGCGCCAGCGACTGCTGGCAAGACTGGACCACGCCTGAGACGGCTGTTGGCAGGGTAAAACCGTGAAGAAGACTTGCGAAAAGTGCGCTTTCGGTGAATGACAAGGGCAGAAGATAAAAGGAAGGCCAGTTTCATGGACGGCGTCACAGTCATCGAACATCCGCTGGTGCGGCACAAACTCACCATCATGCGCAAGAAGGAAACTTCCACGGCCGGCTTCCGCCGCCTGCTCAGGGAAATTTCGACGCTGCTTTGCTATGAGGTGACGCGCGATCTTGAAATGACGATGGAAACCATCGACACGCCGCTTGAGACCATTCAGGCACCGGTTCTGGAAGGCAAGAAGCTGGTTTTCGCCTCCATCCTGCGCGCCGGCAACGGCCTGCTGGAAGGCATGCTCGAACTCGTGCCTTCGGCGCGCGTGTCCCATATCGGCGTCTATCGCGACCACGATACGCTGGAGGCCGTCGAATATTATTTCAAGGCGCCGGAAAGCCTCGATGCCCGTCTCATCATCGTGGTGGATCCGATGCTGGCGACCGGCAATTCCTCCATCGCCGCCGTCGAAAAGCTGAAGGAGCGCGGTGCGAAGAACATCCGCTTCCTGTGTCTGCTCGCCGCACCCGAGGGCATCAAGAATTTCCGTGAAGCGCACCCCGATGTGCCGATCTACACGGCTGCGATCGACAGCCACCTGAATGAAAAAGGCTATATCGTTCCCGGTCTCGGTGATGCCGGTGACCGCATGTACGGCACCAAGTAACGCCATTCATCATTGCTTAACCGTTTGAGCCATTCGCCGCAGGCAACGCGGCGGATGGCTTTTTCTTTTAAGGTTTCAGCATGTTTTGCGCCTATGCTGCGCATGGATAACCTTGTCCTTGGGGAGCAATCACTTGCTGGCGCGTGCGACTTTTCTGCTTGTCGGTCTTTCGGTCGGCGTCACGCAATTTCCGGCGCTGATGGAAAAATTTCAGCCGCGTCCGGAAACCGGCGCGGCAAAATCCGGCGCAACCGTCGAAGTTGCCAAGCCCCAGCCGGTTTCGCTGGGCAGTGTCAGCCTGAAAGCGGATGCGCGCGGTCACTTCAATGCCACCTTCCGTATCAACGGCAAATCCTTCGACGGGCTTGTCGATACCGGTGCCTCGACGGTGGCGATCAACGAAACGATTGCGCGCCGGCTTGGTTACGGCGTCAACAGCCTCGATTTCAAATATGCCATCTCGACAGCCAATGGGCAGACCCAGGCGGCCCTTGTAAAACTCGACCGGGTGGAAATCGGCGCGATCCGCGTTCAGAATGTCGATGCCATGGTGCTGAAGGACAATGCGCTGAGCAAGATGCTGATTGGCATGAGTTTTCTGAAGCAACTATCGTCGTTCAAGGTGTCTGGCGGCGAAATGCGGCTGGTCAGATAATCCGCTCAAGAATGGGGGCCGCGATTTCCGGGGCGTTGTCCGCAATCCCGTAACAGCCCTCTATTCTCTTGATCGCACGTTCCGCGTCTTCGCTGGAAGCTGCATAAACGATGGCGATCGGCTCACCCTTCTCCACCCTTACGCCAAGCGGCAGGATATCCGAAATACCGACTGCCGGATTGATGGTGTCCGACGGCTTTGTTCTGCCGCCTCCGAGTTCGACAACGACCATGCCGAGATCGCGTGTTGCGCAGGATGCAAGCCAGCCGCTTCGTATGGCAGGAACCGGGATGACGACCGGCGCAGAGGGCAGGTAACGGGATGGATTCTCGACAAAATCCGACGGGCCTCCCAGTGACGAAACCATCCGCCCAAAGACCTCCAGGGCTCGGCCTGAGGAAAGAACCGCCGACGCCAGCGCCTCGCCCTCCTCCAACGTCGCGGCTTTCCGAGCCTGCACCAGCATTTCCGCCGCGAAGGACAGAACCACCGTTTCCAGACGGGTGCCGGCCTTGCGACCGGCCAGAAACGCCAGGCAATTGACGATTTCGACGGCATTGCCCGCCGCATCGCCAAGCGGCTGGTTCATGTCGGTGATCAGCGCGCTCGTCGGCAGGCCCGCACCATTCGCCACGTCGACCAGCGCGCGGGCGAGAATGCGGGCATCCTCCAGGCTTTGCATGAAGGCGCCGTTGCCGACCTTCACGTCAAGAACCAGCGTCTCAAGCCCGGCTGCGAGCTTCTTCGAGAGAATGGAAGCGGTAATCAGCGGAATGGAATCGACCGTCGCGGTCACATCGCGAATGGCATAAAGGCGTTTGTCGGCGGGTGCGAGATCGCCCGTCTGGCCGATGATGGCGCAGCCGACCGACTGTACCGTCCGGCGAAACAGAGCCTCATCCGGCATGACATCATAACCGGGGATCGCTTCCAGCTTGTCGAGCGTGCCACCGGTATGACCGAGACCCCGACCTGAAATCATCGGCACGGCAAGACCGCAGGCGGCAACGATGGGAGCCAGCATCAGGGAGACATTATCGCCCACGCCACCGGTGGAGTGCTTGTCCGCCACCGGCCTGCCGATGTCGCGCCAGGAGAGGACATCGCCACTGTCGCGCATCGCAAGCGTCAGCGCCACCATTTCGTCGCGGTTCATGCCACGGAAGAACACCGCCATGGCAAAGGCGGCCGCCTGCCCTTCCGATATGCTGTCTTTCGACAGCGCTTCGATGAAAGCGGCAATCTCCTGTGGCGCGAGCGACAGGCCATCACGTTTGCGACGGATGATCTCCTGCGGGATCAAGCTCAATACCCGCTGGCGGCCTTGGCCGGTTCACCACCGGCCAGCACGTTCAGCACATCATCGAGAATGCCGGACGCGCCGAAACGGAAGGTAGACGGCATGGCCCAGTTGGGCGCCATGATGGTTTCCGCCAGCCTGAGATAAAGCGTGGCGTCCTCCACCGTGCCGATGCCACCGGCGGGCTTGAAGCCCACCTTCTGCCGGCTGTCGCGGATTGCCTGCAGCATGATATCGGCCGCTTCCAGCGTGGCATTGATGGCAACCTTGCCGGTCGAGGTCTTGATGAAATCGGCCCCTTCGGCGATGGCGATTTCCGAAGCGCGACGGATCAGCGCCTTGTCCTTCAGCTCACCGGTTTCGAGAATGACCTTGAGCAGCACGGGGGCTGCGCAGGCCTTGCGCACGGCCGCTACCATTTCAGCAACCGCCGATTCATCGCCAGCCATAAATTTACGGTAGGGGATGACCAGATCGATTTCGTCGGCACCGTCGCCGATCGCGGCTTCCGTTTCCGCAACCACGGTTGCGACATCGAGTTCACCCGAGGGGAAATTGACGACAGTGGCGATGCGGATCGCGTGTTCTTTTCCGAAAGCGGCACGCGCCTGCGCCACGAAACGTGGCCAGATGCAGATGGCGGCCGTGTTGCCAAACTCCGTATGCGCGCGCTGACATAGGCCAGCGATCTGCTCCGGCGTGCAGTCTTCCTTGAGATTGGTCAGGTCCAGCAAGGACAGGGTGAGGGCAGCCGCTTCGCGCGGACGCTGGAGTTCCATGGTCACGCTCCTCCTGCGATCATTTCCTTCAGAATAGCGGCAAGCCTCTTGCCACCCACGGGAGCCATGTCCTTGGTTTCTTCATGGCTCAGTTCCGCACCGGTCATGCCGGCACCGTAATTGGTAATAACCGATGCGGCGGCAACGCGCATCCCGAAAAAGCGCGCGAGGATGACTTCCGGCACGGTGGACATGCCGACGGCATCCGCACCCAGCACCCGCGCCATGCGGATTTCCGCCGGCGTTTCGAAGCTCGGGCCGGAAAACCACATATAGACGCCGCCGAACAGCGGCACCGTCGCGCGGATCGCGGCATTGCGCATCGCGAGCATCAGGTCCGGGTCATAAGCAGTCGTCATGCCAACGAAACGGCGGTCGCTTTCTTCGCCGATCAGCGGGTTCATGCCGGAATAATTGATGTGATCGGTGATCTGCATGACGGAGCCGGGGGGCATATCCTGCCTGACCGAACCCGCCGAATTGGTGAGGATGAGCGACTGCACGCCGAGACCGGCGAGCGCCTCGATGACCGCGCGCATGGCGGCCGGATCGCCCTTTTCGTAATAATGCACCCGGCCGGAAAGCATCATCACCGGCTCACCACCCAGATAACCTGCCACCAGCTCACCGGCATGGCCGGAAACGCCGCTTGCGGGAAAACCGGGAAGATCGGCATAGGGCACACGGATCGGATCGCTCACCTCCTCCACCAATGACCCCAGGCCCGAGCCGAGAACGATGGCGACACGCGGCATCAGGCCGTTCAGGCGCTCTACCAGAATATCGATCAAACCATCCGTCATCAGGGCAGCTCGGTCTTGAAGACGGAAGGCAAAAGCTCTTCCATGGTCATGACCTTCTGAACGCCGGTTTCGTCGCAAAGATAAATCTTCGTCTGCGGCGTGGCGAATTCCGCGATCTTCTGGCGGCAGCCACCGCAGGGCGAGCAGAGCGGCAGCTTTTCGGCAAAGACGGCGACTTCGCTAATCTTTTTCGCTCCGCCCATGATCATGGCGCTGATGGCGGAAGGCTCCGCGCACCAGCCCTGCGGGAAAGAGATATTCTCGATATTGGCGCCCTTGTAGATTTTTCCATCTTCGGCGCGGATCGCCGCACCGACCGGAAATTTCGAATAGGGCGCATAAGCAAAGGCCATGGCCTCCACTGCCGCCTCAAACAGGGCATGGGATTTGGGGTCGGAGGACATAGGTTTAACGCTCCTTCGCATAGGCAACGCCACCGGCCTTGGGGGGCTTGGCAACGCCGATGAAACCGGCAAGCAGGATGCAGGTCAGAATATAGGGCATGGCCTGGAATATCTGCACCGGCACCTCGCCTATGCCAGGCACGGATTTGCCCTGCATGAAATTGGCGAAGGCATCGAGAAAACCGAAGAGCAGGCAGGCGAACATGACCGGCACCGGCTTCCATTTCGCGAAGATAAGCGCTGCGAGCGCGATATAACCCTTGCCGGCGGACATGTTGGCGATGAAGGCAGCCGACTGCGCGACGGCGAGATAGGCACCGGAGAAACCGCAAAGGAAACCGGCAACGATGACGGCGCGGAAGCGCATCCACGTCACCGAGATGCCTGCCGTATCGACAGCACCCGGATTTTCACCGACGGCACGCAGGCGCAGGCCGAAACGGGTGCGGTAAAGGACCCACCAAGACAGTGGCACCGCCAGAAAGGCGAAATAGGTCAGGATATTGTTGCCGGAAATGACGTTCGCATAAAGCGGGCCGATGAAGGGCACTTCGCGCATCGCATCCGCACCGGGCAGAATGATCGGAGCAAAACGCCCTTCGCCCGGAAGCTGCGGTGTGCGGCCGCCCTGACCGAACCAGGCCTGCCCCAGAACCACCGTCAGGCCAGCGGCGATGAAATTCAGCGCCACGCCCGACACGATCTGGTTGCCGCGATTGGTGATGACCGCAAAGCCATGGATCAGCGAGAACAGGATGGAGACCGCGATACCGGCCAGCAGGCCGGCCCAGGGATTGGCGGTGATATAAGCGACGCAGGCGGAAGCGAATGCCGCCGCCAGCATCTTGCCTTCAAGACCGATATCGAACACGCCGGCGCGCTCGGAAAAAAGCCCGGCAAGCGCGGTGAAGAGCAACGGAATGGTGAGGCGGACGGTCGAGCCCAAAATGCTGACCAGCATATCGAAGAAATCCATATCAGCTCACCCCTTTGCCAGACGCTGGTAGATGCGGACGACCGCCGGCCGGTACATATATTCCAGCGCGCCGGCAAACAGGATCACCAGACCCTGGATGACCACGATCATCTCGCGGGTAATGTTAGGCATCTCGAAGGAAAGGTCTGCACCGCCCTGATAGAGAATGCCGAACAGCAACGCCGAGAAGATGATGCCGAGCGGGTGACTTCGCCCCATCAGCGACACTGCGATGCCGACAAAGCCCGCACCACCGACAAATTCCACCTGCAGGCGCGCTGAAGCGCCCATGACCGGGTTCAGCGCCATCATGCCCGCCAGACCGCCGGAAATAAGCATGGCGATGATGACAGTGCGGGCATAGGGAATGCCGGCGTATATGGCTGCGGACGGGCTGATGCCGAGTGTGCGCATCTCATAACCGAGCTTGGTGCGCCAGATCAGCACCCAGACGAGGAAACACATGACCAGCGCGATGATGAAGGACACGTTGAACGGCGCAGGCCCGAGCTTGAGGCCAAACAGCGCCATCAGCCAGTCGAGCTTCGGCAATTGGCCGCCGGGAAGGAATGTGCGCGTTTCCGGCGCCATCTTGCCTGGCACGATCAGCACGTTCACCAGGAGATAGACCATCAGCGCCGCGGCGATGAAGTTGAACATGATGGTGGTGATGACGACGTGGCTGCCGCGCTTGGCCTGAAGCCAGGCCGGAATGAAGGCCCAGGCCGCGCCGAAGAGGGCCGCGCCGATGACGGCGAAGGGCATCGTCACATACCAGGGCACATAACGATCAAGCGCCAGCGCCACCAGCGCCGCACCGAGACCACCAATATAGGCCTGGCCTTCGGAGCCGATGTTGAACAGGCCGGCATGGAAGGCCACGGCGACGGAGAGGCCGGTGAAGATGAAGCTCGTCGTATAAAACAGCGTGAAGCCGATGGCGTCACCGCGGCCGAGTGCGCCTTCGATGAGCAGGCGAAGCGCCGCCAGCGGATTTTCACCGATGGACCAGACGACGAGGCCGGAAATCAGAAAGGCGGTGACGACGTTCAGCAGCGGCAGAAGGCCGTAGCTGATCCAGTTTGGCAGGGGGGTGGAAGCGGTGCTCATTCATGCCTCATGCGGCGATGCCGGCCATCATCAGGCCCAGCGTCTGTTCTTCGGCTTCCGCCGTTTTTTCTCCAACGACACGGCCCGCGAACATGACCATGATCCGGTCCGAAAGGGAACGGATTTCATCGAGTTCGACCGAAACCAGCAAAATCGCTTTTCCGGCATCGCGCATTTCGATGATGCGGCGATGGATGAATTCGATGGCGCCGATATCCACGCCGCGGGTCGGCTGGCCGATGATCAGCATCTTCGGGTCGCGTTCGATTTCGCGGGCAACGACGATCTTCTGCTGGTTACCGCCGGAAAAATTGGCGGTCTTCAGCTGCGGGTTCGGCGGGCGGATATCGTATTTCTCGATCTTCTCGACCGCATCCTTGCGAATGGCCTCCGGGTTGAGGAAAGGTCCCCGGCCGTAACGCTCGTCATGGTGATAACCGAGGATGGAATTTTCATATTCCTCGAATTTCAGCACCAGCCCCATATGGTGACGGTCTTCCGGAATGTGGGCCAGACCAAGCTTGCGCAGGATGGCCGGATCGGGGTGGTCTACCTTCTGTCCGTCCACCCAGATTTCACCGGAATGGGGCTTGCGGATGCCTGCGATGGCTTCCAGCAGTTCCGACTGGCCGTTGCCGGCAACACCGGCAATACCGACGATTTCACCGGCACGGACATCGAGCGAAACATCATCCACCATGGTGACGCCGCGGCTGTCCTTGACGGTGAGATTGCGGATGGAGAGGAGAACCTCGCCCGGCGTCGTCTCGCCCTTTTCCACCCGAAGCAGCACACGGCGGCCGACCATCAGTTCGGCCAGTTCCTCGACGCTGGTTTCGGAGGTCTTGCGGGTCGCCACCATCTCGCCGCGGCGCATGACGGAGACGGAATCCGTAATCGCCATGATCTCGCGCAGCTTGTGGGTGATGAGGATGACGGTCTTGCCCTGCTCGCGCAGGACACCGAGAATCTTGAACAGGTGATCGGCCTCGGCCGGGGTCAGAACGCCGGTCGGCTCGTCGAGGATCAGGATTTCGGCGCCACGATACATGGCTTTCAGGATTTCGACGCGCTGCTGCAAGCCGACGGGCAATTCCTCGATCACCGCGTCGGGATCGACTTCCAGCCCGTAATCATCCTCGAGACGCTGCAACTCCTTGCGTGCCGCCGCCCGGCCCTTGGCAAGCGATGCGCCGCCTTCCGCGCCCAGCATGACATTTTCCAGCACGGTGAAATTTTCCACCAGCATGAAGTGCTGGTGTACCATGCCGATGCCTGAACTGATCGCAGCCTGACTGTCACGGATCGCGACGGGCGCGGCGTTCACGCGGATTTCACCGGCATCCGCTTGGTAAAAACCGTAGAGGATCGACATCAGGGTCGATTTTCCGGCACCGTTTTCACCGATGATGCCGTGGATCGTACCCTTGGCAACGGTCAGATTGATATTTTTATTGGCGTGAACGGCACCGAATTTCTTGTCGATGCCCACGAGCTCGATTGCAGGGTCCATACTCAAACCGAAACCTCTCCGAAGGCTGGATATGAAAAGGGCGCAAGGTGAAAAATCACCATGCGCCCCAGACACATATCATATCATTTCGGGCAGGAATTGTCCGCCATATAGTCATGAACCTTGACGGTGCCGGCAATGATGTCGGCCTTCGCCTTGTCCACGGCAGCAGTCATTTCCGGCGTGATCAGGGCCTTGTTGTTGTCGTCCAGCGCGTAGGCCACGCCGTCTTCCTTGACACCGAGAGCAACGATACCGGAGGTGAACTTGTCGTCCTTGGCATCCTTATAGGCGTTGTAGACGGCCAGATCGACGCGCTTGACCATGGAGGTCAGAACGGAACCCGGATGCAGGTGGTTCTGGTTGGAATCGACGCCGATCGAGAACTTCTTGTTGTCGGCCGCGGTCTGCAGCACGCCGATACCGGTCGCACCGGCCGCCGCGTAAATCACATCCGCACCCTGGTCGATCTGGTTCTTGGTGAGTTCACCGCCACGCACCGGATCGTTCCAGGCAGCGCCGGTGGTGCCGGTCATGTTCTGGAAGACTTCGATCTTGTCGTTGGCAGCCTTGGCGCCCTGTGCATAACCACAGGCGAACTTGCGGATCAGCGGAATGTCCATGCCGCCGATGAAGCCGACCTTGCCGGTCTTGGAAGCCATGCCCGCCAGAAGACCGACGAGGTAGGAACCTTCATGCTCCTTGTAGACGACGGAGCGGACATTCGGCAGCTCGACGACGGAATCGACGATGACGAACTTGGTGTCGGGGAATTCGGCCGCGACCTTTTCCATGGCCGAGGTCCAGGCGAAGGATACGGCAACGACCGGGTTGAAGCCCTTGCTGGCGAAGTTGCGGATGGCCTGTTCGCCCTGCGTGTCGCTGGTCGGTTCGAAGTCACGGAACTCGATGCCCGTTTCCGCCTTGAACTTTTCAGCGCCGGCCGCAGCGGCCTCGTTGAACGACTTGTCGAACTTGCCGCCCGTGCCATAGACCAGCGCCGGCTTGATATCCGCAGCAAGCGCGGAAGCCGACATTGCGGCAAGCGCAAAAAGTGTCAGAAGGGATTTTTTCATTGTGCAGCCCTGTTGTTGCAATTGATATTTTAGGGTCCTCCCGCAATCCCGTTGACCGGGAATGTCTGCGGAACCGCCAGCCGTTATCCCGGCTGTGCTTGCCTCATATCCTTGCATGGCTCAATGAAAAATTCATCCGGTTTTTTTGACCCGGTGGAAAAACTTTGATCTGGCGTTTTTTTAGCCTTTCCACCGGGGTTACCTGCAAAAAATCTAGCCTATATTGCAGCTTACGCCGGTTCCCCTGAGGCCGCAGTAGCCGCCGGGGTTCTTGGCAAGATATTGCTGATGATAGTCCTCGGCATAATAAAATGTTTCCAGCGGGCCGATTTCGGTGGTAATGGCGCGATCATGGCCGGCCTCGTCCAGAGCCTGCTGAAAAGCATCATGCACCTTCTGCGCCTGCTGCAACTGGCCTTCCGTCGTCGCATAGATGGCGGAACGATAGGTCGTGCCGACATCGTTGCCCTGCCGCATCCCCTGGGTCGGATCGTGCTCCTCGAAGAATATTTTGAGCAGGCCCGACAGCGAGATCACGGCCGGATCGTAGACCACCTTCACCACTTCGGCGTGACCCGTCTGGCCGGTCGTCGTTTCCTGATAGGTCGGGTTGCGGGTGAAGCCGCCGGCATATCCGACCGCCGTTACCCACACGCCCGGCGTTTTCCAGAACAGCCGCTCCGCGCCCCAGAAGCAGCCCATGCCGAGATAGATGATTTCCAGACCGTCCGGATAAGGACCCTTCAAAGGCCGGCCATTCACGAAATGGTTTTCCGGCACCGCAAGCGCCTCTTCACGGCCGGGCAAGGCCGTTTCTTCGGTCGGCATCGTCGTCTTTTTTGAAAGCGTATCGAACAGGAACATTCGGTCCTCCGTGCGGCCGGTTCCGCCGCGTCTTAAGGGTTCACATCCGCGCGGCGCGCTTCCCCCTGTCAGACTGCTGAACGCCTCAGCACTTTGCGCTTCCTGTAGCCAGCCATCCAGCAAAGCAGGGATAGGGCCAGGAAAAAGACAAATGCGGGCAGTCCCGACAGGGCATTTTCAACGAAGCGCCACGCTTCAGGGTGAATATAGTGAGCCATGGCCGCTTCCACCATGGTGCGCGAGGCAGGAAGAAGATAGTTCCAGACCCACAGGATGCCGGTGATGTTCACCGAGGATGTGGAAACCGAGCGGATCGAATCGAGCACGCCGAGAAAAATCGCCGCAATGAGGAGAAGAAAGCTCAAAAACCGCAAAAAAGCTTTCATTTGGCACACCTCGGCTACGGCCCATCATTTCGACAGCCACGTTTTGAAACATATATTGCATCGATAAAGCCGGGAAAACCGCTTTGCAACCGCGTCGAAACGCAGGAAATTGCCGACATTTCAAAAAACTGTCAGATTCGTGTTGATCCCTGCGAATTCATCGGTATATATCGCGCCGTTCCAGTGATTTGCATTTCTTCAAAACATGCAGATTTGAAAAAAGGACAGGTGGCCGAGTGGTTTAAGGCGCACGCCTGGAACGCGTGTGTGCGTGAAAGCGTACCGTGGGTTCGAATCCCACCCTGTCCGCCATTCACCACAGATAATCAGACACCAGCAGCAACGCGACGCCAGCCTCGGCCGGCTCCTCCCCCTTTGCAGATTTTTCGTCCTTCGCTATCAAGTGATGCCAGCGAAGGGAAAGCCAGTTGATGGATATGGATCGCGAAGAGCACTCTGCGGCAATAGTGGTGCCGGCAGGCGCATCTGTCGAGTTGAGAGGGTACGAGTGGTCGCGGAACAATGTCGGCCAGTCCGGCGCAGCCGTCTATCGGCTCTACGGCAAGCCGGGAGCTCCCGATCTTTTCCTGAAACACGGCCGCGGCACCGTCACTGATGATCTGATTGACGAGATGACCCGGCTGCGCTGGTTGGCGAAGCACATTCCGGTGCCGGCAATCCAGCATTTTGTCGTCACCCCTGACGAAGCATGGCTGCTGACGACCGCACTGCCCGGAAAAACGGCCTACGAGGCTCTGAAAGAACGGCCCGAAGACAACATGGCCATTGTCGATGCGCTTTCAGACTTTCTCCAGAGCCTCCATGCGGTTCCCATTCATGATTGTCCGTTCAATAGCGATCATGCCTACAGGCTCGGCCTCGCGCGAAAGAGAATCGATTCAGGCTTGGTGGAGGAAGACGATTTTGATGCCGAGCGAGAGGGCTGGACGGCCGAGCAGGTCTGGCAGGCCATGCACGACCTGCTACCCTTGGCCTCCGATCCGGTCGTGACCCATGGCGACTTTTCGCTCGACAATCTCCTGATGGTGGATGGCAAGGTTATCGGCTGCATCGACACGGGACGTGTTGGTATTGCGGATCGGTATCAGGACATTGCCATAGCCTGGAACTGCCTCGAAGAGTTCGGGGGTGATCTTCAGCGCAGGTTTCTCGCGCGATATGGGGTGCCGAACCCCGATCAGGCCAAGCTGCAATTCCACCTGATGCTCGACGAGCTTTTCTGAATGGGGATGCAGCCGTGAAGATTGCAAAATCCAATGGCATCGAACTCGCCTGGGACAGTTGCTCGTCATCCATGGAACCGACAATCCTTTGATCCCGCCAGCCTGCGGTCAGGATACGGCGCTTTCGATCCCGAACGCGATTTATCTGCCAATCGATGGCATGGGACATGATCTGCCACGCGAGCCCGACCAGACGGTGATCGACGCCATAATCAATGTGGCGAAGCAGGCCCTTCCCGGGCCAAAGCCGCTCTGAGACCGAATTTGCCGCTCTTGCTGCGCCGCATGGGATGACGCTGCAACGTAATGCCGAAGTCGCGTTTTTCCATTTCGGCAGGCGTGGATGGCTATGCTTCTGCACAGACAGGGGTTTCTTGCGCTTTTTTGGTGCGCTTCCCCCTCTCTTGCGCCTTGCAGCAGGAAAAATCGCTCCTTATATACGCCGCAGAACTGCAGCGAATGTTGCAAATCCAAGTCAAGGAGCTGCCACAAGAATGCCTCACGGGGTTCCGGCAGCTCGCTTCAAGGAGAGAAGAGCATGGCAAAAGTAATCGGTATCGACCTTGGCACGACCAATTCCTGCGTCGCAGTGATGGACGGCAAGGACACGAAAGTCATTGAAAACGCAGAAGGCGCGCGTACCACGCCGTCCATGGTGGCATTTTCCGACGATGGCGAACGCCTTGTCGGCCAGCCGGCCAAGCGCCAGGCGGTCACCAACCCGACCAACACCCTGTTTGCGGTGAAGCGCCTCATCGGCCGTCGTTATGAAGACCCGACCGTCGAAAAGGACAAGGCCCTCGTTCCCTTCGAAATCGTCAAGGGTGACAATGGCGACGCCTGGGTGAAGGCACAGGACAAGAATTATTCCCCTTCGCAGATTTCCGCGATGATCCTTCAGAAGATGAAGGAAACGGCTGAATCCTATCTCGGCGAAAAGGTCGAGAAGGCCGTCATCACCGTTCCGGCCTACTTCAACGACGCGCAGCGCCAGGCAACCAAGGATGCTGGCCGCATCGCCGGTCTTGATGTTCTGCGTATCATCAACGAGCCGACTGCAGCAGCACTGGCTTACGGCCTCGACAAGAAGGACGGCAAGACCATCGCCGTTTACGACCTTGGCGGCGGTACCTTCGATATTTCCGTTCTGGAAATCGGCGACGGCGTCTTCGAAGTGAAGTCCACCAATGGCGATACCTTCCTTGGCGGTGAAGACTTCGACATGCGTCTGGTCGAATATCTGGCCGGCGAGTTCAAAAAGGATCAGGGCATCGACCTGAAGAACGACAAGCTCGCCCTGCAGCGCCTCAAGGAAGCTGCCGAAAAGGCAAAGATCGAGCTTTCGTCCTCGCAGCAGACCGAAATCAACCTGCCGTTCATCACGGCGGACGCTTCCGGTCCGAAGCACCTGACGCTGAAGCTGACCCGTGCCAAGTTCGAAAGCCTGGTCGATGACCTCGTGCAGCGCACTGTCGCGCCGTGCAAGGCAGCGCTCAAGGATGCTGGCGTTTCCGCTTCCGAGATCGATGAAGTCGTTCTCGTTGGTGGCATGAGCCGCATGCCGAAGGTTCAGGAAGTCGTCAAGCAGCTGTTCGGCAAGGAGCCGCATAAGGGCGTAAACCCGGATGAAGTGGTTGCCATGGGCGCCGCCATCCAGGCAGGCGTTCTGCAGGGCGACGTCAAGGACGTTCTGCTGCTCGACGTGACCCCGCTGTCGCTCGGCATCGAAACGCTGGGTGGCGTCTTCACCCGTCTGATCGATCGCAACACGACGATCCCGACGAAGAAGAGCCAGACCTTCTCGACCGCCGAAGACAACCAGTCGGCCGTGACCATCCGCGTCTCGCAGGGTGAGCGCGAAATGGCTCAGGACAACAAGCTGCTCGGCCAGTTTGACCTCGTCGGCCTGCCGCCGTCGCCGCGTGGCGTTCCGCAGATCGAAGTGACCTTCGATATCGACGCCAACGGCATCGTGCAGGTTTCGGCCAAGGACAAGGGCACCGGCAAGGAACAGCAGATCCGCATCCAGGCCTCCGGTGGTCTCTCCGACGCCGACATCGAAAAGATGGTCAAGGACGCCGAAGCCAATGCCGAGGCCGACAAGAAGCGCCGCGCCGGTGTCGAAGCCAAGAACCAGGCCGAAAGCCTCATTCACTCCACCGAGAAGTCGGTGAAGGAATATGGTGACAAGGTTTCCGAAACCGACCGCAAGGCGATCGAAGACGCCATTGCCAGCCTGAAGACCGCTGTCGAAGCCGCTGAGCCTGACGCAGACGACATTCAGGCCAAGACCCAGACCCTCATGGAAGTCTCCATGAAGCTCGGTCAGGCCATCTACGAAGCGCAGCAGGCCGAGGCCGGCGATGCTTCTGAAGGCGGCAAGGATGACGTCGTCGATGCCGACTATGAAGAAATCAAGGACGACAAGAAGTCCGCATAATCGCGCGGCTTCCCGACTCCTCACACCATATGCAAGACATCCGGCTGCCGACGTGCAGCCGGAAATCCATTTGCGGGGCTTGTTAACTTAATGGCGAAAGCAGACTTTTACGAAACACTCGGCGTCAGCAAAACCGCGGACGAAAAAGAGCTGAAAAGCGCCTTCCGCAAACTCGCGATGAAATACCATCCGGACAAGAACCCGGATAACGCCGAATCCGAGCAGAAATTCAAGGAAATCAACGAAGCCTACGAAACGCTGAAGGACCCGCAGAAGCGCGCGGCCTATGACCGTTTCGGCCATGCGGCCTTTGAAAATGGCGGCATGGGCGGCGGTGGCGGCTTTGGTGGCGGCGGTTTCGCCAATGGCGGTTTCTCCGATATTTTCGAAGACATCTTCGGCGAGATGATGGGCGGCGGCCGTGCGCGCCGGTCTTCCGGTGGTCGCGAACGCGGCGCCGATCTTCGCTACAACATGGAAATCACGCTGGAAGAGGCTTTCACCGGCAAGACGGCGCAGATCAGGGTTCCGACCTCGATCACCTGCGATGTCTGCTCCGGTTCGGGCGCCAAACCCGGCACGCAGCCCAAGACCTGCGCCACCTGTCAGGGTTCCGGCCGCGTGCGCGCGGCACAGGGTTTCTTCTCGGTGGAACGCACCTGCCCCACCTGCCACGGCCGCGGACAGACGATCTCCGACCCCTGCGGCAAGTGCCACGGCCAGGGCCGCGTGACCGAAGAGCGTTCGCTTTCCGTCAACATTCCCTCGGGCATCGAAGACGGCACCCGCATTCGCCTGCAGGGCGAAGGTGAGGCCGGCATGCGTGGCGGGCCGGCGGGCGATCTCTATATCTTCCTGTCCGTGCGTCCGCATGAGTTCTTCCAGCGCGACGGTGCCGATCTTTATTGCACCGTGCCGATCTCGATGACCACGGCAGCACTTGGCGGCACTTTCGATGTCACGACGCTCGATGGCACGAAATCGCGCGTCACGGTTCCGGAAGGTACCCAGCCGGGCAAGCAGTTCCGTCTGAAGGGCAAGGGCATGCCGGTGCTGCGTTCGGCGCAGACAGGCGACCTCTACATCCAGATCCAGATCGAAACGCCACAGAAGCTCAGCAAGCGCCAGCGCGAGCTGTTGCAGGAGTTCGAGCAGCTTTCCTCCAAGGAGAACAACCCGGAATCGACGGGCTTCTTTGCCCGGATGAAGGAATTCTTCGACGGCTGATTTCCACCGGTCTTAAAAATCAGAAACGCCGCCATCCTTCGGGATTGGCGGCGTTTTTGTTTCGGGTTCAGCCTGAAAAGCCGCCCTCTTCCAGATATTGCCGTTCCTCAGGCGTCGTTTCCCGCAGCAATATGTCGTTGCGATGGGGAAAACGGCCGAAACGCTCGACAATATCGCGATGCTCTTCGGCGTGGTGGAGATACAGCCCGCCCAGCGGCCTGTTGAGATCGCAGGCGCGCCGCTGGGCCACGATGTCCTCCGCATGGGAAAAGGGTAAATAGAAGAAAACCCGCAGATCCTCGCTCACGGCCTGATCATGACCACGGCGGATGGCCTCGTCGGCGAAAAGTCGCGCCAGCGGATCGGTGGCATACATATGGGCGGTGCCACGAAAGCAGTTGCGCGGGAACTGATCCAGAAGAAGCATTAGCGCGAGGCTGCTTTCCGCCCCCACCAGCCAGCCGTCCAGCTCGCGCCTGGCCGCAGCAAAATGAGCCTCCCGAAAACGGTCGTGGAAATGGCTGTCGAAGGCGGCGTCCTTGTCGAACCACTTGTCAGGTCCGGCCTCTTTCCAGAAATCGACAATATCGGCGGCAAGCGCGGCTCTATCGTTCTTCATGGGGCTCTTTCTCAATAATGCGGTGGTCGGGTGATGGCGGGCGCTTCGAGCGATTGTTCCTCGAGACTGAGGAACCTTTCCGTCAGCCGGTCGAGCTTGGCCCGGGTCTGCTCCACCACCTTCCACTGTTCCGCCAGCTGGTCGGACAGTTCCTCTATCACCTTCGCCTGATGGGCGATCGTCTCTTCGAGCGCGATGATCCGTTTTTCGGTTTCCGACGTCATATCGACCTCTCTTTCCAGCCCCTTCCTTGGGCCTAAAGGCTCCCGAGTCAACCATATGTCGCTTTCGTGTAGCGAATTCGTCATGGCCGATCCTCAAACGGAAAAAGCCGGCAATGTTTCCATCGCCGGCATCAGAAGTTTGATATTGCTTAGTCTTCTTCTACGAAAACCTCTTCGCGCTTCTTCTTCACGCTTGGCAGGAAAACGACGATCAACACGGCCAAGGCGATGAAAAGCAGGGTGGCGCTGATCGGCCGGGTGACGAAGGTAGTCGGATCGCCACGGGATAGAATCATGGCGCGCCGCAGGTTCTCTTCCAGCAGCGGTCCGAGCACGAAGCCCAGGAGCAGCGGCGCCGGCTCGCAGCGCAGTTTCACCAGCACGTAGCCGATGAAGCCGAAGAAGGCGACGGCATAGAGATCGAAGACATTGGAATTGACGCTGTAGACCCCGATGGCGCAGAAGGCCATGATGATGGGGAAAAGCACATAATAAGGCACCGTCAGCAGCTTCACCCACAGCCCGATCAGGGGCAGGTTCAGGATGACGAGCATCAGATTGCCGATCCACATGGAGGCGATGATGCCCCAGAACAGCGCCGGCTGTTCGGTCGCGACATTCGGACCCGGCACGATACCCTGGATGATCATGGCCCCAATCATCAGCGCCATCACCGGATTGGCGGGAATGCCAAGCGTCAGTAGCGGGATGAAGGAGGTCTGCGCACCGGCATTATTGGCGGATTCCGGACCGGCCACACCGGCAACCGCGCCATGCCCGAATTCCTCCGGGTTCTTGGAGACGCGTTTTTCCACGGTGTAGGATGCAAAGGCCGCGAGGATGGCGCCGCCGCCCGGAAGGATGCCGAGCGCCGAGCCGATGGCGGTGCCGCGCAGCACCGGACCGACCATGCGTCTGAAATCATCCTTGGTCGGCATCAACCCGCTGACCTTGGCAATCAGCACCGAGCGGGTCCGTTCATTCTCGAGGTTGCGCAGGATTTCGGCGATACCGAACACACCCACGGCCACGGCCACGAAATTCAGACCATCGGCATATTCACGGATGCCGAGGGTGAAGCGCGGTGTGCCGCTGTAGATATCCGTGCCGACGAGACCGAGCAACAGCCCCAGCACGACCATGGCCAATGCCTTGACGATGGAGCCATGGGCAAGCGCGATGGACGAGACGAGGCCGACAACCATCAGCGAGAAATATTCCGCCGCACCGAACTCCAGCGCAATCGCCGTCAAGGGCGGTGCGAAGATAGCCACCAGGAAGGTGGAGACCGTGCCGGCAAAGAATGAACCGATGGCGGCGATGGCGAGCGCGGCACCGGCTTTGCCCTTGCGCGCCATCTGATAACCATCGATGGCGGTAACGGCCGACGACGATTCGCCCGGCATGTTGATCAGGATGGCCGTGGTGGAACCGCCATATTGCGCACCATAATAAATGCCGGCGAGCATGATCAGCGACGAGACCGGCTCAAGCTGAAAGGTGATCGGCAACAGCATGGCGATGGTTGCCGTCGCGCCGATACCGGGCAGCACACCGATCAGTGTGCCAAGCAACACGCCGATCAGGCAGAAGAACAGGTTTGCCAAAGACGAGGCAGTGACGAAACCGAGAGCAAGATTATCAAGCAAATCCATCACGGCACCTCAAAATTTAAGCCAGGGGCCGAAGCGCTGGAACGGCAGGCCGAGACCATAATTGAAAACAGCAACGGAAAAGACCGTGATGGCCGCGGAAAGAATGACCGCCATGAACGGGTTCATCCTGTGCGAGGCAAAGGCTGCGATGAGCGCGCTGAAAAAAAGTGCCGGCACGAAGCCGAGACCCCGGACAGTGAGACCGAAGAAAATCGGCGCCGGCAGGATGAAAAATATTCCCCGCCAGGCGATGGCGCCTACGGCCTCGCCCTGCACGCGTGTGGACCGCAGGAATATCACCCCGCCAAGCAGGACCAGAATGACCGCCAGCACGAGCGGAAAATAACCCGGCCCCATCCGGAAGGCGGTTCCGATCTCCAGCCCGTAGGACTGCAAGGCGAAAAATGCGCCAAGCCCGATAAAAATTGCCCCACAGATTGCTTCGGCAGGGTCAACAATAAACGATTTCATGAAAGATGCCCCTCCACTGCGGCCAGTGACAAACCGTTCCGCGCGTTAAAATGATGGCTGGAGACCGGCGGCAGATTGCCGCCGGTCATCCCTTTACCATCAGTCGGCATATTGTCCGGCAGCCTCGATCACCGGCTTCCAGCGGGCGATTTCGCTTTCAAGCTTGGCCTTCAGCGCCGCCGGCGTCGCATCGCTTTCCGACGAGGGCGTCGTGCCGAGTTCAGCAAAACGGGCCGCGACATTCTTGTCCTTCAGCGCGACCTGCAGCGACTTGGAAAGCTTCTCGTTGATTTCGGCAGGCGTGCCCTTGGGCGTATAGATGCCGTGCCAGATGCCCACTTCGAGTTTCGGCAGGCCAGCTTCGACAACCGTCGGAACGTCCGGCAGCACATCAAGCCGCTTGGCCGTGGTCACGGCATAGGCCTTCACGGTTCCGCCCTGGATTTGCTTGGTGGTGTTGGTGGTCTGGTCGCACATGATATCCACCTGGCCGCCGAGCAGATCGGTCATGGCCGGGCCGGTGCCCTTGTAAGGAACAGTGACCAGCGGTGTTTCGATGGCGCTCATGAACAACATGCCGCACAGATGCGAAGCGGCACCGATGCCGGCATTGGCGACGGTGACCTTATCCTTGTTCGCCTTGGCGTATTCGATCAGGCCCTTGAGGTCCTTCGTCTCGAGGTTCTTGCGCGACAGGATGGTCATCGGCACTTCGGTGACGAGACCCACATATTCGAAGGCGTTCAGCGTGTCATAGGCGAGCTTGCGATAGAGCGTGGCACTCGTCGCCATGCCGATATGGTGGAGAAGGACGGTGTAACCGTCCGGATCGGCCGACGCCACGCGACCGGCTCCGAGCGTGCCGCCCGCGCCGCCGACATTTTCAACAATGATCTGCTGGCCGAGATCTTTCGACATGGATTCGGCGACAAGACGCGCGACCGTATCCGTCGGACCGCCGGCGGCAAAGGGCACGACCATGGTGATGTTGCGCTCGGGATAATTCTGAGCGGATGCGGACAGCGCAAAAAGGGAAACGGCAGCGGCGGCGGCAAGGCCGGTAACTGTCTTCAGTATTTTCATCGATTCCTCCCGGATGAAAATGATCGCCACTTCAGCCGCGCATGCTCCTCCATGGCGGCCGGGGTGACGATATTTGCGATCCGCGATTGCCGTTCAGCAACGGCGGTCTTGCCGCAACATCCACTTTTATCGCCCTCATCGCGGACAATGGGTGGATTTCGACCCATAGGGCCTCTTTCATGGGTGGAAATCCACCCATCAGACTTCGGTCATGTGCCGATGCAGCCCGTATTTCTGCATTTTCTCATAAAGCGTTTTGCGTGAAATGCCGAGACTTTCATAGACGGATTTCAGATTTCCGCCATGCACAGCAATGGCATGTGCTATCAGGCTTTTTTCATAAGCGGCAACCCGCGGCGCCAGCGTCGAGGTGCCGTCATCATGAAGCGCCAGCGACACCTCGGACACATCACTTTCCAGACCGAGCACGAAACGATCCGCGGCATTGCGCAATTCCCGCACGTTGCCCGGCCATTCCCTGAGCGAAACGGCGGAAAGCAGATGCTGCGGCACCTCCATGTCTTCCCGCCCGTAACGGGCGGCGGCTTCCCGCACCAGATGCAGGAAGAGCAGCGGTATGTCCGCACTGCGCTGCGAAAGCGACGGCACAAGAAGCGTCGCTACATTCAGGCGATAAAGCAGATCGGCGCGGAACCGGCCGGCGGCGACCTCCTGTTCGAGATCGACCTTGCTGGTGGCGATGAAGCGGACATCGAGCTCGACCGTCTCATTGGAGCCGAGGCGGGTAATCACTCGCTCCTGCAACACACGCAGGAACCGGCCCTGCAATTCGAACGGCATGGAGCCGATCTCATCCAGCAGGATGGTGCCGCCGCGGGCATGCTCGAACTTGCCATAGCGCGGTCTTAGCGCACCGGGAAAAGCTCCGGCCTCATGGCCAAACAATTCGCTTTCGATCAGCGTCTGGGGAAGAGCGGCGCAATTGATCGCGACGAAAGGCCGGTTGGCTCTGGCGCTGATATCATGCAGCGCCCGCGCCACCACCTCCTTGCCCGCGCCGGTATCACCAACGATCAGCGTATCGGCGTCCGTCGCGCCGATGGCGCGGATGCGATACCGCAGATCGACCATGACCTGGGTTCTGCCGGGCAGGCGCGTTTCAAGATCGTCATGCTTGCCGGCCACCGCCTTCAGGCGGCGATTTTCCAGCACCAGCGCCCGTCGGTCGTTTGCTCTTTTGATGATGCCGGCGAGATATTGCGGGGTGAATGGCTTCTCGATGAAGTCATAAGCGCCGTTGCGCATGGCGTTGACGGCAAGCTGCACATCGCCATGGCCCGTCATCAGGATGACGGGTATTTCCGGGTCGAGTTCCCGCACCTTTTGCAGCAGCGTCATGCCATCCATGCCGGGCATGCGAATATCGCTGACCACGACACCATCAAAGCTGTAACCGATGAGCTCCAACGCGTGTTCGGCGCTCGCCAGCATCGTGACGGCGAAACCGGAAAGCTCCAGCGCCTGCGCGGTGGAAAAGCGCAGTTCCTCCTCATCATCGATCAACAGAACCCGCGACATGGTCATTCCGCAGCCGCCTCCACACGCCAGGCGGCGGCTGGCAATTCGATCTCGAACTCCGCTCCGCCATCCTCATGGTTTCTCACCCGCAGCTGGCCGCCAAAATCCTTGATGATGTTATAGGAGATGGAAAGGCCGAGACCAAGGCCGCGGCCCACACCCTTGGTGGTGAAGAAGGGGTCGAAGATGCGTTCGCAAATTGCCGCAGGCACGCCCGGGCCCCGGTCACGAATGAAAATCGATACCATCTGGCCACGCTGCACGGCCTGCAGCGCAATGCGGCGATCTTCACGCCCTTCCACGGCATCGGCGGCATTGGAGATGATATTGACGAGCACCTGCTGCAACCGCACCGGCCCGGCCTTCACCGCAAGCGGCACCGGGCCAAGATCGACATCCAGCATTGCATCGGCGGCCTTCAGCCGCGGACCGACGATTTCGAGCGTATCGCGAAGGACGGTTTCCAGACCCACCGCTGCCGTTTTCTCGTTGGGCTTGCGGGCGAAGTTCCTGAGATGTTTGCTGATCGACGCCATGCGATCGATCAGGCCCGAAATGCGCCTGAGGTTTTCCGTCACCTCTTCCTGTCGTCCCCGCTCCAGAAGAAGCGAGGCGTTTTCGGCATAGTTCTTGGCGGCGGCGAGGGGCTGATTGAACTCATGCGACAGCGCCGCCGACATCTGCCCAAGCGCCGCGAGCTTGCCTGCCTGCACCAGATCGTTCTGCATCTTGCGCAGCTGCTTTTCGGTCTGGCGGCGTTCGGCGATTTCGTGCTCGATTTCCTGATTGACCCGTGCCAGATCGGCCGTGCGCTCCTCCACGCGGCGCTCCAGTTCCGCCTGCGCCTCCGCCTGGTGGGTCAGGCGTTCGCGCAGACGCCGCCGTCTTTGCAGCATGGCGGCAATCAGCGCCGCAGCGAGGCACAGGCAGAGGATGATCGCAATCATCGCCGTCTTGACTTGCGTGCGGAGCGAGCCCGTATCCATCAGCACGCTGACGGTCCAGCCCGCATCCGGCATCGGCTGCGACAGGACCATATATTCCCTGTCACCATCATTCTGGGCGATCGTCATCAGCTGGTGCGAGCCGAAATTGCCATTTTTAAGCGGCAGTTCCGTGAGGATCGCATTGGCGTAGCGACGGGAGGCTTCGGTGCGCGCCAGCCTCTCCGGTGTCAGCGGCATCAGGCCGGAATAAAGCCATTGCGGCGTGCCTGTCATGAAGATGATGCCTTCCGGGTCCGAAACCAGAATGCGGTTTTCGCCGTCCCCGAAGGACGCCTCTATGCCTTCAATATCCACCTTGAAGACGATGACGCCCTTGATCTCTTCATTAAAGAGAATCGGCGCGGAGAAATAATAACCGCGCTTGTGGGAGGTGGTGCCGAGCGCAAAAAAGCGGGACTTGAAGCCCTTGGCGGCATCCTGAAAATAGGGCCGGTAACTGAAATTCTCACCGACAAAGCTCGTCGGCCCATCGTAATTGCTGGCCGCGATGGTCTCTCCATCCAGCGTGATGATGTAGATATCGGAAGATTCCAGCAGGGTGTTGATGGATTTGAGATAGACATTGGCGCGCTGGCGCAGGGCTTCATCCTTGGGATGCGCGACCAGTTCCTCGATGTCGTCGTGATCGGCAATCAGCGCAGGAAGTGGCTCATAGCGGCTCAGGAGCCCGCCCAACGCCGAGACGGCGAGCCGTAGCGTCGTGCGACCCTGATCGGACATTTCGCCGAAATAGCTTTCCGCAATGATGCCGCCACCTCGCGTCACGGCGCCATAACCGAGACCGAGGCCGAGAAGCATCAACAAAATCCAGCGATATTTCACCGAAGCTCCTCTCCCACTTCAGGCTCCAGCCTGTTCTCCCGGACAGAGTGTAAAAGGAGTGATCTTATTTTCCAAGTGAGCGGCTTTGGACCGGCGCCACGTTCAGAAAACAAAAAACCGGCCACAAGGACCGGTTTTTTGCAAAGATGATTTCAGAAAAGCTTATGCGCTTTCCTTCGGCGTCAGAACCTGACGGCCGCGATACATACCGGTCTTCAGATCGATATGGTGCGGACGGCGCAGTTCGCCGGAGTTCTTGTCTTCAACGTAGGTTGCAGACTTGAG
The DNA here is from genome assembly GCF_047445855.1 of Rhizobium sp. BR 250. NCBI lineage: Bacteria > Pseudomonadati > Pseudomonadota > Alphaproteobacteria > Hyphomicrobiales > Rhizobiaceae > Rhizobium > Rhizobium sp. BR 250. The sequence goes on from NZ_JARWKW010000003.1 coordinate 378,441, forward strand.
ACCGTCAGCCGAGCGGCGCATACCGCGCTTGGACGGGCTTGTTTTTCTTTTTGGTACAGCCATTTTTGTTACTCCACTTAAGCGGCGAAACAACGGAACCGGCCAGAACCAAAGGCCGAATGTCGGATGTCTCGATATCGGAAATTTGGCGCGCTTATACATGCCCAAACGGGCTTTGACCAGCCCTGATGCGCATTTTTTCCGATTCAGCGGAATCGGTATGCAGAACCGCAGCGGGTCGCCGCAAATCACACCTCACCTCTTATCGAAAACGACAAGTTCCTTGAAGTGGTTCATATCCTTGAATTCACAGAAAGCCGGCGGGCGCATCTCTATGAAGGGCGACGCGGCGCGCAGCTTTTCCAGTTCCTCATCGAGCATCGCCTGCCAGCGCGGCAAGCAGTCGGGCTCGAACCAGCGGACAATGTAGGACAGGGTGATATGGAACTCATAGCTATCATGATCAGGATGGCGATAGCCGAAGAAATCGGCGAATGTGTCCCGCCAGAGAGCCACGATGCGATCGTCCTCGGCGGTCGCTCCTTTCATGACCAGCCCCACCGGGCGCAAACCCGTGACCTGCATGTTGAACCCCGGCAGGGTCGGGAACGCGGAAAGACGGTCGCGATAATAATCAGTCATCGCGTCAATCGGCGTATCGAGCGGCATGTTTTCCGGCCAATGGGGCAGAGCGCGCCGAAACTCAATGATACCTTGAAACACTGTCATGTGCAGACTGGAAATCGGCGTGAAGGCAAGCTGAGGGGCCTCCGGCATATCCAGAAAACGCTGACGCGTCGCGACGATCGCCTTTTCAGTCTGCGATCCCTCGACAAGATGGCAGACGACCGTATTGCCGGGTTCTGGCAGGAACTCGCCATCCGCATTGAAGCGGCTGCCCAGATGGCGCGGCGGCCGATCGTGGTTGGCGGCGGAGATATACTCAAGGTCTTTCGAAACGAGCGGGGCGTGCATGGGAAACTCCTTGTGAGACGTTTCCCCTAGTCTCCACGCACGACAAGGCAATGACATCGACCGCTCTAAGGCCGCTCAATGTGCCTCGTCCCAATTGTCGGCCGCACGGGCATCCACTTTCAGCGGGACCTTCATGGAAATGGCCGGCATGGCCGCGTTTTCCATCACCGAGACGACGACGGGCAGGGTCTTTTCGATTTCCGCTTCCTCGACTTCGAAGATGAGTTCGTCGTGCACTTGCAAAAGCATACGGGCGGAGAGCTTTTCCGCCTCCAGCGCCGGTTCGATACGGATCATGGCGCGGCGGATGATATCTGCAGCCGAGCCCTGGATCGGCGCATTAATGGCTGCGCGTTCGTTGAAGGCTTTCACCGACGGGTTGGAAGAGCGGATTTCCGGATAATGCGCACGGCGGCCGAAAATCGTTTCGACATAGCCGTTTTCGCGCGCGAACGCCTTGGTCGCTTCCATGTAATCGCGAATGCCGGGAAAACGCTCGAAGTATTTCTTGATATAGTCCCCCGCCTCCGAGCGGGCGATGCTGAGCTGGTTGGCGAGGCCAAAAGCGGAAATACCGTAAATGATACCGAAGTTGATGGCCTTGGCACGGCGGCGCACTTCCGAGGGCATGCCTTCCACCGGCACGCCGAACATTTCCGATGCGGTCATCGCATGAATGTCGATGCCATTTTCGAAAGCGTTTCTAAGCTGCGGGATATCGGCAACATGGGCAAGTACACGCAGTTCGATCTGGCTGTAGTCTGCCGACAGAAGCTTGTGTCCGGGCGTGGTGATGAAGGCCGTGCGAATCTTGCGGCCTTCGGCCGTGCGGACCGGGATGTTCTGAAGGTTCGGCTCCGATGAGGACAAACGCCCCGTGGTGGTGGAGGCGAGCGCGTAAGAGGTGTGCACCCGCTTCGTTTCGGGATGGATATAACCGGGCAGCGCATCCGTATAGGTGGATTTCAGCTTGGTCAGCTGCCGCCAGTCGACGATCTTGCGCGGCAGTTCCACACCTTCCGCTGCGAGATCCTCCAGCACCTGCGCCGATGTCGACCATTGGCCGGTCTTGGTCTTGGAACCGCCGGCCAAGCCCATCTTGCCGAACAGGATATCGCCGAGCTGCTTCGGCGAGCCGATGTTGAAACGCTCGCCCGCCAGCTCGTAGATTTCCTCTTCGAAGCTCGCGGCCTTCTGGGCGAGTTCGCCCGAAAGGCGCGACAGAATCTGCCGGTCCACGGTGATGCCACGCTCCTCCATATGCGCCAGTACCGGCACGAGAGGACGTTCCAGTCGTTCATAGACCTTGGTCAGCCGTTCCGAGACGAGCCGGGGCTTAAGCGCCATCCAGAGCCGCAGGGTGACATCCGCATCTTCCGCCGCGTAAGCGGTCGCCCTGTCAATATCGACAAAATCGAAGGTGACGCTCGACTTGCCCGATCCCGCCACGTCCTTATAGGCAATGGGCGTGTGGCCGAGCCAGCGTTCGGACAGGGAATCCATGCCATGTGTGGCCTTGCCGGCCTCAAGCACATAGGAAATCAGCATCGTGTCGTCGAAGCTCTGCATGACGACGCCCTGGCGTTTCATCAGCAGGTAATCGTATTTGAGGTTTTGCGCGACCTTGAGGACAGCTTCGTCCTCAAGCAGGTCCTTCAGACGCACCAGCGCTTCGGCAAAGGGCACCTGCCCTTCGGCAAGCTTGATGCCGTCGCTGAACAGATCGCCGCCGGAGCCGGTCTTGTGGGTCAAGGGAACATAGGCGGCGCGGATATCCGTCCCCGAGGCATCCTTGCCATTATCGGCAATGGCCAGCGAAAAACCGACAAGTTCGGCCTGCATCGGGTCGAGCGAAGTCGTTTCCGTATCGAAGGCGACGACACCCGTTTCCCGGGCGGCGGCAATCCAGCGATCCAGCGTCGCGAGATCCCTGATCGTCGTGTAGGTGGTGGTATCGATCTTGGCGGCAGCAAAAAGCGCCTGTCGGGCCGTGGCGAGATCGGCGGGCGCGCTGCCTTCACCCACCATCTTTCTTGCGGGAGCGGCGGCCGAAGCCGGCGTATTGTTTGCCTCCGGAGACACGTCACCAGCCGCAGCGGCGGCGGGCGCTTCGAGATCGGGGCCATGGGCATCGACGCCCCATTGCACCGGCACGGTGGCGGCGTCGACGGCCGAGGCATCCGTTTCCGTCGCTTCGGCAACACGGCGGGTCAGCGTCGTGAACTCCATCGCCTTCAGGAAGGCAATGAGCTTCGGGCCATTCTGCGGTTCCAGCACCAGTTCTTCGAGAGTCTGTTCCAGCGGCACATCGGTTCTGAGCGCTACCAGCTGTCTGGAAATACGGGCAAGATCAGCATTGGCGATGATGTTTTCCCGACGTTTCTGCTGCTTGATTTCCCCTGCCCGCGCCAGAAGCGTATCGAGATCGCCATATTCCTCCAGCAATTGCGCCGCCGTTTTCGGGCCTATGCCGGGAATGCCGGGGACGTTGTCGGTGGAATCGCCGGTCATAGCCTGCAGGTCGATCATCTTTTCAGGGCCGACGCCCCATTTTTCGATGACGTCGGGAATGCCGATCTGCTTGTCCTTCATGGCATCGTACATATGCACATTGGTCGTGACGAGCTGCATCAGATCCTTGTCGGACGAGATGATGGTGACATCGGCGCCGATCGCCTCGGCCTGCCGGGCATAAGTGGCGATGATATCGTCCGCCTCGAAACCTTCCGTCTCGATGCAGGGAAGATTGAAGGCGCGCGTCGCTTCGCGGATCAGGCCGAATTGCGGCACCAGATCCTCCGGCGGCGCCGAACGATTGGCCTTGTAGAGATCGTAAAGCTCGTTGCGGAAGGTTTTTGACGAATAGTCGAAAATCACCGCGAAATGGGTCGGCGTGACGCCGACATCGGTATTGCGCGCATCTTTCAGGAGCTTCCACAACATGTTGCAGAAGCCGGAGACGGCGTTGACCGGCAGCCCGTCCGACTTGCGGTTCAGCGGCGGGATGGCATGGAAGGCCCGGAAAATGAAACCGGACCCGTCAACGAGGAAAAGATGATCGCCTTTTTTCATGGGTAGCATGGATAGCGCGGGGCTGTTTTGACGTCCACCGAAACTTCGCACAACACACCGTAAAGCGTGGGGAATGCGGCTGATCGCGAGACCCGTAAAATTCACCTGAACGTTACCGATTTGTAATCCGCCCTTCCCTTGAAAAGCCGCATTTGCAGACACATTTCTTAGGGGACGGCGCCTGATCACGCCGTAGTCTGATAGCTGGCTCGTCCCCCGCCGCGTCAGACCGGACAAAGGCCTTTCCCCCTCTCCGGGCCTTTGTCCTCCAATATGACCGCCATGGCCGTCCCCTCCCGGCCATGGCGGTTTTATTTTGCGCCTCGTTTCGCGCTGGCCTAAACATATCATGCGATATATATCGCACTATCGACATTGCCGGTCCGCACCGGCCACGCTGCTTTACGGACGGAAGAATGGGTTTTTCCCGGGACGAATCGGCAATCTATCTTGCCGCGAAAATGGCGCGGGAATTCACCATGGCGCTGCAAAAGAGAGCCGCCGCGCTGGGTTTCTCCCCGGGACAATTTCCCATCCTTATCGAGCTTTGGCACGAGGAAGGCCTGACGCAACGGCAATTGCTTGATCGAATAGACATCGAGCAGGCAACGCTCGCCAATACGCTTTCACGCATGGAACGGGACGGGCTGATTATCCGCAAATCCCATCCGAGCGACCGCCGCGCCCAGATCATCGAACTGACCCAGCGCGGCAGGGATCTGGAAGCGAATGCCATTGCCGCTTCCGAAGCTACCGAAGACACATTGCTTACGGATTTCCGGCGTTTTGAGCGGCAACTCCTGCTGGAATATATGCGCCGGGCGATCGAAAGCGCCAAAAAAGCGAAATAACAGCTACAACCCGGAACCTCTTTCGTACCGGAGCGCTGAAACTCCAAGTTTTGTTTCTACGCATTTTCGGATGGAAAAGCGCTTCGCAGTTTTCGTGAACTGCTCTATCGTTCCCGCGGCCACGCGCTTGCCGATTCACGGCAAGCCCGCCCCTTGTTTCCCGCGATGTGCGATGCCCGGATATTTCGTCTTTTCGCCGGGTCACGACAGACATGACAGGATCAGCGATGACAGACGTTTCCCCTATTCTTTCCAACGCCGACGACAATCTGACCTCCAGCCTCGAGCGGCTGTTCGAACTCGTGCGCATTCCGTCGATTTCCACGGACCCGGCCTATAAGGCAGAATGCCGCAAGGCGGCGGAGTGGCTGGTGAGGACGCTTTCCGCGCTCGGTTTTACGGCTTCCGTCCGCGATACGGCCGGTCACCCGATGGTGGTTGCGCATCACGATGCGGCCACCAAGGATGCACCGCATGTGCTTTTTTACGGCCATTATGACGTTCAGCCGGTCGATCCGCTCGATCTGTGGGAAAATGATCCCTTCGAGCCGGCCATCAAGGATGTCGGTGCCGGCCGGAAAGTGATTACCGGGCGCGGCACGGCTGATGACAAGGGCCAGCTGATGACCTTCGTGGAGGCCTGCCGCGCTTACAAGGCGGTCAATGGCGGCCTGCCGGTGCGCGTCACCATTCTTTTCGAAGGCGAAGAGGAATCCGGCTCACCCTCGCTGAAGCCATTCCTCGATGCCAATGCGGCAGAACTGAAGGCCGATTACGCGCTGGTCTGCGATACCGGCATGTGGGATCGGGATACACCCGCCATCGCCGCTGCCCTTCGCGGCCTGGTTGGCGAAGAGATCGTCATCACCGCAGCCGACCGCGACCTCCATTCCGGCCTTTTTGGTGGCGCCGCCGCAAACCCGATCCACATCCTCACCGATATCCTTGCGGGACTGCATGACGAAACCGGCCGTGTGACGCTTTCCGGCTTTTATAACGGCGTGGAGGAAACCCCCGCCAATATAAAGGCCTCCTGGGAAACGCTCGGGCGCACGGCGGAAACCTTCCTCGGCGAGGTCGGGCTTTCCGTTCCCTCGGGTGAAAAGGGCCGCTCCGTACTGGAGCAAACCTGGGCGCGGCCGACGGCGGAAGTCAACGGCATTATCGGCGGTTACACGGGCGACGGTTTCAAGACCGTGATCGCCGCAAAAGCCTCCGCCAAGGTTTCCTTCCGCCTCGTTGGCGAGCAGGACCCGGCAGCCATTCGCGAGAGCTTCCGGGCCTATGTACGCTCGAAAATTCCGGCCGATTGCTCGGTGGAATTTCACGAGCATGGCGGCTCGCCGGCCATTCAGCTGTCGTACGACTCGCCCGTGCTGACCAAAGCCAAAAACGCACTTTCGGAAGAATGGCCGAAACCCGCCGTCGTTATCGGCATGGGCGGTTCGATCCCCATCGTTGGCGATTTCCAGAAGATGCTGGGCATGGATTCGCTGCTGGTCGGCTTCGGCCTGACCGATGACCGTATTCATTCGCCGAACGAGAAATACGACCTGCAATCCTTCCACAAGGGCATCCGCTCCTGGGTCCGCATTCTCGATGCGCTTGCGGCGAAATAATCGAAAAGAAGGAGGCGCCGGAACCGTCGCCTCCTTCTTTTAACCGCCCAAAAACAAAAAGGCCGGGCAAGCCCGACCTTTCCATCCGTTTTCCGTCAATGCCAGTACATCCGTGGTCAAAGCGTTCAAACGGTCTGATGCTCCAGAGCGCGTCAATAGGGTTAACGCTGCTTTCCGGCTCAGGATCGGCTGCTTTGGTTAATCTTTGGTTAACACAACAGCAGCGGCGCTCTTGTAAAGCGCCATTCCCGGCAGTTCCGGTCCGGAGCACTGTTGAACCCTATATTGGTGTGCGGTCCGGCTTTTTCAAGAGCGGCCATTTCAGCACCACCCCGCAAAAGAAAAAGGCCGGAAAAATCCGGCCTTTCCATTCATGCGAATGACCCTTTCGGGCCAAAGCGCTTATCAGGCAGCAACGAGGTTGCCTGCGGACATCTTGCCCGAGCGGCGGTCCTGCATCAGCTCGTAGGAGAGCTTCTGGCCGTCGTTGAGGGCGGTAAGGCCCGCACGCTCAACAGCGGAGATGTGCACGAATACGTCCTGCGAACCGTCGTCCGGCTGAATGAAGCCGTAGCCCTTGGTTGCGTTGAACCACTTTACTGTACCAGTCGCCATAACGATTTCCTTCCGTTGGCAATTGTATTTGCACTGCGAACAGTGCGGACTTGGGTCGAATTTGAAGGAAAAGATCGTCGTGAGCGTCTGGAAAGACGCCGAAGCTCTGGTCGTCAAACAAATATCGATGGCGAAGTACGTAGGTTGGAAGGGGCTCAAAGTCAAGTTTCTTTGAACAGCGCGGTCTTTGAGGGGAGATGGATAAGGAGGCAACCGGATAGCCAAAACGCAAAAACCCGGCGCGGGAGGAGGTGCGCCGGGTTCTTGAAACTGACTGACAATTGGGAGGAGGAGTATTGTCAGTCCAATCGGGCGACGCTGGGAGGAGGAGTGCGTCGCTTCGATGATTTGAAGATACAGGATCATCGCTTAAAAAACAGACGTTTCATCGCAGCGCAGCATTGCGAAAAACGCATAGCTACTTCAGGGCGACTTGAAGCTCTTCCGCACAACGCCTAATAAATACGCATGTCTATCGAATCCGTCAGAGCCTTTTTCACCGAGAAGTCACCCGAAGTGACCGTGATTGAAACGCAAGCGAGTTCGGCGACGGTCGCACTGGCCGCCGAGGCGCATGGCGTCGATCCCGACCAGATTGCCAAAACCATCTGCCTGAAGGCCGGCGACACCATTCTTCTCGTCGTTGCCGCTGGCACCAGACGCCTCGACAACCGCAAATTCCGCGATCATTTTGGCGTAAAGCCGCGCATGCTCGGACCGGAAGAAGTAGTCGCGGTGACCAGCCATCCCATCGGCGGCGTGTGTCCTTTCGGCCTTCCTTCGGCTCTGCCTGTATTTTGCGACATATCGCTGAAAAACTATCACGAAGTGGTTCCGGCAGCCGGGGCCACCAATGCAGCGGTGAAGATTTCACCGGATATGATGGTCGAATTGACGGGGGCGGAATGGGTCGATGTCTGCCAATGACGCCGATTTGATCCGGCCAGGACTTAACCCCGCCTTAAATCGCCGCATTTACACTCTTCATCCTGGATTAAGGATCGCGCAGGCATAGAGGCCTGAAACCCGAACGGGGTAGGCGCGGTTTCGCGAATAGGAGCGACTTCGGCTGGATGGCAGGCAAAGGTAAATCACGCGAACGGGTAGAACCTTCTTTCGGGGATTTCCACGAGTCCGGCGATGATCTGCGCCTTGATGCCAGCGAGCGCATCAGCGGAACGACAAAACAGCCAACGAAAAAACCAAAACAGGCATCCGGCCGCAGCAAAGCCCAGAAGAAAGAAAAACGCAGCCGCCATTCCGGCCGTGGCGCGACGGGTTTCATCCGCTCCCTCGTTTACTGGTGCATCGTGCTCGGTATCTGGGGCGGCATCGGCGTTGCAGGCCTTGTTCTTTATTATGGCGCGCGCATGCCGAGCGCCAGCAGCTGGTCCATTCCCGAACGGCCGCCGAATGTGAAGATCGTTTCGGTCAATGGCAGCGTGCTTGCCAATCGCGGCACCACCGGCGGCGAGGCGCTCGCGCTGGAAGACATGTCGCCCTATATTCCGCAAGCGGTGATGGCGATCGAGGACCGGCGGTTTTATTYACATTTCGGGGTCGATCCGCTCGGCTTGGCGCGCGCCATCGTGACCAATGTGCTGACGGGACGAACCGTACAGGGCGGCTCGACGCTGACGCAGCAGCTGGCGAAAAACCTGTTTCTCTCGCCGGATCGCACGCTGGAACGCAAGGTTCAGGAAGTGCTGCTGTCTTTCTGGCTCGAACACAAATTCACCAAGGACCAGATTCTCGCGATGTATCTCAATCGCGTCTATTTCGGCTCCAACGCCTATGGCGTCGAGGCGGCCTCGCGGCGCTACTTCAACAAATCCGCGCGCGACGTCAATCTGGGCGAGGCGGCGACGCTTGCCGGGCTTCTCAAGGCCCCCTCGCGCCTTTCCCCGGCACGCGACCCGCAGGCAGCGGAAGAGCGGGCGCAGGTGGTGCTGCAATCCATGCGCGATGTCGGCTTCATCACCGATGACGAGATCAAGACCGCGATGTCGCAGCCGCCGGCAAAGGCGAAACGTTTCTGGTCCGGCGCCGAACATTACGCCGCCGATATGGTTCTGGATGAGGTCCGCGGCCTGGTTGGCGACGTCAAGCAGGATATCGTCGTCGATACGACCATCGACCCCAATCTCGAGCGAGACGCCGAAAAGGCGCTGACCCATGTGCTGCAGGGCGACGGCAAGAAGCAGGGCGCTTCGCAGGCCGCACTCGTTTCCATCGACGGCACCGGTGCGATCCGGGCCGTGGTGGGCGGGGCGGATTATGCCGAAAGCCAGTTCAACCGCGCCGTGAAGGCAAAACGGCAACCCGGCTCGGCCTTCAAGCCCTTCGTTTACGTAGCCGCACTCGAATCGGGGCTCACCCCCTATACGATCCGCAATGACGGGCCGGTTCGCATCGGCAACTGGACACCCGAAAACTACGAGAAGAAATATCGCGGCGAAGTGACGCTCGCCACCGCGCTCGCCAATTCGCTGAACACGATCGCGGCACAGCTGGTGATGGAAGTGGGTCCTGACCGGGTAACCCAGGTGGCACATCGCATGGGTATTGAATCCGAGTTGCAGAACAACGCCTCCATCGCGCTCGGCACCTCGGAAGTGTCGCTGATGGAGCTGACCGCCTCCTACGCCCCCTTCATGAATGGCGGCTACAAGGCGACGCCGCATATCGTCAAACGCATCACCGATGCGGATGGCAAGGTGCTTTACGAAAACAAATACGACAACCCGCCGCGCGTGCTGAGCGAAGAGATCGCCGCGACCATGAACAGCATGCTGTCGCGCGTCATCACCGAAGGCACCGGCAAGGCTGCGCGCCTGCAGGGCTGGCAGGCAGCCGGAAAATCCGGCACGACGCAGTCCTTCCGCGATGCGCTTTTTGTCGGTTACACAAGCAACCTGACCACGGGCGTCTGGTTCGGCAATGATGACGGCACCTCGATGAAAAAGGTCACCGGCGGCGGACTTCCGGCAAAGGCCTGGAAAGATTTCATGACCGCCGCCCACTCCGGCCTCTCGCCCTCGCCGCTCTTCGGGCTAGGCGCGGGCGGCGTGCCGCCACTCGGGGAAATGCAACAACCGGCGCCTGAAAATGCGCCTTCCTCCATCGGCGATATCATCTCCAATGCGCTCGGTGGCGGGACGACGGATACCCGCGCCTATCCCGAAGCCCCCGTTTCGCCGAACCCGAATCAGCCGGGCGCGCCCATGCCGCCGGCAAATATCCCCTCCCGCGATATCGAACCCGGCTATTCCGCCGGCAACGGCCCCGTGCCGCCCGCCGATATTGGCGGTCAGGCATCCGCGCCTTCCGGGCCGAAGCAGACGACCCTGCTCGACATTCTGATGGGAAATTGATCGCCTGAGAACGGCCGGCAGACGCTGATTTCAGGGTAAAGTGCGATATCGCCATCCCCTCGCCAACAATCCCATTTTGCAGCTTTCGCTTCCATCGGCGATGTCATAGCCGCAGCCACGGGCGGAAAAGGCGCGTTCCCTGCAATATATGCGTGCAGCCGCATTAACCGTAGATTGCCATTTGCGCAAAGACGACTACATTTCGGGTGACTTTTTAGGGTAAATGAATTATTAATCGTTCATATAAATTAATTTTCTTGTTTCAAAATAACTTTTCAGGGTTCCATATTATGCTGGGTACTAAAGGCTCATCGCATGCCGTTTTTTACGGCGCTCCCTATACTGCCGTCCCGTTTGAAACGGCGGAAATACAATCTCCCATCTCTGACAGGAAACCATCTGCTTTTCTGCGCAGCCAGTTTGCGCTCAAAAGAACCCTCGACATTACAGGGGCGTCCATCGCCCTTGTCGCACTTGCCCCCGTTCTGGCGACCGTCGCATTACTGGTGAAGCTCGACAGCAAGGGTCCGGTCCTGTTCTCGCAGGTCCGCTGGGGCATGAATGGACGAAAAATCCGCGTCTATAAATTTCGCTCGATGCGGGCGGAACTGGGTGATGCCACCGGGGTCGCGCAAACGGTGAAGAATGATCCGCGAATCACCCGTATTGGCGCCATTCTCCGCCGCACGAATATCGATGAACTGCCGCAGCTGATCAATGTACTGAAGGGCGACATGTCGTTGGTGGGCCCTCGCTGCCACGCCATCGGCATGCTGGCCGCCGGCCGCCTTTATGAGGAGCTGGTTCCCCACTATCACATGCGGCACCGGATGCGGCCCGGCATTACCGGCCTTGCCCAGATGCGGGGACTACGCGGCCCGACGGATCGCAGCGACAAGGCCCGCGCCCGAATCGTCTCCGATCTCTATTATGTCGATAATTTTTCGGTCTGGCTGGATATCAAGATCATGGTCGGAACGGTGATTTCGGAATTGCGCGGCGGCAAGGGCTTCTGATTCCTCAAAAGCGGGGCCCGCACCCTCGATCACTTCTTGGTAAAAATAAAAGCCCGGCAGCGATGCCGGGCTTTTATCATGAAACCATCATGATCATCAGTTCATCGGTGCGGGAGCAGCATTCGGATCCGGAAGCGGAGCCGGGTTTGCCGAAAGTGAGCGCAGATAAGCGATGAGGTCGGCTCTTTCCGTTTCCTTCTTCACACCCGCAAAGCCCATGGCCGTGCCGGGAACGTGTTTCTTGGGGGCTTCGAGGAAGAAGTTGAGATGATCGTAATCCCAATGCACGGAGGCGCCTTTGGAGAAATCCTTCATCCCAGCGGAGTAGCTGAAACCTTCGTGGCTGGCGATCGGCCGGTTGACGACATCGAAGAGATTGGGGCCGACCTTGTTTGCACCACCACTCTCTCCGGTATGACAGCTCGTACACTTCTTGAAGACCGCTTCACCCTTGGTGGCATCGGCGCTCGCAAGCAATTTTGCGATTGGCGTTGCGGCTGCAGCAGCTTCTCCGCCACCGGCTTCGCCACCGCCGCCACTCTCTGCCGCGGCAATGACGTAACCTTCCTTCTCGGGCGCGGGCGCATGGAAAATGCCCTCAGAGGCAATCGACACCGACATCAGGACGAAAACCGTGCCCAGCAACGCCCCAACGCCCATATTAACATAAGAATTCATCTATATGCGCTCCCTCGCATCCGCTCCATATAACCGGGCATCTTGAAATTGCTCGAAAGCTATGGCTTTTGCACAGCCTGCGCAACTTGAATAATGCTCCCCACACCGTGACGTTTTGACACTTTTCGGGCGGGATTTGAAGGGTGTCGGATGAAGAATCGGGATTTCGAGAAAGCTGTTGTCCTCATACCGGCGCGGATGGCCTCCACGCGCCTGCCGGGCAAGCCACTTGCCGACATTGGCGGCAAGCCGATGATCGTGCAGGTTGCGCTGAGAGCACGCGAAGCCGGTGCGGAGCGAATCGTCGTCGCGGTGGACGACGAACAGGTGTTTTCAGCGGTTAAAAACGCCGGTTTCGACGTGATGATGACGCGCGACGACCACCAGTCCGGCTCGGATCGCATTTTCGAGGCGCTGCAAAAGGCCGATCCCTATGGCACGGCAGAATACGTCATCAACGTCCAGGGCGACCTTCCGACCATCGAGGCGGAAACGATCCGCGCCTCGCTGCGCCCGCTGGAAAATGCCAGCGTCGATATTGCAACACTGACGGTCGAAATTATCGACGAGGACGAAAAAACCAATCCGAACGTGGTGAAAGTGGTGGGCAGCCCGCTTTCCGAAACACGGCTGCGCGCGCTTTATTTCACCCGCGCGACCGCGCCCTACGGCGATGGCCCGCTCTATCACCATATCGGGCTTTATACCTATCGCCGTGCGGCTCTTGAGAGATTCGTCAGCCTGCCGCCCTCGCCGCTGGAACTGCGCGAACGGCTGGAACAACTGCGTGCGCTGGAAGCGGGCATGCGCATCGATGCTGAAATCGTCCGCTCCGTGCCGCTCGGCGTCGACACGCCGCACGATCTCGAAAAAGCCCGCAAAATTCTCGCAAGCAGAACCCTTTAACGGACACACCCATGAGCTTGATTACAAATCGCATTGCCTTTCAGGGCGAGTTCGGCGCGAATTCCGACATGGCCTGCCGTGACATGTTCCCGGATATGGAGCCATTGCCATGCCCGACATTCGAGGATGCCTTCAACGCTATTGAAAATGGCGAAGCCGATCTCGGTATGATCCCGATTGAAAACACGCTGGCCGGCCGCGTCGCAGATATCCATCACCTGCTGCCCGAATCACGCCTGCACATCATCGGCGAATATTTCATGCCGATCCGTTTCCAGCTGATGGTGATCCCCGGCGTGACGAAAGACGAGATCCGCACGGTCCACAGCCACATCCATGCGCTGGGCCAGTGCCGCAAGATCATCCGCTCCAATGGCTGGAAGCCCGTCATCGCCGGCGATACGGCGGGCTCCGCAAGGCTCGTTTCCGAAAAGGGCGACCGCAGCATGGCGGCACTTGCGCCACGCCTTGCCGCGGATCTCTACGGTCTCGATATTCTCGCTGAAAATGTCGAGGATTCGGAAAACAACGTCACGCGCTTCGTGGTGCTTTCCCGCGATGAGAACTGGACCAAGCGCCAGTCGAGCGACGAAATCGTCGTCACGACCTTCGTCTTCAACGTTCGCAACATTCCGGCCGCGCTCTACAAGGCCATGGGTGGTTTTGCCACGAACGGCATCAATATGACGAAGCTCGAAAGCTACCAGCTTGGTGGAAAATTCGTGGCGACGCAGTTTTATGCCGATATTGAAGGTCACCCCGATGACGAACCGGTGCGTCACGCGCTGGACGAGCTGCGCTTCTTCTCGGAAAAGGTCCGCATTCTCGGCGTCTACAAGGGCCATGCGATGCGCGGCAAGCTCAACCAGAGCTGAGCCTGCCGAACGCGATTATTTTGTCCATTCCACCCAATCGCGCATCAGCCGATGCGCGATGGCGCCGCCGGGAGGCGCGGAAAAGCCTTCGCCCGTCGCCGTCTCCAGCATCTTGGCGACTTCCGCCCGTGTGAACCAGCGGCAATCCTCCAGTTCGATCTCATCACGCGCAATATCGAAAGATAGTGCCTCGGCATAACAGCCGATCATCAGCGTATGCGGCATCGGCCAGGGCTGCGACGCATGATAACGCACGCGGCCGATTTCAACGCCGGATTCCTCATGCGTTTCGCGGCGCACGGCCTGTTCGATGGTTTCACCCGGCTCCACAAAACCGGCAAGGCACGAATACATGCCCGGCGCAAAATGCGCACCGCGGCCAAGCAGGCAGAGATCACGCTCGATATCGATCGTCATCATGATAACGACGGGATCGGTGCGGGGAAAAATAGTGTGGCTGCAGGCGGCACAGATACGCTTGTAACCGCCGATGCGCAGTTCCATGGTGCCGCCGCACTTTCCACAAAAGCGATTGTCGGCGTTCCAGTGGGTGAGGCTGACGGCCTGGGCAACTTCGCTCAGCAATTCCTCATCGAGAAGATGGTCGCGATAAAGCGTGCGGGCATCGGCCAGCTTGTAATGGCTCGCCAGCTGATCCTCGGCAACGGCAACTGGCACCGCGATTCTCGGCTCGCCGGTTTCGCGATATCCGAGCAGCACGGCATTGTCGAAATCCGGCAGCAACTCGGCCAGCTCATAGGCGGAAAACAGGGGATCGATGACCTGTTCGTCGTGCTTCAGGACAAGCCGGTTGCCCGAAAAGGCAAAAATATGGGTGCCATCAACTTTCAGCGCATCGGCAACGCACTCCTCCGTCCGCTTTTCGGCGAAACGGTCGAGGGCATTTTTGGAAAAGGCCGTCAGCAGGCTAGCTTCGGGATGGGGGGCAGTGGTTTCAAAAATTTTCATGGAAATCATCAGAGAGCGCCGGAGATTTTTTTCATCAAAGTTTCCTTTTCGCCTGCAGCATAAGGCACAGGCGTTCCGTGACCCCAGATAGGACCCGGCCAGCAGGTGTCACCTTCATTGCGGGCGATAATATGGACATGAAGCTGCCGGACGATATTACCCAAGGCACCGACATTGATCTTGGTGGCCCCGGTGATTTCTTTCAAGGCTGACGCAACGAGATTGGTCTCGAATGTCAGCACGGCCTGATCGAGCGGGGTGAGATCGAACAATTCGCTAACGCCATCTCGCTGCGGCACCAGCACCAGCCAGGGCCAGCGATTGTCATTTTGCAAACGCAGTTCACATAGCCCCAAACGCGTCACAAGCACGCTGTCGCGCGCCAGCCTGTCGTCCAGCCGGAATGTCTCCAAGGTGTCCTCCATGTTTGTTTTCATCGTGATAGCAGTTTTTTGAAGGCTTGGCTTGCATTTGCTGTCGATATTGCCGATATGTGGCCCCGGGAGGTTGGTGGTGGACGAGCCACTCGCCAACCGGGTCAGGTCCGGAAGGAAGCAGCCCTAACGAGCCCGGCACGGGTCGCCGTGCCAGCCTCCCACCTGTTTTAAAAGACGTGCTCAGCTTTCGCCGGGCCAGTTCCGCGCCCCAAGACAACTGGCAAAACAAACTGGCGAGGCAATGAGCGATACCGTTCCCACCACATCAAGCGAATCCCAGGTCGGGACCGGCTACCGGGTGCTGGCGCGCAAATATCGTCCCAAGGATTTTTCCGATCTGATGGTCGGCCAGGAGCCGATGGTCCGCACGCTGACCAACGCGTTTGAGACCGGACGCATCGCGCAGGCCTATATGCTGACCGGCGTTCGCGGCGTGGGCAAGACGACCACGGCCCGCATTCTCGCCCGCGCGCTGAATTACAAGACCGACACCATCGACAAGCCGACCATTGACCTTCGTATTCCCGGCGAACATTGCCAGGCGATCATGGAAGGCCGGCACGTCGACGTGATCGAGATGGACGCCGCCTCCCATACCGGTATCGACGATATTCGCGAGATCATCGAGCAGGTGCGTTATCGTCCGGTCTCGGCGCGCTACAAGGTCTATATCATCGACGAAGTGCATATGCTTTCGACGCAGGCTTTCAATGGTCTTCTGAAGACCCTTGAAGAGCCGCCGGAACATGTGAAATTCATCTTTGCGACCACTGAAATCCGCAAGGTGCCGATCACCGTTCTGTCGCGCTGCCAGCGTTTCGACCTGCGTCGCATCAGCGCCGCCGATCTCGTCGGCCTGTTTACCGCCATTGCCGGCAAGGAAGGTTTCGAGGCCGAACCGCAGGCGCTATCGATGATCGCCCGCGCCGCCGAAGGTTCCGCCCGCGACGGTCTTTCCCTGCTCGACCAGGCGATTGCCCATGGCAGCGGCCGGGTGGAGGCCGAAGCGGTGCGCGGCATGCTCGGCCTTGCCGACCGTGCGCGCATCGTCGATCTATTCCAGCATGTCGTCAAAGGTGACGTGGCGGCTGCGCTTTCGGAATTCAACGGACAATATGAGGCCGGCGCGAACCCGGTTGTGGTCCTGAACGACCTTGCCGATTTCACCCATCTCGTCACCCGCATGAAATATGTGCCTGACGCGGCGGAAGACCCCTCGCTTTCCGAGATCGAACGCGTGCGTGGTACGGAATTTGCCGAAACCATCGCGGTGACGGCGCTGTCGCGCATCTGGCAGATGCTGCTGAAGGGTATTCCGGAGACGGAAAATGCCTCGCGGCCCGCTGGTGCGGCCGAAATGGTCCTGATCCGCCTTTCGCATGCCGCCAACCTGCCGGCACCGGAAGATGCGGCGCGGCGCCTGCTGGAGCTTTCCAGCGGCGACGGCGGTTACGCCAATGGCGGGCCTTCCGGCGGCGGCAATGGCGGCGGCGCGCGTGCCTATTCGTCGGTGCAGACCGTGGCGGCCGGAAGACCTGTCGATCTTCCCGCCCAGAGGCCTGCAAGTCCGCAACCATCCGCCATGCTGCGCGCTGTGCCCGATAGCCGCCCGCAGGAGATGCAGGTCGTGGCGCCAAGAACCGAAGAACGGCCAGAGCCCAAGGTTCCCGTCAATTCGGTGCAGGATATTGCCGAGCTCTGCCAGAAACACCGCGACCCGGTCATGCGGGCAAAGGTGCGCAACTTCGTGCGGCTGGTGCGGCTGGAGCCCGGCCGGCTCGACATGCGCCTCGGCGAAGGTGCGCCCGGCTCTCTGCCCGGTGAACTTGGCGTCAAGCTCAAGGAATGGACCGGCATCCACTGGATCGTCAGCCTCAGCAAGGAACAGGGTGAGCCGACCCTGGTCGAGGCTGAAGGCAATGCCCGAGACGCCCGTCTGGTTGATGCGCGTCAGGACCCTGATGTTGCCGCCATTCTGGCGCAGTTTCCCGGCGCAAAGATCACCGACGTGCGTATCCGTGCCGCGATACAGGATGAGGCGGAGGACATCGCGCCGCCATCGGTTGCCGAATCGAGCGAAGGCGACATCCTTCCCGGCGACGACATCGAGTTTTAAACAAAAAGAACAGGAGATTGGCACATGCGCGACATCATGGGCATGATGGGCAAGGTCAAGGAAATGCAGTCCAAGATGGAAAAGGTGCAGCAGGAAATTGCCGCCCTCGAAATCGAAGGCCGGGCCGGCGGCGGTCTGGTAACCGTCATTTTGAACGGCAAGGGCGAAATGCGCGGCCTGAAAATCGATCCTTCGTTGTTCAAGGAAGACGAGGTGGAAATCCTCGAGGACCTGATCGTTGCCGCCCACAAGGACGCCAAGGAAAAAGGCGAAGCACAGGCCCAGGAAAAGATGGCCAACCTGACCGCCGGTTTGCCGCTACCGCCCGGCATGAAGCTGCCGTTCTGATAGACATTTCCGATCCGTCATTCCGGCCCCGAGCCGGTATGACGGAAATTGCGGACATCTCCCGCCTCAGCGGGAATAGGTCCAGTTCTCAGGCTTCCAGCATGGCGCGAAACCGGCTTGCCAGCGGTGTTTCGAGGTAGGTCGCGCGTTCGGCCATATCGAGCTGCATCGGCCGGAAGCGCTGCAGAATAGTCGGTATGGGCAGCTTCGTTCCCTGATAGGGTTCGAACGAGATATTCTCACCGGCGGCGAGCATTCCGCCTTTCAGCACCCGGCAATAAAAACCCGGCTGGCCCGCCTGCCGGAAGCGCGGGGCGAAATCGGGATCGCCGATACGAGCCGACAGCGTGGCGCAGGGGATGCGGGCAGCAGTCACCTCCAGCACGACATCGCTGGTCGAGAACCTGTCGCCCACATGAAGTTTTGCGCTATCGACGCTCTCCAGAACGAGATTTTCACCAAAAAAGCCGGGTTCCACCACAAAGCCCAGGGAGCGCGACCAGAAGTCGAGATCGACGGAGCCCATGATGTAAATCGCCTGATCCGGCCCGCCATGGTGTTTGCGATTGCAGACCGCGTCACTGACAATGCCTTCCGCGTCGACCATGACCGGGCCATTCACGGCGTGTTTGAAGATGCCCGTCTTCACCGTCTTTCCCGGCAGGTTTTTTGCCTCACCCCGGCACACCGCCCTGATTTTCATGGACTGCCCTTTGCGCTTCATGATTCCCGTTTCCCGATTTATGCAGTAGAAAGCGCTTATGGCAAAACGAGTCACCGGTCCCGAAATCGAAAAACTGATCCAGCTTTTGGCCAAAGTGCCGGGACTTGGCCCCCGCTCGGCGCGGCGGGCGGCGTTGCATCTCATCAAGAAGAAGGAACAGCTTCTCGGGCCGCTGGGCCATGCCATGGGTGAAGCCTATGACAAGGTAAAGATCTGCTCCTGCTGCGGCAATGTCGATACGATCGATCCCTGCACCGTCTGCGCCGACGACCGGCGCGACCAGTCCGTCATCATCGTGGTGGAAGATGTGTCGGATCTCTGGGCGCTGGAGCGGGCGGGCGCGATGAACACCGCCTATCACGTTCTGGGCGGCACGCTGTCGCCGCTCGACGGTGTTGGGCCCGAGGACCTGAACATCAAGGGCCTGATCGATCGCGTCAGCGCCGGCGGCATTCGCGAGCTCATCATCGCCGTTAATGCGACGGTGGAAGGACAGGCGACCGCCCATTACATCACCGATCGCCTCTCCGACCTCGGCATCAAGATCACACGGCTTGCGCATGGCGTGCCGGTGGGCGGCGAGCTTGATTATCTCGACGAGGGCACATTGACGGCGGCGCTTCGGGCGCGAACGACGATCTGAAGCCTTCCTCCCTCCCCGTCACTCAAAGAGGAGACCGAATGCGAAACCGATTTGCCCCCAAGGCACTCGCTGCCCTTCTTTCCGTTTTTTCAGCAACGACCGCTCTTGCACAGTCGGCCCCGACAGGTGCGGCTGCCGCCAAATATGACGCAGACTTCAATGCATGGCTGAAAAAGGAAATCTGGCCGGAAGCCCGCAAGGCCGGCATTTCGCAAAAGACGCTTGAGGCCACGCTCAGCGGTCTCTCCATCAGCTGGAACCTGCCCGACCTCGTCATTCCAGGCCAGAAGCCGCCGAAGGAACAGAGCCAGAGTCAGGCGGAATTCTCCTCGCCGGGCGCCTATTTCTCGGAAAAACGGCTGCAGGGGCTTGCCGGCACCGGCCGCTCGCTTGCAGCCACGCACGCGGCGACGCTGCGCAGGATCGAGGCGAAATACGGTGTGCCCGGCGATATCGTCGTTGCGATCTGGGGCCGTGAATCCGGTTTCGGCCGGGCCAAACTGCCGCATTCCGTGGTCAATGTGCTGGCGACGAAAGCCTATATGTCGACCCGCAAGGAGATGTTCCGCACCGAGCTGATCGACGCGCTGAAGATCGTCGAAAGCGGCGATATCGCGGCGTCACGCATGATGGGCTCCTGGGCCGGCGCGCTCGGCCAGCCGCAATTCATGCCATCGAGCTATCTCAAATATGCCGTGGATTTCGACGGTGACGGCCACCGCGATATCTGGAACTCCGTGCCGGATGCGCTGGCATCCATAGCCAACTATCTTTCTCAGCGCGGCTGGCAGCGCAATCGCGACTGGGGTTTCGAAGTCTCCGTCCCCGCCAATGTATCCTGCGCGCAGGAAGGCCCTGATCTTGCCCGGCCGGTGGCCGACTGGGCGAAGATGGGCATTACCCGTATTTCCGGAAAAGCCTTTCCTGCCAATGACCTCTCCGCCGACGGCATGATGCTGGTGCCGGCCGGGCGGCACGGGCCGGAATTCGTGGTGACACCGAACTTCTACGTCATCAAGGAATATAATAATTCCGATCTCTATGCGCTGTTCATCGGCAATCTTGCCGACCGCATTACCCATGGGGCGGGACCATTCAAGGGCGAATGGGGCAATGTCGGATCGATGCTGCGCTCCGACGTTCTGGCCATGCAGAAGGCGCTGGTTGCCAAGGGTTACGATGTCGGCAAGGCGGATGGGCTGGCAGGCTTCAAGACGCGCCGATCATTGGGCGACTGGCAGGCAAAAAACGGCCTCGCGCCGACATGTTTTCCCGATGCGACACTGAAGGCGAAGCTGAAATAGCAGGTTGCCGGCAAAGTCCGAAAACCTCTCCGTCGTCATGCTCGGGCTTGTCCCGAGCATCTGCAACCGATTGATTTAACGACAGGTGATTGGATCCTCGGGACAGGCCCGAGCATAACGACGGGGTGTTGCAAGCCATCGCCCCTTTTGCCTATCACCTCTCAATGCTGGTCGGTATGCGGCTTATGAAAAATATCATCGGTCGGCGGAATGGTCTGCCGTTCGATCATCCGGTGCACGCGCGGCCGCGTGTTGCCGCGGTGAAGCTCGAGCAGCCGGTCCCAGGTCTCCGCATCCGCCTGGGTGCGGCGGTGATTGTGGCGGACATACTCCACCCATGTCGGCACATGGTAGCTTTCCGTCCAGATATCGGGGTTTTCGAGATCGCGCATCAGGTTCCAGTTGCGCGCGCCGTCGCGGAGGCGGATGCGGCGGCGCTCGGCCATCAGCGGCAGGAATTCGCCCAGATCCTCGTCATGGATTTCATAATCGATGAGAATGGCGATCGGCCCGCTGCGCGGCTTGATATCGAGCCTCAGCGGCGGTTCCACGAAACGATTGAGCGGATCGAGATTGAGCGAAGCGAAGGCCGGCATGGCGAGCTTGAGGCCGACGACGACACCGAGCAGCATCAGCACGCAGGAACAAAGCAGCGAATAGGAAATGCCGTAATCTTCCGCCAGCTCGCCCCACAGCCAGCTACCCACCGCAATGCCGCCGAAGGTCAGCGTCTGGTAAAGCGAAAGCGCTCGACCCACCACCCAGCGCGGGGTGGAAAGCTGGACGATGGTGTTGAAAAGAGAAAGCGCCAGAACCCAGCAGGCGCCGGCAATGGTCAGAACCAGCGAAGTGATGATCGAACTGGTGCTGACCGCCGTTACACCGGCACTAAAGGCAAAACCTAAAAAGGCAACCCGCACAATCCATTCGCTGGACAGGACCTCACGCAGTCTCGCACTGACCAGCGCACCGCCGATGGCACCGACGCCGAAGGCGCCGAGCATGACGCCATAGGTCAAGGGCCCACCCTCGACCAGATCGCGGGCGACAATGGGCATGAGAGCAAGGATGGCGCTGGCGGAAAGGCCAAAGAGGAAGCCGCGCACCAGAACCTTGCCGATATTAGGCGACATCGCCACATAACGCATGCCGGCCGAGATGGCGGCAGGAAGCTGCTCGCGCGGCAGGGTCGAGGCATATTTGGGCGGCTGCCAGCGAAACAAAGCGTAGATCAAGGTGAAATAGCTCAGCGCATTGACGAAAAACGCAGCCGCAGCACCGGCGGCCGCAACGATGATACCGCCGATGGCCGGGCCGACACTGCGGGTGATGTTGAAGCCGACGCTGTTCAGCGTCACGGCGGCCGGCAAATCCTCGCGCGGTACCATTTCGCCGACCGAAGCCTGCCAGGACGGATTGTTGAGCGCCGTACCGCAGCCGATCATGAAGGTGAAGAAGAGCAGCAGCCAGGGCGTGAGCCAGCCCGACCACGCAAACACGGTGAGCAGCACGGAGGCCGTCAGCATCAGAAGCTGTGCCGAAATCATGATGCGGCGGCGGTCGAAACTATCGGCCAGCGCGCCTGAGATCAGCGAGAACAGCATGATCGGCAAAGAGGTGGAAGCCTGCACCAGCGCAATCATGTTTTCCGAACTGGAAAGCGAGGTCATCATCCATGCGGCACCCACCGCCTGGATCAATCCGCCGAAATTCGAGGCAAGGCTCGCGAACCAGATTCGTCTGTAAGTCAAATGCCTTAAAGGCGCGAGTGGCGATTTACGGTCAGGCACGCTCTGTCCACTTGATGCAACTGCGATCTATCAAACGGCAACTATAGACAGTGCCGGAATTCATGCCAGCCTTTCCGACACGGTAAGGGTGAAAATATGGCCGGAGCCACGCCCCGGGCGAGACCGCCCGCGAAAACCTTGCAATCCTGCCCCGATGGGTCTATATGACCCCTGAAATTCTTGATCGCTTGATGAAGAGTGGGGCCGCAAGGCTCCGCTCTTTTTCGTTAGGCGAACCGGAAACCACGGGCTGAGTGCCCGGTGAAAATCTAAAGACCGGAAGGCCAGATGGCAGACACCGCACATGAACCGCGACTGATAACCGAAACGGGCATCGACCAGCGCATTGCCGAGATCATCGAGCCTGTTCTGACGGGCATGGGATATCTTCTGGTGCGCGTGCGGCTCTCCAACCAGAACGGCATGACGCTGCAGGTGATGGCCGAGCGGGAAGACGGAACGATGACCGTTCAGGACTGTGAAGCCATCTCGATGGCGATTTCACCGGTTCTTGATGTGGAAGATCCGGTCGATAAAGCGTATCATCTCGAAGTTTCCTCGCCCGGCATCGACCGGCCGATGGTTCGCAAATCGGATTTCACCCGCTGGCAGGGTCATCTGGTGAAGGTCGAGACCTCCATTCTGGTCGAGAACCGCAAGCGGTTTCGCGGCAAGATCGTCGAGGTAGATGCGGATGGCTTCAAGCTGGAACGCGACCAGATCGCCTATGGCGAAGAGCCGACAGTCATCATTCCGTTCAGCGCGCTTTCCGATGCGAAGCTCATTCTGACGGACGACCTTATTCGTGATGCGCTGCGGGCAGACAAGGCGGCAAAGGCCGCAGCCGCAAACCAGAACGACGAAGACGAAGCAGACGAAGACTAATTCCAACGTAAAGCCCGAAAATAAGGGCGACCAACGCAACTTGCGACTTACGGAGACAGAAAAATGGCAGTGAGTGCTAACCGGCTTGAGCTTCTGCAGATCGCCGATGCTGTGGCGCGCGAAAAGGTCATCGACCGCGAAATCGTGCTTGCCGCAATGGCTGACGCTATCCAGAAAGCCGCCCGCTCGCGCTATGGTTCGGAAACCAACATCCGCGCCGACATCAACTCCAAGACCGGCGAAATCCGCCTGCAGCGTCTTCTGGAAGTTGTCGAGGCCGCTGAGGACTATTCGACCCAGATCCCGCTTGAGCTGGCCCGCGACCGCAACCCCGACGCCAAGCTCGGCGACTTCATCGCCGATCCGCTGCCGCCGATGGATTTCGGCCGTATCGCCGCCCAGTCCGCCAAGCAGGTCATCGTGCAGAAGGTGCGCGAAGCCGAGCGCGACCGCCAGTATGACGAGTTCAAGGACCGCATCGGCGAAATCGTCAACGGCACCGTCAAGCGCGTCGAATATGGCAATGTCATTGTCGATCTCGGCCGTGGCGAAGGCATCATCCGTCGCGACGAGATGATCCCGCGCGAAAACATGCGTTATGGCGACCGCGTTCGCGCCTATGTCTACGACGTTCGCCGCGAACAGCGCGGCCCGCAGATTTTCCTGTCGCGTACCCATCCGCAGTTCATGGTGAAGCTCTTCACCATGGAAGTTCCGGAAATCTACGACGGTATCATCCAGATCAAGTCGGTTGCCCGTGACCCCGGTTCGCGCGCCAAGATCGCGGTCATCTCCAACGACTCGTCGATCGATCCGGTCGGCGCCTGCGTCGGTATGCGTGGTTCGCGCGTTCAGGCCGTTGTCGGCGAACTCCAGGGCGAAAAGATCGATATCATTCCGTGGAGCCAGGAACCGGCTTCCTTCATCGTCAACGCCCTGCAGCCGGCGGAAGTCGCCAAGGTCGTTCTGGATGAAGAATCCGAGCGTATCGAAGTGGTTGTTCCCGACGAGCAGCTGTCGCTCGCCATCGGCCGCCGCGGTCAGAACGTGCGTCTGGCATCGCAGCTGACCGGCTGGGATATCGACATCATGACCGAGCAGGAAGAATCCGAGCGTCGCCAGAAGGAATTCAACGAGCGCACGGCACTCTTCATGGAAGCGCTCGACGTCGACGAAATGGTCGGCCAGGTTCTGGCTTCGGAAGGCTTCGCGCAGGTCGAAGAACTGGCCTATGTCGATCTCGACGAGATTTCCTCGATCGACGGCTTCGACGAAGACACTGCCGATGAAATCCAGACCCGCGCCCGCGAATATCTGGAACGCCTGGAAGCCGAAATGGACGCCAAGCGCAAGGAACTCGGCGTTGCCGACGAACTGCGCCAGATCGACGGCCTGACCTCGCAGATGATGGTCGCGCTCGGCGAAGACGGCATCAAGACCATCGAGGACTTTGCCGGCTGTGCAGCGGACGATCTGGTCGGCTGGAGCGAGCGCAAGGACGGCGAGACGAAGAAGTTCGAAGGCATCTTCTCCAAGCTCGATGTTTCGCGCGTCGAAGCCGAGAACATGGTGGTGCAGGCTCGTCTTCTCGCAGGCTGGATCACCGCTGAAGAGCTCGCTTCCGAACAGGAAGCCGATGCGGAAGCTGCCGAGGAGGCGGATACCGCCGAACAGGAATGATATCGCAGGCGCATGAGCCGGACGATCTGCCCGAGACGGATGACGACGGGCGGATCAAGGGCGACGTCAATGGACGTATGTGCATTGTAACACGGCAGAGCGGATCGCCGGATGAGCTGATCCGCTTCGTCGCAGGCCCGGACGGCGGCGTCGTTCCGGATCTGAAACGCCAATTGCCGGGGCGCGGCTGCTGGGTGACACCCGAGCGCGCCCTGATCGAGAAGGCCATCGCGAAGAAGCTCTTCGCGCGGGCTCTCAAACGTGACGTCAAGGCCGGGCCGGAGCTTCTCGCTCTTCTCGACCGGCTGATGGCGCAACAGCTTGCCGGGATGATGAACATGGCGCGAAAAGCCGGCCAGTTCATCAGCGGCGCGATGAAAGTCGATGCCGCCGTCCGGTCCGGGAACGCGATCGCCGTGTTCCATGCGACCGATGCTGCGGCCGACGGCGTGAGAAAACTGGACCAGGCTCGCAAGGCCTGGGCGCTCGGCAGCGATGCCGGCAATGAAATTCCGTCCTTCCGGCTCTTCAGCGGAGCCGAAATGGACGAGTTGATGGGCCAGAATGCTTTTATCCATGCCTGCGCGCTTGCAGGGCAGGCGGGTGAGGGTGTAGTGAAGCGCGCAACGATGCTTGAGCGGTACCGCCTTGGCGGCCAATCTCAGGCGGAACGCGACGCTGCCCGGACAGAACAATGACGCGGTTAACCGACATCAACGGTCGCCGCGTTCCGATGCAGCAATTGAACGACGAGACCTGATGGACGTCATCCGGTTCTCGTCCGAAGGAACGGGAACGGAATGACCGACAACAACGACGACAAGACACTCAATGCGCCGGCCAAGAAGACTCTTACCCTGAAACCGGGCGGGATGAATCAGGGCACCGTGCGGCAGGATATGGGTCGAGGTCGCACCAATGCGGTTGTCGTGGAAACACGCAAGCGCCGCCCCCATCGACCTGAAGACGAGAAGCAGGTTCATTCGGTTGCAGCACCCGCTTCGAAGCCGGCCGCCCCTGCCCCCGTGGCACCGCGTCCGCAGGCTCCGCAGCCGCGCGTCCACCAGCCGAGCAGCCAGCAGCAGCGTCCGGGTTCCTCCCAGTCGCAGCAGCGTCCCGGCTCGTCCGCGCCACAGCAGCGCCAGCCTGAGCGTCCGCGCGGCAACGTCCTGCACGATCTGTCCGCCGGCGAGATGGAAGCCCGCCGCCGCGCGCTGATGGAAGCGCAGGCTCGCGACGTGATCGAAGCCAAGCAGCGTGCCGAAGACGAAGCGCGCCGCAAGGTGGAAGAAGAGCGCCGCATCGCCGCTGAAAAGGAAGAGGCTGCACGCCGTGCCGCCGAAGAGGCCGAAGCCGCCAAGGTGGCGGCAAGCCAGCCGGCCGTGGAAACGAAATCCGAACCAGCCGCTGAAAAGCCGGCTGCCGCCGCTCAGCCGGCGCCGCGCGCCGAGGCTCGTCCTCAGCCCGCCGCCGCCCCTGCCCGCACCACTCCCGAAACCGCAGCTCCGCGCGGTCGCCGTACCGATGGTGACGACGAGGATGATCGCGGTGTGCGCCGTGGCAATCTCCCGGTTCGCGGTAAGGTCGCCGCACCTGCGCCGGCAAAGCCCGCTGCACGCCTGAAGACGGAAGAAGAACGCCGTCGCGGCAAGCTGACCGTGACCTCATCCAATCTGGATGAAGACGGCACGCCGCGCGGCCGCTCCATGGCATCCATGCGTCGCCGGCAGGAAAAATTCCGCCGCAGCCAGATGCAGGAAACCCGTGAAAAGGTTATGCGCGAAGTGATCCTGCCGGAAACCATCACCATTCAGGAACTGTCGCAGCGCATGTCCGAACGTGCCGTCGACGTCATCAAGTTCCTGATGAAGGAAGGCCAGATGATGAAGCCGGGTGACGTGATCGACGCCGATCTGGCGGAACTGATCGCGGTCGAATTCGGCCACACCGTCAAGCGCGTTTCCGAGTCTGACGTGGAAGAAGGCATCTTCAACCAGGCAGACGACGAAGGCGAAATGCTGCCGCGTCCGCCGGTTGTCACGATCATGGGCCACGTTGACCACGGCAAGACCTCGCTGCTCGACGCCATTCGCCAGGCGAATGTGGTCGCAGGCGAAGCCGGTGGTATCACCCAGCATATCGGTGCCTATCAGGTCGAAAAGAACGGTCAGAAGATCACCTTCATCGACACCCCCGGCCACGCCGCCTTCACGGCCATGCGTGCCCGTGGTGCGCAGGCGACGGATATCGCCGTTCTGGTGGTCGCCGCTGACGACAGCGTGATGCCGCAGACGATCGAGTCCATCAACCATGCCAAGGCAGCGGGTGTTCCGATCGTCGTGGCGATCAACAAGATCGACAAGCACGAAGCAAACCCTGAAAAGGTTCGCCAGCAGCTCTTGCAGCACGAAGTCTTCGTGGAATCGATGGGCGGTGAAGTGCTTGACGTGGAAGTCTCCGCCAAGAAACAGCTTGGCCTCGACAAACTGCTTGAAGCGATCCTGCTGCAGGCTGAAATTCTCGACCTCAAGGCAGATCCGAACCGTACCGCAGAAGGTACCGTCATCGAAGCGGAACTTGACCGCGGCCGTGGTGCCGTCGCTACGGTTCTCGTACAGAAGGGTACGCTGAAGCCTGGTCAGATCATCGTGGCCGGCGACCAGTGGGGCCGCGTTCGCGCCCTCGTCAACGACAAGGGTGAACACGTCAAGGAAGCCGGTCCGGCTATGCCTGTCGAGATTCTTGGTCTTTCCGGCACGCCATCTGCCGGTGACCGTTTCGCGGTTGTCGAAAACGAAAGCCGTGCTCGCGAGATTTCCGAGTACCGCCAGCGTCTGGCACGCGACAAGGCTGTCGCACGTCAGACGGGCCAGCGCGGTTCGCTGGAACAGATGATGAGCCAGTTGCAGACTTCGGGAATGAAGGAATTCCCGCTGGTCATCAAGGCAGACGTGCAGGGTTCGGTCGAAGCCATTATCGCTTCGCTCGACAAGCTCGGCACCGACGAAGTCCGTGCTCGTATCGTTCACTCGGGCGCTGGCGCCATCACGGAATCGGATATCTCGCTTGCCGAGGCCTCCAACGCCGCGATCATCGGCTTCAACGTTCGCGCCAACGCACAGGCACGCACGGCGTCCGAACGCGCCGGCATCGAGATCCGCTACTACAACATCATCTACGATCTGGTGGATGACGTGAAGGCGGCGATGTCTGGCCTGCTTTCGCCGGAACGTCGCGAGACATTCCTCGGCAATGCCGAAATCCTCGAGGTGTTCAACATCACGAAGGTCGGCAAGGTCGCAGGTTGCCGCGTCGTCGAGGGCAAGGTGGAACGTGGTGCGGGTGTCCGTCTGGTGCGCGACAACGTCGTCATCCACGAAGGCAAGCTCAAGACCCTCAAGCGCTTCAAGGACGAAGTCTCGGAAGTGCCGGTCGGTCAGGAATGCGGCATGGCCTTCGAAAACTACGAAGACATCCGCGCTGGCGACACTATCGAGTGCTTCCGCGTCGAACACATCACGAGAACGCTCTAAGCGTTCTCGCCGCAAAACAGGAATTTACTGTCGGGCGCCGGCTTACCGGCGCTCGCTCCGTTTGAGGCATAACTCATGGCAAAAGCTACATCATCGGCCCCTTCGCAACGCATGCTGCGCGTCGGCGAACAGGTGCGCGCCGCCCTGACCCAAATTCTCCAGCGCGGTGAAGTCCGCGACGATCTGATCGAAAGCACCGTCATTTCCATCTCGGAAGTGCGCATGTCACCCGATCTCAAGATCGCCACCGCTTATGTGACGCCGCTCGGCGTTGCCGATCACACCGGCATCATCACCGCGCTTAACCGCCATGCAAAATACATGCGCGGCCGCCTCGGCCCGCAGCTTCGGCAGATGAAATACATGCCGGAACTGCGTTTCCGCGATGATACGAGTTTCGACAATTACCAGAAGATCGATGCGCTCCTGCGTTCGCCGGAAGTACAGCGCGATCTTGGACCTTCGAACGAAAAAGACGACGAACAGAACTGAAGCATGTCCAAACCACGCAAACAGCAGAACCGCAAACCCAAGGGCCGTCCGATTTCGGGTTGGCTCATCCTCGACAAGCCGCTCGATTTCGGCTCCACCGAGGCCGTTTCCAAGATCAAGTGGCTGTTCAACGCCCAGAAGGCCGGCCATGCCGGCACGCTCGATCCGCTCGCTTCCGGCATGCTGCCGATCGCGCTTGGTGACGCCACCAAGACCGTGCCCTATGTCATGGACGGCCGAAAAATCTACGAATTTACCGTGACCTGGGGCGAGCAACGCGCGACCGATGATCTCGAAGGCGAGGTGGTCGATTCCTCCGACCAGCGCCCGAACGAGCAGGCGATCCGGGATATTCTGCCCAACTATACCGGCGTGATCATGCAGACCCCGCCGCAGTTTTCCGCAATCAAGATCGCCGGCGAGCGCGCCTATGATCTGGCACGTGACGGCGAGACGGTGGAAATTCCCGCACGCGAGGTGGAAATCCATCGCCTGACGCTGCTGGCCTGCCCCGACGCCGATACCGCGCATTTTGAAGTGGAATGCGGCAAGGGCACCTATGTGCGGGCGCTGGCCCGCGACATGGGCCGCGATCTCGGCTGCTTTGGCCATATCTCCGAACTGCGCCGCACCATGGTCGCCCCCTTCGGCGAAGAGATGATGGTGCCGCTCGAAACGCTAACGGCGCTGGAAGCCATGGAAGACCGCGACGAACGGCTGGAAGCGCTGGACGCCTATCTGATCGACACGGCCGAGGCGCTGTCCGCCCTTCCCCGCCTCATCATCAACGACGATCAGGCACACAGGCTGAAGATGGGCAACCCCATCCTGCTGCGCGGGCGCGATGCGCCGGCTAATCATCCGGAAGCCTATGCCACCGCGCATGGCAAACTGGTCGCCATCGGCGAGATCGGCGAAGGCGAGTTCCGGCCGAAGCGTGTTTTCGGCTAAATCAAGGCTCGGGAGGCGCTGTCAATCGCCTCTTTCAATTACACCCGGAATAGTTTATAGGCAGCGCCAGCTTGGGCTTTGCCTATGCTGCTGAATGGCCAGAGCTGGACGACATCCCGGCTTTAGGCGTCCCATTTTTCCTTAAAACAGAAAGGATCGTCCGATGTCGATTACTGCAGAGCGCAAAGCCGCCCTCATCAAGGAATATGCCACGAAGGAAGGCGACACCGGTTCGCCGGAAGTTCAGGTTGCTATCCTGACCGAGCGGATCAACAACCTGACCGGTCACTTCAAGGACCACAAGAAGGACAACCACTCCCGTCGTGGCCTTCTGACGCTGGTTTCGAGCCGTCGTTCGCTTCTCGACTATCTGAAGAAGAAGGACGAAGCCCGTTACACCAAGCTGATCGGTGCTCTCGGCATTCGCCGCTAATAACTTCTCCGGCGGGTTTCGCAACGATGCCCGCCGGTTTTTATATCCGGCCTTTTGAAGGCCACATGAATTTCCGGGCGTTCGCCGCTGATGTGGCCCCCGGACGATTAGGGTGAACCGGATGGGCCGGTGCCGCCTTTTTCAACCGCAGACCTGTCATGGGGCAGGATTGCCGGATGCTTGCTTGTCGAAAGCCTCCCGCTGTCTTGCCCGTGATTGAGTCACAGCGCTGCCACCGCCGGCACGATGCCGGAGCGGCAGCCACAACCAAGGACAAGATATGTTCAATCAACACTCCGTGGAAATCGAATGGGCAGGCCGCCCGCTGAAGCTCGAGACCGGCAAGGTTGCCCGTCAGGCTGACGGCGCCGTCATCGCAACCTACGGCGAGACGATGGTTCTCGCGACCGTGGTTTCCGCAAAGTCTCCGAAGCCGGGCCAGGATTTCTTCCCGCTCACCGTCAACTACCAGGAAAAGACCTACGCAGCCGGCAAGATCCCCGGCGGCTATTTCAAGCGCGAAGGCCGCCCGAGCGAAAACGAAACGCTGGTTTCGCGCCTGATCGACCGCCCGATCCGCCCTCTTTTCCCTGAAGGCTACAAGAACGACACGCAGGTCGTCGTCACAGTCATCCAGCACGATCTGGAAAACAACCCGGACGTCCTGTCGATGGTTGCGGCTTCCGCAGCGCTTACGCTCTCTGGCGTTCCCTTCATGGGCCCGGTTGGCGGCGCGCGCGTTGGCTACATCAACGGTGAATATGTTCTTAACCCGCATCTGGACGAAATGGACGAGTCTGTTCTCGACCTCGTCGTTGCCGGTACGCAGGACGCTGTTTTGATGGTTGAGTCCGAGGCCAAGGAACTCAACGAAGAAATCATGCTCGGCGCCGTCATGTTCGGTCACCGCGGCTTCCAGCCGGTTATCGACGCGATCATCAAGCTCGCCGAAGTTGCCGCCAAGGAACCGCGCGAATTCGAACCGGAAGATTTCTCCGCTCTCGAAAACGAAATGCTGGCGCTCGCCGAAGCAGAACTGCGCGACGCCTACAAGATCACCGAAAAGGCTGCCCGTTACGCCGCCGTCGACGCCGTGAAGGCGAAGGTGAAGGCACACTTCCTGCCGGAAGAAGGCGAAGCCAAGTACACGCCGGAAGAAATCGGCGCCGTCTTCAAGCACCTTCAGGCGAAGATCGTTCGCTGGAACGTTCTCGACACCAAGAGCCGCATCGACGGCCGCGACCTGTCGACCGTTCGTCCGATCATCTCGGAAGTCGGCCTGCTGCCGCGCACGCACGGTTCGGCACTGTTCACCCGCGGTGAAACCCAGGCAATCGTTGTTGCGACGCTCGGCACCGGCGAAGACGAACAGTATGTCGACAGCCTCACCGGCATGTACAAGGAACGCTTCCTGCTGCACTACAACTTCCCGCCCTACTCGGTCGGTGAAACAGGCCGCATGGGCTCCCCAGGCCGTCGCGAAATCGGTCACGGCAAGCTCGCATGGCGCGCGATCCGTCCGATGCTGCCGACTGCCGAACAGTTCCCCTACACGCTGCGCGTCGTTTCCGAAATCACCGAGTCCAACGGCTCCTCGTCGATGGCAACGGTTTGCGGCACCTCGCTCGCGCTGATGGATGCAGGCGTTCCGCTGGCAAAGCCGGTTGCCGGTATCGCCATGGGCCTGATCCTCGAAGGCGAGCGCTTTGCAGTCCTCTCCGACATCCTCGGCGACGAAGACCACCTCGGCGACATGGACTTCAAGGTTGCGGGTACTGCCGACGGCATCACCTCGCTGCAGATGGACATCAAGATCGCCGGTATCACCGAAGAGATCATGAAGATCGCTCTGGAGCAGGCACAGGGCGGCCGCAAGCATATCCTCGGTGAAATGGCCAACGCCATCACCGAAAGCCGCGGCCAGCTCGGCGAATTCGCACCGCGCATCGAAGTGATGAACATCCCGGTCGACAAGATCCGTGAAGTCATCGGTTCCGGCGGCAAGGTCATTCGCGAAATCGTCGAAAAGACCGGCGCGAAGATCAACATTGAAGACGACGGCACCGTCAAGATCGCCTCTTCTTCCGGCAAGGAAATCGAAGCGGCCCGCAAGTGGATCCACTCGATCGTTGCGGAACCGGAAGTCGGCCAGATCTACGAAGGCACGGTCGTCAAGACCGCTGACTTCGGCGCTTTCGTCAACTTCTTCGGCGCCCGTGATGGCCTCGTCCACATCTCGCAGCTCGCTTCCGAGCGCGTTGCCAAGACCTCCGACGTCGTCAAGGAAGGCGACAAGGTCTGGGTCAAGCTGATGGGCTTCGATGAGCGCGGCAAGGTTCGCCTGTCCATGAAGGTTGTCGACCAGGCAACCGGCAAGGAAGTCGCCGCCGACAAGAAAGACGGCGAAGCCGCTGCCGAATAAGGCCGCGTCGCCAGACCCTATCGAGGCGCGGGTTTTGCCCGCGCCTTTTTTTCGTTTTGTTATCGTTTGTCTGTTCGGGAAAACCGGTTTCCACTTTTCCCCGACAAACTCCATCCTACTTTAAGGACGCTCCAATGAGCCGTGACGCCGTGAAAACCCTTTTCCATCCCTTTGCCTCGGACATGCTTGCCATGCCGAAAGAAGGCGAACGCGTTCTGTTTCTAGGAGCGGAAGCCGGTCCGCGGCTGGATGGTTTCGACGCGGAGATCGTCGCGGTTCAGCATCTTCGGCCGCTTTACCGGGCTCTCGAGGCCCAGGGCGCGGAAGTCACCCCGGATGTTTCGGGCGAAGATTACGATGCGGCACTGCTGCTTTGCGGCAAACATCGTGGTGAAAACGAAAACCGTGTCGCCGAAGCGCTTTCGCGGGTGAAGGCCGGCGGCTTGATCGTCGCGGCCGGATCGAAGGAAGACGGGATCGTAACCCTGCGCAAGACTCTGGCGAAGCTTGGTATCGAAGCGGAATCGACGCCGAAATATCACGGTGTCGCGCTCTGGTTCCAACGGCCGGACGATGTATCGGCCGCCGTCTCCAAGCTTGCCCAGAAGCCGGCGACGGTCGAGGGCCGCTTCACCGCCCTGCCCGGCATGTTCTCCCATGATCGCGTGGATGACGGTTCGGAACTGCTTGCCTCGCGCCTGCCGACCGACTTTGACGGCAATGCCGCCGATTTCGGCGCTGGCTGGGGTTATCTCTCCATCATGCTGGCGGAAAAATCGCCGCGTACCGCCCGTATCGATCTTTTCGAAGCGGACTGGAATGCGCTGGAATTCGCCAAGACCAATCTTCTCGAAAACAATCCGCGCCTGACGGCACGTTTCTTCTGGCAGGATCTGGCCAACGAGCCGCCGAAGGAAAAATACGACCTCATCATCATGAACCCGCCTTTCCATGCGGGCGGACAGGCGGCGGAACCCGCACTTGGCCAGGCCTTCATCAAGGCTGCGGCGGGCGCGTTGCGCAGCGGCGGCAAGCTGCTGATGGTGGCCAATCGCGGCCTGCCTTATGAACCGGTTCTGGCGGCGGAATTCCGCACGACCGCCGAAGTGTGCCGCAACGCCCGCTTCAAGATTCTGAGCGCCCAGAAATAATCAGCTCAGCTCAGCAGCCAGGCCCATAGCGACACGGACAAAACGCCGGTCGCCGTGGAAATGCTGATGGTGGAGGCCGCGACACTGTGGCCGATACCGAAGCGGTTGGCGATCAGCCAGGCATTCACGCCCGTCGGCACCGACGAGGTGAGCACCAGCGC
Organism: Rhizobium sp. BR 250; assembly: GCF_047445855.1. Taxonomy (NCBI): domain Bacteria; kingdom Pseudomonadati; phylum Pseudomonadota; class Alphaproteobacteria; order Hyphomicrobiales; family Rhizobiaceae; genus Rhizobium; species Rhizobium sp. BR 250. Next base: position 412,461 of record NZ_JARWKW010000003.1, read on the forward strand.
CGCCGTCCATTCACGGCTGAGGCCGAGCACGTGGCCCATGGCCCATACGCAGGCAGGCAGAAGCAGCAGCTTGAAAACGGTCATGGTGACGGCAATGCCCATATTGCCGCGAATGGTGTATTTCGTCAGCGCCATGCCGAGCGATATGAGAGCAGCCGGCCCCGCCATCGAGGCGATCTGATCGACCACGGTTTTCAAAATGGGTGTCAGCGCCACGCCGGAAACATTGGTCGAAAGCCCGATGACGAGACCGATCACCAGCGGATTGGTGACGAGATTGCGGCCCACCTGTTTGAAGACCGCAGTCATGCTCCGTTTTTCGCCACCGACTGCCTTGTGTGTGGCGTTTTCCATCAGGATGGTGCCGGCGATCATCATGACCGGCAGATGGATGGCGAGCAGGATGGAGAGAGCGACCAGCCCCTCATCTCCCACGGAACGCCCGACCAGCGGCAGACCGATGAAGATATTATTCGCAAAGGCCGAGGAAATGCCGGCGATAACGGCGATGCGGACATCCTGCTTGAAGACATACCGGGTGACGATATGCCCGACCGTCCAGGTGACGGCCACGCCGGCGAAATAGGTGATCCAGAGGCGGAAGGGCGATGTGCCGTGAAAATTCGCTTCCGCTAGCGTGCGGAAGATCAATGTCGGCACCGCGATCTTGAACACGAAATCACTCAGGATATCACCGGCATCCGCCCTGAACAGGCCGGCCTTGACGGTCAGCCAACCGATCAGGATGAGAATGAAAATCGGGGCGACATTCGCGGCAACGGCAGACATGGAGGGAAAGCTTTCGCGGCTTTTGCGGGAGATACTTCGCTTTAGAGCCTTTTCCGCGGGAATGGAATCGCGAATACGCTTTCGCTCTTTGTTTTCGCCAAATGAAGTATGTCGGGAGGGGAAGAACTTGGTGAGTCGCTAGGGCCGAAGCGCCTCCGTGCCCGCACAATACGGCAAGCCGGAACGTGCCTTAAAAGAAAAAGCGGGGTTACCCCCGCCTTTTATGTCCGTTAAATGCCGCCAGTACATCCGTGGCGGAGATAACGGTTGAGCCAGAAGACCTCATGTCTTCTATTTCGGTACGCATTCACACACCTTTTGCTCTGATGGGAGTAATAGCTTAACCACATTACAGAGAAATGACGTGCTTCCGCCTGTCGTGGAGAACCGCATATTTTCTCTTTGGGCTTTTCTTGCCGCCAGAAATGTTTAAGACCATTCGAAAAAAACGCACACCCCCGTGCGAAACGGATAGGGCCTATGACGAAATTCGACGTACTGACTGTCGGCAATGCCATCGTCGACATCATCTCCCGCTGCGATGATCGCTTCCTCAACGACAATGCCATCACCAAAGGTGCGATGAACCTTATCGACGCGGAACGCGCCGAACTGCTTTATTCGCTGATGGGACCGGCGCTCGAAGCCTCCGGCGGCAGCGCTGGCAATACCGCGGCAGGCGTTGCGAATTTCGGCGCCAGGGCCGCCTATTTCGGCAAGGTTGCCGAAGACCAGCTCGGCGAAATCTTCCAGCACGATATCCGCGCGCAGGGCGTCTATTTCGAAACCAAGCCGGAAGGCACATTCCCGCCAACCGCACGTTCGATGATCTTCGTGACCGAAGACGGCGAGCGTTCGATGAACACCTATCTCGGCGCCTGCGTCGATCTCGGCCCGGAAGACGTGGAAGACGACGTCGTTGCGCAGACCAAGGTCACCTATTTCGAAGGTTACCTGTGGGATCCGCCACGCGCCAAGGACGCCATTCGCGAATGCGCCCGCATTGCCCATGAAAACGGTCGTGAAGTTTCCATGACGCTCTCCGACAGCTTCTGCGTCGGCCGCTACCGCGACGAGTTTCTGGACCTGATGCGCTCCGGCACGGTGGACATCGTTTTCGCCAACAAGCAGGAAGCACTTTCGCTTTACGAAACCGACGACTTCGAGCTGGCGCTGACGAAAATTGCCGCCGATTGCAAGATTGCTGCGGTGACGATGAGCGAAGAAGGCGCCGTCATCCTGCGCGGCACGGAACGCGTGAAGGTCGAAGCCTATCCCGTGCATGACGTGGTCGACACGACGGGTGCGGGCGATCTTTTCGCCGCCGGTTTCCTATTCGGTTATACGCAGGACCGTTCGCTTGAAGATTGTGGCAAGCTCGGCTGCCTTGCGGCTGCCGCCGTCATTCAGCAGATCGGCCCGCGCCCCATGTCATCGCTGAAGGCGCTGGGCGAAAAACACGGCCTTATTTAAAGGCTTCGCCGGGGTAAGCACCCCAGATTTCCCCCTGGGATACCCAGCCCGAGGCCTGACCGGCCTCGGCACGGCACCAGTCGCCATTACATTCGCCGATCCGGAAGACGACGCCCGGCTCCAGCCGGGCGGTAACGGCAGCGCCCGACTGCGCCTCGCGGCGCATGTTCACGTAGACTTCCTTGCCCTTGCCGCGCATCCACGGAGCGGCAACGGCCGTACGCTCACCAGAGAGCAGGGCCTGATTGACCCAGCCTTCCGTGCCGTCGGCATCGCGGATGCGTCGCCAGTTTTCATATTCCTGGATGATTTCGACCGGCATTCCCGATTTCAGATACATCCACGACACGGCATAATCCGTGCTGGGGCCGATGCGCATATTGACGCGCTTGGATTTCAGGCTGACAAATCGCGGCAGCGGCAGGCCGCTTGCGCCCTTGGCGGCACCCTGCGCCATGGCTTCGCCGGCCGCACCGAGGAGGCCCAGAGACAATGCAATGCAAACGATAGAAACCACACTGCGCATGCCCATTTCCGTTTCCCGCCTTCTGCAAACCGGATGATATTCGAGGAGGCTCGGTTCCACATGCCTCGAGCCACGGCGAGTTTTGTTTGTCTTCGCCGGCGGGTCTGGTAGAAACGCCCTGATTGAAAGAAATTATCGCTCTTTCTGGTTAATGACTTCTGAACAAGGCAGCGGCAAACGATGACCCACAAGAAGAGACCGACAGTCTATATCACCCGCAAATTGCCTGACGTCGTCGAAACCAGAATGCGCGAGCTCTTCGACGCGGAACTCAATATCGACGATACGCCGCGCAGCGAGGAAGAGCTGGTCGCCGCCATGCAGCGCGTGGACGTGCTGGTGCCGACCGTGACCGACCGCATCACCGCCGCCATGATCGAGCAGGCCGGGCCGCAGCTGAAGCTGATCGCCAGCTTCTCCAACGGTATCGACCATGTGGATGTCGATGCCGCCGCCCGAAAGGGTATCACCGTTACCAATACGCCGAATGTGCTGACGGAAGACAGCGCCGATATCACCATGGCGCTGGTGCTGGCCGTGCCGCGCCGCATGATCGAGGGCACGCGCGTGCTCGCCAACGGCGCCGACGAGTGGCTGGGCTGGTCTCCGACCTGGATGCTCGGACGGCGCATTTCCGGTAAACGCATCGGCATCGTCGGCATGGGCCGCATCGGCACGGCGGTCGCGCGGCGCGCCAAGGCCTTCGGCCTTTCCATTCATTATCACAATCGCAAACGGGTCAATCCGGCAACGGAAGCGGAGCTTGAGGCGACCTATTGGGACAGTCTCGACCAGATGCTGGCGCGGGTGGATATCGTGTCGGTCAATTGCCCCTCGACACCCGCGACCTATCACCTGATCTCGGCACGGCGGCTGGCGCTGATGCAGCCGACCAGCTACATCGTCAACACCGCGCGCGGCGATATTATTGACGAAGCAGCGATGATCCAGTGCCTGCGCGAAGGCAAGATCGCCGGCGCCGGCCTCGATGTCTATGAAAATGAGCCTGCCGTAAACCCCAAGCTCATCAAGCTCGCCAAGGAAGGCAAGGTCGTGCTGCTTCCCCATATGGGTTCGGCAACGATCGAAGGCCGGATCGACATGGGCGACAAGGTCATCATCAACATCCGCACATTGTTCGATGGGCACCGCCCGCCGAATCGGGTGCTGCCGGGGCGGAGCTGAGCCGGTCGGGCAGACATCGTTCGATCACCACAGGGAGGAAGAGTTCAATGGGAATCCAGGCGAAATTTTTATTGCTGATCTCCGTCCTGTTGATGCTGGTCAGCGTCCCGGCCCGGGCTGCGTCGCCCTCACCGGAGGAAACCGCCGAACTCTATTATCGTGCCTGGCTGAATTTTGATCGCGCCAGCATGGCTCGCCTGAACAAGGAATGGGGATCTTCGGGCAGCGGCCAGCGCTACACCGATATGGAACTGGTTGCGGACCCCGTCGCATGGCAGCGCAAATACAGGGGCATGCATTCTCCCAAGGGGACGACGAGTGAACAATCGGACCAGTTCGCAAAGCTCTGGGTGGCGAGCACGGAGCGGGTGCGCTGCAAGGCTGAGCCTGCACGTATCGGTTCAAAAACGCCTGCCGGTCTTTTTGTGGCGCGAATAAAGATGAACTGTTCTCTGCCGGATGTCGGGCCAGCCTTCCAGCGGCTGAAGGCTGCCGCAAATCCGGATGAGATTGGTGATAGGACCCGCATGCCCTCCGTAAAACTCATGAAGCAGATGGTGGAGGCCACCAAGGCGGCGGCGCTGAGCCACAAGGTCACGACGGAAATCCAGCTCGTCAGCGGGCCGGACAAGGACATCTGGCGGGTGGGAACGGCGGAAATCCAGCCGCAGGCGGGTATCGACCGCGTTTCTTCCGTCTTTCTCTCCCAGATGATGCAGTCCGGCCTTTTGCAATAAGAGCGGCTTTAAAAAGCGGCTTCAGTCCAGGAATTTGGTCATTTCGATCGAGGTCGTACGATCATAGCCCGCATGGGCATTTTCAGCGGTCTTGACGAAACCCCAGCCGGTAAATTTCGCATGGTTGGCGAGAAGCTCGATGCGCGTTTCCAGCCTGAGCGCCGGCAGCGCCAGTTCTTGTGCCAGCATTTCGGCTTGCTGCAGAAGCAGCTTGCCGATGCCCTTTCCCTGCGCTTTCGGGGAAACACAGAGCTTGCCGACATAAAGCGAAGCCGGCGGCTCCGGCCGGCAAAACAGGCAGCCCAGCAACTCATCGTCGTCCTGAACCACAAAAGCGACCTCCACCCTCGCCTTTTCGGCAAGATTTTCGGGTGTCAGGCGATGGGCCGAAGAGGGCGGGTCGATGACGTCATCCATGTAAGCGAAGGACGCCATGATGAGCGCCAGCAAATCCTGCCAGCGGTCGAAATCCTCGCCGATCCTCGTGATCTCGATCATGGTTTCTTTCCCGCTGTCCGGCGCTTGTATCGCACCGTTTCGAAACGCGCCGACAGGGCATCATAAAGAAGCAGGCGGCCTATGAGGGGCTCGCCGGCACCGGTGATGACCTTGATCGCCTCCATGGCCATCAGGGTGCCGATCACGCCGGTCAGCGCGCCGACAATGCCCGTTTCCGCGCAATTCGGTATCAGCCCCTGCGGCGGCGGTTCCGGGAACAGGTCACGATAACCGGGCAGCAAAGTGCCCTCCGCATTCGTCTCGTAGGGTTTCAGAACCGTGACCGATCCATCGAAACGGCCGACAGCACCGGTGACCAACGGCCTTTTCGCAGCCTCTGCAGCATCCGCCGCGGCATAACGCGTATCAAAATTGTCCGAGCCATCGATCAGGAGATCGAAGGATGGCAGATGGTCATGCGCCCAGACCTGCGAAAAACGCTCCTCATAAACAAGCGTGCGGACATGCGGATTGAGCCGGGCGATGGCCTTGCGCGCGCTTTCCGTTTTCAGCTCGCCGATCGTGCCGGTATCGTGGATCACCTGCCGCTGGAGATTGGACAGGGAGACCACATCGTCATCGATCATGCCGAGCGTGCCGACACCGGCGGCAGCAAGATAATGAAGGACAGGCGCGCCTAGACCGCCGGCCCCGATGACCAGCACCCGCGCCGCCTTCAGCCGTTGCTGGCCGACGCCGCCGATTTCCGGCAGCAATATGTGGCGCTTGTAACGTTCGATCTCTTCCGGGCTCAGCGGGTCCATGTCGCACTCCATTTCTCTGCCGTCATGCCGTGATGCTCCCATGGGAAACATTGAAGAACTGTGCCCGCTCGCCGAGGGCGGAGAACATGGCCGCATCCGTTCCGGTCATGAAACTCTGACCGCCCAGCGCGTGGATGAGATCAAACAGGGCGGCCCGCCTGCCCTCATCCAGATGGGCGGCAATTTCATCCAGCAGCAGAACCGGCGCATAACCGGTCATGTTGGCGGTGAGCTGCGCATGGGCGAGCACCAGCCCGACCAGCAGCGCCTTCTGCTCCCCGGTAGAACAGCGTTCGGCTTCCATGTCCTTTTCCGCGTGGCGCACGAAAAGATCGACTCGGTGCGGCCCATCCAGCGTGCGGCCTGCCGCCGCGTCCCGGTACCGGCCTTCCCGCAGCATAAGGCCATATTCGTCTTCCAGATCGACAGCCGGGCGGTTGAGCCCGTCATCCATGAAACCCGAGAGCGACAGCGCCGCCGACGGGAAGGCCGCATTGCCGGCCCGCCCCTCGATCAGGGTCTTCAACAGGCCGAGCATTTCATAACGGGCAACCGCCATGGAAATGCCCAGTTCGGCCATCTGTTTTTCGATGCCATCCAGCCAGACCGGATCGAAGCGGCCTTCCGAAAGCAGACGGTTGCGGCCGCGCATGGCCTTTTCGAAATCGCTTGCCCGCCGACCATGAGCGGGATCAAGCGACAGCACCAGCCGATCGAGAAAACGCCGGCGGTCCGATGAGGAGCCGGTAAAGAGACCATCCATGGCGGGTGTCAGCCACAGAACCCGCAGATGGTCGGTCAATTCATCGACGGATTTGACGGGCGTGCCGTTCAGGCGCAGGCGACGCGACACCACCTCGCCATCGCCTTCGATCCCTGTGCCGATGGCGACCTCACCATCCATGCCCTCGACATCGGCAAAGATCGAGAAACCAGTGGCTTCCGCCCCCACCCGTGTCACATCGGACAAGATGGCCCGGCGCAGGCCGCGTCCTGGCGAAAGAAAGGAAACAGCCTCGAGCAGATTGGTCTTGCCGGAGCCATTATCGCCCGTCAGCACCACATGCCTGTCATCAAGCGTGAGCGCCCCCGCCGCATAGTTGCGGAAGTCCGTGAGTTTCAGCCGTAAAAGCGACACCTTGTTCGTCATCTGTACGGCCTAAAACGAACATGGCCGGATGGCAAGGAGGGGAATGCCCAACCGTGCCGAAGACCAATTCATTCTCCAGTAGCAACTTTTCCAGCGGGAAGTTATTTATGAACCCGTTCCCTGTCACCGGTAGCCATCCATGCGCCTGATCCTTTCGCTCCTTCTCACGCTCGGTCTTATTTCCTCCTGCGCGGGCCGACCGGGGGCAGATGTGCTGCAAGCGGTCAATACCAAGACCCGTGGCACGAAAATAGTGACCGCCTATGTGGCGAGCACACGGGAGAAGGACAAGGAGGCGAAAAAAGGCTTCGGCACAGGGCGCGCGGTCGAGCCCAACTATGCACGCTTCGACATTTCCATTCCGCCCACCCATAAAAGCGGGAAAATCGAATGGGCCAGCGGCAAGCCGGATCCGAACAGGGACTTTGTCGTCACCAGAGCCGATATGCTGACCAAGCCGCAACTCAACGCCGATCTTGGCGACATTGCCCGCTCCGGCAGGCAGATCGCGCTTTTTGTGCATGGTTACAATTACAGCTACCAGGAAGCCCTGTTCCGCGCGGCGCAGATGGCTGCCGATGCCAATATGAACGGCGTGCCGCTGGTCTTTTCCTGGCCGTCGCAGGCCAATGTCACCGGCTACGTCGCCGACAAGGAATCGGCGACCTTTTCACGCGATGCGCTCGCCGCGCTGTTGACCGACCTAACCCGCCAGACCCCGAAGAAAAGCGTCGTCCTGTTCGGCCACAGCATGGGCGGCTGGCTGGTCATGGAAGCATTGCGGCAACTACGCTTCCAGGGCAAAAACGATGTCATCGCCAAGCTGCAGGTGGTGTTGGCTGCGCCCGATATCGACGCCGATGTCTTCCGCAAGCAGATCGAGGTGGTCGGCCGGCTCGACCCGCCGCTCACGGTGCTGGTGTCCAAGGACGACCGAGCCCTGAAAGCGTCCTCCATCCTGGGTGCCGATGTCACCCGCATCGGCGCACTGGATGTTACCGACCGCCAGGTGCAGGAAGCTGCCCTGAAGGAAGGCGTGCAATTCGTCGACATCTCTAATCTCGAAGCGTCGGACCCGCTCAATCACGACCGCTATGCGGCGCTGGCCTCCATGGTGCCGCAACTTGAGGCAAGCAGGCGCGGCGGCGACATCAACAGTGCGGGAGCCTTCGTTTTCGATGCTATCGGAGCGACCGTTTCCAGCCCCTTCCGCCTTGCAAGCCAGGTGGTGAACCCGCAATAGTTTCTGCGGGTTCTTGGTGGCACACCGGTTTCAGAAATCCCAGTCTTCATCCTCGGTGGCGACCGCCTTGCCGATGACATAGGATGAGCCGGACCCTGAGAAGAAGTCGTGATTTTCATCGGCATTGGGCGAGAGCGCCGAGAGGATCGCCGGATTGACCCGGCAAGCCTCGGCCGGAAACAGCGCCTCATAACCCAGATTCATCAGGGCCTTGTTGGCATTGTAATGCAGGAACTGCTTGACGTCTTCCGTCAGGCCAACGCCGTCATAGAGGTCTTCGGTATATTTCGCCTCGTTGTCGTAAAGCTCGAGCAGCAGATCGAAGGCAAAATCCTTGATTTCCTGTCTTTGCGCCTCGCCAAGGCGGTCCAGCGCCCGCTGGAACTTGTAACCGATATAATAGCCGTGCACGGCCTCATCGCGGATGATGAGACGGATGAGGTCTGCCGTGTTGGTGAGCTTGGCGCGGCTTGACCAGAACATCGGCAAATAGAAGCCGGAATAGAACAGGAAACTTTCCAGAAACACGCTGGCGATCTTTTTCTTCAGCGGATCGCCGCTGTCATATTCGCGCATGATGAGCGCGGATTTGCGCTGCAGGAACTCGTTTTCTTCCGACCAGCGATAGGCGTCGTCAACATCCGGTGTGAGGCAGAGCGTTGAAAAGATCGACGAATAGGAACGGGCGTGCACGGCCTCCATGAAGGAGATGTTGGAGAGCACGGCCTCCTCATGCGGCGTAGCCGCATCCGCCATCAGGCGCACGGCACCGACGCCGTTCTGGATCGTGTCGAGCAATGTCAGCCCGGTGAAGACACGGATCGTCAGTTTCTGCTCTTCCGGCTTCAGCGTTCCCCAGGACGGGATGTCGTTGGAAAGCGGCACCTTTTCCGGCAGCCAGAAGTTCGAGGTCAGGCGGTTCCAGACTTCGAGGTCCTTGTCGTCCTCGATGCGGTTCCAGTTGACCGCGCGGATACGGGACGCGGGTTTTACGGCGATGTTCATTCTCTTGTCCCTCAAATCAGAGCGTGCAGGAAACGCAGCCCTGAACCTGCGTGCCTTCCAGCGCCATCTGGCGCAAACGGATGTAATAGATGGTCTTGATGCCCTTCTTCCAGGCATAGATCTGTGCCCGGTTGATATCGCGTGTCGTCGCCGTATCGCGGAAGAACAGCGTCAGCGACAGGCCCTGATCGACATGCTGGGTGGCCGCTGCATAGGTGTCGATGATCTTCTCAGGGCCGATCTCATAGGCATCCTGATAATATTCGAGATTGTCGTTCGAAAGATAAGAAGCCGGGTAATAAACGCGACCGATCTTGCCCTCTTTGCGAATTTCGATCTTCGAAACAATCGGGTGAATGGAAGAGGTGGAGTGGTTGATATAGGAGATCGAGCCAGTGGGCGGCACGGCCTGCAGGTTCTGGTTATAGAGACCCGATGCCATCACGTCCTGCTTCAACGCTGTCCAGTCTTCCTGCGTTGGAATGGCAATGCCGGCTTTTTCGAACAGCTCACGGACCTTTTCCGTCGCGGGCAACCATTCCCGGTCGGTATATTTGTCGAAATATTCGCCCGAGGCATATTTGGAGTTTTCAAAGCCCTTGAAGCTCTGGCCCCGTTCCACCGCCAGCCGGTTGCTGGCGCGGATGGCGTGATAGGTCACGGTGTAGAAATAGATATTGGTGAAATCGATGCCTTCTTCCGAACCGTAGAAGATGCGTTCGCGCGCCAGATAGCCGTGCAGGTTCATCTGGCCGAGGCCAATGGCGTGGCTCGCATCATTGCCCTTTTCCACGGACGGGACCGAGGAAATGTGGCTCATGTCCGAAACCGCCGTCAACGCCCGGATCGAGGTCTCGATGGTCTTGCCGAAATCGGCGGAGTCCATGGCAGAGGCAATGTTCAGCGAACCGAGATTGCAGGAAATATCCTTGCCCATATGGCTATAGGACAAATCGGCATCAAACTCGCTCGCTTCACTGACCTGCAGAATTTCCGAGCAGAGATTGCTCATGCTGATACGGCCGGCGACCGGATTGGCGCGGTTCACCGTGTCCTCGAACATGATGTAAGGGTAACCGCTCTCGAACTGGATTTCGGCGATGATCTGGAAAAACTCGCGCGCCTTGATCTTCTTCTTGCGGATGCGACTGTCGGCGACCATCTCATGATATTTTTCGGTGACCGAGATCTCCGTCAACGGCACGCCATAGACCCGCTCCACATCATAGGGCGAGAAGAGGTACATATCCTCGTTGTTGCGGGCGAGTTCGAAGGTGATATCGGGGATCACCACACCGAGCGACAGGGTTTTGATGCGGATTTTTTCATCGGCATTTTCGCGCTTCGTGTCGAGGAAGCGCATGATATCCGGGTGATGAGCATGCAGATAGACCGCGCCGGCACCCTGGCGAGCCCCCAGCTGATTGGCGTAGGAGAAACTGTCTTCCAACAGCTTCATCACCGGAATGACGCCGGAAGACTGGTTTTCGATCTGCTTGATCGGCGCGCCGGCCTCGCGAATATTGGTCAGGGAGAGCGCCACGCCACCACCGCGCTTGGAAAGCTGCAGCGCCGAATTGATGGAGCGGCCGATGCTTTCCATATTGTCTTCCACGCGCAGCAGAAAACACGACACCAGCTCGCCGCGGCTCTTCTTGCCGGCGTTGAGAAAGGTCGGCGTCGCCGGCTGGAAGCGGCCTGAAATGATCTCATCGACCAGATCGCGGGCAAGCTGCTCATCACCGCGCGCGAGCGCAAGCGCAACCATGCAGACGCGATCCTCGTAACGCTCGAGATAACGTTTTCCGTCAAAGGTCTTCAGCGTGTAGGAGGTGTAATATTTGAAAGCGCCGAGGAAGGTCGGAAAACGGAACTTCCGGGCATAGGCCTCGTCATAGAGGTCACGCACGAAATTGAAGGAATACTGGTCCAGCACCTCCTGCTCGTAATATCCCTCCGTTACCAGATAATCGAGCTTTTCCCTGAGGTTATGGAAAAATACCGTGTTCTGGTTGACGTGCTGGAGGAAATATTGCCGGGCGGCCAGGCGATCCTTGTCGAGCTGGATCTTCCCGTTTTCGTCATAGAGGTTCAGCATCGCGTTCAGCGCGTGATAATCCAGTCCCGTCTCAACCGGTTTCTGGCTTGCGGCTACGGGCTGTTTGGCGTCCTTGCGCAGCGCGCTTGAGGTCAGCGTGTCCAAAATCGTTCCAATCCATGTTTGACGTTGGCGACATCTTCCTCCGTGCCGAGAAGCTCGAAGCGATAGAGAAACGGCACTGCGCATTTGCGCGAGACGATGTCTCCGGCGGATGCGAAAGCTGCGCCAAAATTCGTGTTGCCCGCCGCGATGACGCCGCGAATGAGATTTCGGTTGGAGGGCTCGTTCAAGAACCGGATGACCGGCTTCGGCACGGCCCCTTTGGTGCCGCCGCCCCCATAGGTGGGGGTAACGAGCACATAGGGCTCCGACACCTGAGGCACGTCCTCCTCGGCGCCGAGCGGCAGGCGAAACAGACGCCGTCCCAGTTTCAGAAGGAAACGATGGGTGTTTTCAGAGCGGCTGGAATAATAGACGATCAGACCCATCGCCCTGCCGCCTCAGCTAATCGAGCCAATCATATCAGGCCGGAAACCCGCCCAATGCCGTTCGCCGGCAACGACGACGGGAACCTGCATGTAACCGAGACCCCGAACATGATCGAGCGCATCCGCATCTTCGGAAATATCGATGATCTCATAGGGAACGCCGATGCGGTCGAGCGCACGATACGTGGCGGTGCATTGGACGCAAGCGGGCTTGCTGTAAACGGTGACGGTCATAATTTCCTCTCTCGAAGCCGGTTTCGGACACGGCTCAACATTGCCGACTGCAATCGCAATCGGGTGGCGGTGGATCTGTCATTCAGGTGAGGCGCGCAGCCCAGGCGACTTGTCGCATCTCCGGATCGAAACCGGGGTCCGGTTTTCCTGAAAACGCTGCAAGCCGCGCAAAATCACTCTCTACGCCGACGAGCGTAGCAACTTAAAGAAATGCACTGGCATGACTTCACCCCGAAGCTTGTTCTGGAGGGGGCAGAAAAGGGCGTACGCAAATCATTTGCGTCATACACCTTCCTCCGGACACCCCGCCCGTGGACGTTTGCGCTCAAGGCAGGTCTCCTGACTTGCGGGTCACAACATCTATTCCGGCCTTCCCGGGGCTTTCAGCCCCAGTGACCCAAATTGGAACGATGCTCACCGCTTACAGTTGCGGGGGCAGTTTCGGCCTTGCTCCGCCATGATGGCATCACGCACCGAATTCCCGTCTTAGCTCCCAATCCTTGCGAATCGGAAGAACCTCGAACACCACATATAGTATATGAGGAAATTTTCACGTCAATGAATAGACACACAAAAGCCCCACCCTGTGGATCAAAAAGATTCAACACATGGCCAACAAAGGCTTAACGGCAAATGCGCTTTGTGGCTTAGGGACGGGAAAGCGTTAACCTATTCCCAGATATCGATGTGGATATCGGCGGGGCGGGCGTTTTCGATCACCCTTTTTCCGTTGGGAAGATCGTTCTCAAACAGTTTGGCGTGGATTTGAGCGTCATCGAGACCATAGCCTCGCCATCTGTTACGCAGCCTCTCTTCAAGCACTGCGACGGATGGACCCACAAAAATGGTGAGATCGAAGCTACCGGACAGTGTCGTCCAGGGTGTCTCGTTGAGCAGCAGATAATTGCCTTCGGCAAGGATCAGGCGCGTGTCCGGCGCAATCGCGCGGGCCGAGGCGATGGCGATTTCGCGGGAGCGGTCGAAAACCGGAACAAGAACCTCCTGCCCGCCCTTGCGGACGGCGGAGACGATATCGAGGAAGCCACGCACGTCGAAGGTTTCGGGCGCGCCCTTTCGCGGCAGCAGCCCCCGTTCTTCGAGAATGCCATTGTCCATATGGAAGCCATCCATGGGCAGCACGGCGGCCGTTTCGCCCCGCGCCAGCAAAGCATCACAAAGCGCATCCGCCAGCGTGGATTTGCCGGCCCCAGGGGGACCGGCAATGGCTATGATGAAACGGGATTGACCCTTTGCCCGCCGAAGAACGTCTTCAACGATCGTCTCGAGCTTCAGTGTCATGCGGCAAGCGTTTCCTGCGGCGCTTCCTTCGCGCCGGTCATGAAGGCGACGGCATCCGACATGGAATAGTCCTTCGGATTGATGACGCAAAGGCGTTTGCCCAGCCGGTGGATATGGATGCGATCCGCAACTTCGAACACATGCGGCATGTTATGCGAGATCAGGACGATCGGCAGGCCGCGCGAGCGCACATCGAGAATAAGCTCCAGAACACGCCGGCTTTCCTTGACGCCAAGTGCTGCCGTCGGCTCATCGAGGATGACGACCTTTGAACCGAAGGCCGCCGCACGCGCCACGGCGACACCCTGACGCTGGCCGCCCGAAAGGGTTTCCACCGCCTGGTTGATATTCTGGATCGTCATCAGTCCGAGTTCGGACAGTTTCTCGCGGGCGAATTTTTCCATGGCGGGGCGGTCCAGGGCCCGGAACAGGCTGCCCTGAATACCGGGTTTGCGGATTTCACGGCCGAGGAACATATTGTCGGCTATGGAAAGCGCCGGCGAGAGCGCCAGGTTCTGATAGACCGTCTCGATGCCCGCCTTGCGCGCCTCAATGGGCGAGCGGAACTGCACGGGCTGGCCTTCCAGCCGGATTTCCCCCTCATCGGGTGTCACCGCACCGGAAATCGCCTTGATGAGCGAGGACTTTCCGGCGCCGTTGTCGCCGATCACGGCCAGGATTTCGCCCGGATAGAGGTCGAAATCTGCATGATCGAGGGCGGTCACGCGACCATAGCGCTTGACGAGATTGCGTGCTGTGAGAATGGGTTCTTTTGCCATCAGCCTGCTACCTTTCTGATCCACTGGTCGATTGCGACGGCCATGATGATGAGGACGCCGATCAACAGATAGGTCCATTGCGGGTCGGTTCCGATGAGTCTCAGGCCGAGCGAGAACACGCCGACGATCAGGGCACCGAAAATCATGCCCATGATGGAGCCGCGTCCTCCGAACAGCGACAGACCGCCGATAACCACTGCCGTGATGGATTCGATATTGGCGAACTGGCCGGCGGTCGGCGAAACCGAACCGATACGGCCGATCAAGGCCCAGCCGGCAAAGGCGCAGATGAGGCCGGACAGAGTGTAAACGGTCGTCAGCATGCGCTTGACGTTGACACCGGCAAGTTCTGCGGCGTCCGGATCATCACCCACCGCATAAAGATGGCGGCCCCAGGCGGTTCGGTTCAGCACATACCAGAGCAAAGCGACGAGCAGGACCATGGCGATGACGCCATAGGTGAAAACCGCATTGCCGAAACGGATATTGGCGCCGAAGAACTGCAGGATCGGCGCCTGCTGGGCGATATCCTGGGCGCGGATCGTCTCGTTCGCGGAATAAAGGAAGTTGGTCGCCAGCACGATCTGCCACATACCGAGTGTGACAATGAAGGGTGGCAGGCGCATACGCGAGACCAGAACGCCATTGATGAAGCCGCAGAATGCGCCAACGGCGAGGCCACAGAGAATGGAAAGTTCCGCCGGCAAACCGTAGCGGAAGGTGAACTGCCCCATGATGACGGAGGACAGAACCATGATCGCACCCACCGACAGATCGATGCCCGCCGTCAGGATGACCAGCGACTGCGCCGCGCCGACGATGCCGACGATCGCGACCTGTTGCAGGATGAGGGTCAGCGAGAAGGCAGAGAAAAACTTGCCGCCGAGGAGCAGGCCGAAAATGATCAGCGACAGCACCAGGACGATAAGCGGCACGGCCGCCGGGCTGGAATGGAGAAAGTGCTGGAATTTTTCCAGCGCGCTCTTGTCGTGCGTATCGAAAGCGGCGACCTGCGTCGAACTTCCCGAAAGCACTTTTTCAAATTCATTATGCGGCTGAGCCCGCACCGGCTGATCGCTCATGGATTTTCCTCCCGATCGCTCCATCGCAACGCCCCGAAACCGGGGCTTTTTCTCCAAAGAGAGTGATGCGTGGATTCAAAGTGTTGTGAAGCGGCCTATGTCATCCCCGCGGAATGTGCGGCGCGCCCGTTTGTTCCTTTGTCCGATCCCCCGGATCGTGCCTGAAATCATTCTGGTCCAAGGGCGGGGGCAAAACTGCCCCCGCGGGTTTCAACGGTGAGGCATCAGCCCCAGCACTTGTTGAGACCTTCCTTCGTGTCGATGGAATCGAGACCCTTGACCGGCTTGTCGGTCACCAGCGTCACGCCGGTGTCAACGAAGCTCTTGCCTGCCGTCGGCTTCGGCTTTTCACCCGTGTCGGCGAACTTCTTGACGGCTTCGACACCGAGCGCCGCCATCAGCAGCGGATATTGCTGCGATGTCGCGCCGATCACGCCTTCCGCCACGTTCTTGACGCCCGGGCAACCGCCATCGACGGACACGATCAGAACATCCTTTTCACGACCGACCGCCTTCAGCGCTTCATAAGCACCGGCAGCTGCAGGTTCGTTGATGGTGTGGACGACGTTGATGGTCGGGTCTTTCTGCAGCAGATTTTCCATCGCTGCGCGGCCGCCTTCTTCGTTACCGTTGGTAACGTCATGGCCGACGATGCGCTTGTCGTCTTCATCGCCGATCTTGTTGATGTCCTTCACGTCGATGCCGAAGCCCTTCATGAAGCCCTGGTTACGCAGCACGTCAACCGTCGGCTGGGAGGGGGTGAGGTTGAGGAAGGCGATTTTTGCGTCCTTGGCCTTGTCGCCAAGCGTGCCGGCGGCCCATTTGCCGATCAGCTCGCCGGCCAGAAGATTGTCGGTGGCGAAGGTGGAATCGGCGGCGTCGACGGGCTCGAGAGGCGTGTCGAGGGCGATGACCAGAAGGCCGGCGTCACGCGCCTTCTGTACGGCCGGTACGATGCCCTTGGTGTCCGATGCGGTGATCAGGATACCCTTGGCGCCATCGGCGATGCAGGTCTCGATCGCAGCAACCTGGCTTTCGGAATCACCGTCGATCTTGCCGGCATAGGACTTCAGCGTCACGCCGAGTTCTTTCGCCTTGGCGGTCGCGCCTTCTTTCATCTTGACGAAGAAGGGATTGGTATCGGTCTTGGTGATGAGGCAAACCGACGTGTCGGCAGCAGATGCAGCGGAAGCGAAAGAAACGCCAAGCGCAAGCGCGCCCAGAAGAGCGGAAACAGTGGTCTTCATGAGATCCTCCCAATGGATATTTGAGCACCGTGACGGTTACCCGACGATCCCGTCTCCTCCGAGATCGACGACCGTTGATGCAGATGGAACCACCAAAGGAAACGGCTGTCAATAAATAAATCCGATTGAATTATTAATTCCGTATGGCATTCTTATATGCGGCAGGGAGGAATATCGCCGCGTCGTTTAACGTTGCGATAGCAAGATTGCCATAAAGCCTCATGTATCGGTCGCGGCGGATATGACGGGGCGGGAGGATGACATTATGAGACAATCTGTCGAGACGGCGCCGCCCGCGCCGCCCACCACCATGGATATAAGCGGCGGCGCCAACCAGATCGGCGTGCGCGCCTATAATGAGCGGCTCGTGCTGTCCCTCGTCCGCCGCCATGGCGGACTGTCGAAAGCGGAAATATCAAGACTTTGCGGCCTCTCGGCGCAGACTGTCTCGGTCATCATGCGCTCTCTGGAAAAGGATGGGCTTCTCATTCGCGGTGAAAGGCTGCGCGGCAAGGTGGGGCAACCCTCGACCCCGATGCGCCTCAATCCCGACGCCGTATTTTCCTTTGGCGTCAAGATCGGTCGGCGCAGCGTCGATCTCGTGCTGATGGATTTTGTCGGGCGAATCAGGCTCAAGCTTCGCAGAACCTATCCCTACCCCCTGCCGGAATGGATATTGCCCTTCGTGATAGACGGCATAGCGGAGCTCGAATCGAAGCTGTCTCCGGCCGAGCGGCAAAAAATCGCCGGTGTCGGCATCGCTGCTCCATTCGAATTGTGGAACTGGGCCCAGGAAGTGGGTGCGCCGCAGATCGAGATGGAGCGGTGGCGGGACGTCGATATCCGTTCGGAAATTGCCGAAGGCGTCAGCTACCCGGTTTTTCTGCAGAACGACGCCACGAGCGCCTGCGGCGCCGAACTGGTTTTCGGCGCGGGACAGAACCATGCGGATTTTCTGTATGTCTTCATCGGCTCCTTCATCGGTGGCGGTGTCGTTCTGAATTCGGCACTGTTTTCCGGAAAGACAGGCACCGCCGGCGCCATCGGCCCGCTGCCGGTGCAGGGGCAGGACGGCAATACGGTTCAGCTTCTGAAGATCGCTTCGATCTTCGTTCTGGAGAATATGCTGCGCGAAAGAGGCATCGATCCGCGCCCCCTGTGGTTTTCTCCGGATGAGTGGATCGATTTCGGCGAACCGCTGGAAAGCTGGATCAGAAAAACCGCCGCCGCGCTGGCGCAGGCCGTTATCGCGGCCGCCTCCATCATCGATTTTTCCAGCGTTATCATCGATGGCGGTTTTCCCGATTGGGTCAGAACGAGGATCGTCACCGCCACCCGGCTTGCCCTCAAACACCACGATCTTCAGGGCGTCACGTTGCCGGAGATCATCGAAGGCGCGGTCGGCAGCCAGGCCCGGGCAATTGGCGGAGCAAGCCTGCCTCTGTTTTCCCGTTATCTCATCGATCAGAATGTTCTGTTCAAGGACACGACAGGCTGAGGCTTTAACGGCTTTTACTTACCCGGCTATTCATTATCTGCTTCGGTGATCATTCCCCGTCGATGTGCTGCATTATTGCATCCAGAAAGGCGGGACCGTACCGCTCCAGCTTGGTCTCGCCAACGCCGGGGATCTGCGCCATCTCCTTCGCCGAGGTCGGTCTTGCCGCGGCAAGCTCGATGAGTGTCCTGTCGTGGAAAATCACATAGGGCGGAACATTCTGCGAGCGCGCAATTTCCATCCGCTTTGCACGCAGCGCCTCAAAGAGACCACGGTCGGTTTCCGGAAGAGCCGTGGATGTCGTGTTGCGCGGCGTCTCCCGTCGTGCGGCGCGGGGCGCGGATGGAATCCTCAGCATCAGGGAGGGCTTTTCGCGCAGGAACCGTCTTCCCTCATCGGAAATGGACAATCCGCCATGTCCGGACAGATCCACGTCGATCAGGCGCAACGCAACCAGCTGGCGCAGAATAGCGCGCCAGGTGCGATTATCATGTTCTTTGCCGATACCGTAAGTGGTGATGCGATCATGCCCGAACCTGGAAATCCGCTCATCCTCCAGGCCCAGCAACACGCGGATGACATAGGCCTGCCCGAAACGCTCTCCCGTGCGGTAAATGCAGGAAAGCAATTTCTGGGCAGCGATGGCGCCATCAAATAAAGCGGGCGGTGCCGCGCAGGTATCGCAATTGCCGCAGGGCTCGCATCGGTCGCCGAAATAGGACAGCAGAACCTGCCTGCGGCAGCTTGCAGTTTCCGCGAGACCAAGCAGCGCATCGAGCTTCTGGCGCTCCATATATTTGCGCTGGTCCGCAGCGTCCGACTCCTCAATAAAGCGGTTGCGCAGGGCAATATCTTCATAGCCATAGAGCATCAGCACGTCCGACGGCAGACCATCACGACCAGCCCTGCCCGTTTCCTGATAATAGGCCTCGATGCTGCCGGGCAGATCGATATGGACGACAAAGCGCACATCCGGCTTGTCGATGCCCATGCCAAAGGCAACGGTAGCGACGATAATCACCGCCTCACCATGCTGGAAGCGGGTCTGGTTTTCCTCACGGGCGGCCTTGTCCATGCCGGCGTGATAGGGTAGCGCATCGCGCCCCTCTTCCCGAAGCCATGCTGCCGTTTCATCCACCTTGCGTTTCGACAGGCAATAAACGATGCCGCTTTCATTCTCCCGGCCGTTGAGAAAACGCTTCAGCTGGGCGCGGGGATTGTCTTTCTCCATGATCGCATAGCGGATATTGGGGCGGTCGAAACCGGCAATGAAGGCATCCCCTTCATCGATGGCGAGATGGCCTAGGATCTCGGTACGGGTCGGCTCATCGGCCGTCGCCGTCAGCGCCATACGCGGTGTGTCCGGAAAACGCTCGATCAACATATCGAGCTGGCGATAAGGCGGCCGGAAATCATGCCCCCATTGCGAGAGGCAATGAGCCTCATCGACGGCGATCAGGGACAGGTCGATGGACTGAAGGGCGTCAAGAACATCCGGCTTGAGGAGGGTCTCCGGCGCCGCGTAGAGAATATCGACATTGCCGGCCCGCATATCCCGCCAGAGCGCGCGCCGCTCTTCCGGCGAAAGGTCAGAATTGAGGGCTTCGGCCCTGACGCCGGCCTGACGCAGGGCGGCAACCTGATCGACCATCAGCGCGATCAGCGGCGAGACGATCAGTCCCATGCCCTCTCTGGCAAGCGCCGGAATCTGGTAGCACAACGACTTTCCGCCTCCCGTCGGCATCAGAACGAACGCATTGTTGCCCGCCACCACATGCCGGATGATTTCGCCCTGCCGTCCGCGAAACGCATCATAGCCATAGACAGTCTTGAGGATATTTAAGGGGTCGGCGTTCACGTTGTTTTTTCCGCGCTGGAATGATGGCGCATCTTGTCCGTTTTCGGATTTATGGCAATGCCGCGGGTGGAATTTGAGAGGATTGTTTTGCCGATAATGCCCGAACGCAAAAACCCCGCTGTTTTAAGAGCGGGGTTTTAGATAGAATTTGGTTGCGGGGGCAGGATTTGAACCTGCGGCCTTCAGGTTATGAGCCTGACGAGCTACCGGGCTGCTCCACCCCGCGTTGATAGTTTTATTATAGCATAAAGGCCGCAGTAGCGGCCTTTTGATTGGGG